>DASUGK010000109.1:0-6668 GCA_036274075.1 Steroidobacteraceae bacterium | reverse complement strand
GTTGCGGCCCTGGCCGTGATAGTCGTAACCGCCCATCGTCACGGTTCCCGCGCCAGCGAGTCCGTTGATCACCATTTTCATGATGGCCGCGGTCTTGCGGAATTCGCCGTCCGCGCGGTACTCGGCATCCGTGAAGATGCCGGTGGCGCCGACGATGTCGGCGTCGAGGTCCGGATTCAGATCGCCGGGCTCGCGGAAATGATCGGCGAGATACGTCGACTTCAGGTATCCGCACTTCACCAGTTTGCGCACCGCCTCCTCATCCGTCGACGGCAGCCGGGTCTGCGCGAGATCCGCCTTCGAGTGGGACAGGCGCGTCATCGACTCGAGCACCGCGATGGCATCGTCGCCGTTGGTGAACAGCGAGCTGAGCTCGCCCGTGTCGACCAGGCCCGTCACGTCGCTGGCGCGATCCACCTTGGTGGGGCGCACCGCCGGATTCATCATCGATGCGGGCGACATCGAGTTGCCGCCGGAATCGGTGTTCTGCGAACCGATGAGCGTCAGCAGCTCGCCGTCGGCGCCCACCTTGTTGATGCCGTACATCGGATTGTGCGGATTGTTGCCCGTGTCGTTCTCCGAGCGGGCGGCGATCGGGAAACCAGCCACGTTGGCGCGCGTGCCGACCGCGGTGGAAGCCTGCATGCCGCGCAGGATGGCGCCATCCGAATGCCAGGCCGTGCCGAATTCGGTATTGATGAAGTTGTTGGTGCCGCTGGCCGCGTTGGGCGAATTCGGGGTCATGTTGCCCGGCAGTCCCAGCTTGGCGTAGCCCTGCGTCGAGAGGAAGTTGGTCTGATTGCCGCTCTGCCCGATCAGGATCTCCGACCCGTTCAGGTTCGCGCCACCGGCCAGATCGAAGCAGATGAACGGTACTTTGCCCGCGCCCGGCTGGATCGCGCAGAACCCCTTCATGGCCTCGAGGTCGGGCGACATGGCGCCCGCCTTCTGCGCGTTGAGGAGCATGGACAGGAAAGCGGGCGCGGCGATCACTGCGGGGCCGGTCTTGAATCCCTGCGCGATGAAGTCGCGCCGCGTCACCGGCCGTTTGTGGCTCTCGTGCCGGATCGGCTCATCCAGGCCGAGCGTGCGCGGGCTTTTCTTCAGGATGTACATGCTCATCTCCCTTACTGAATCAGCGTCGTGCCGCTGCCGAGAACGGCACCGCAAGCTGCTTTCATCACCGTCGCGGTTCCATTGGCGGAGCTGCCGGTCGGTCCACTCACCAGCTTGTCGATGAGTTGGTCGATCTCCGTGGGAATCATTCCGTCCACGGTCGCATCCCACTCGAGGCCCGTGTTCTTGCCCTTGGTCATCAGCGCGGTGATGACGAGGTCGCGATTCGCGGTATTCGGCGTGGCGGAGCTGCCAAACGTGGCGGTGCCCTGGGTGTTCGGATTGAGCCCGCTGCCGAAGAACGCGGTGCGCAGCGCCGGCGTGTCCACCATCTGGTTGCAGTACTGGATGGCGAGCTGCGCGAGCGCGGTCTGCTGCGCCGGGCCGAACGTGCCCAGTTTCTCGATGGCGGGCAGCGCCTGCTTCACCAGGTCGTAGGTGGCGGCGACCTTGGCGTTGGTCTGCGGCACACCCGTGAGCTGCGACAGCGTCGCATTGAGCTCATCGAAGGTCTTCAAGCCCACGTCCGATTCCGGCGGCAGATCCACCGGCGCGGGCGCCTGCGGAATCTCCGGCGGCGGGGTCGGGTGGCTCTTGTCGCCGATGCGGTCGAAGGCGAGGAAGAACAGGTCGTCCGTCACGCCCTTCTCGAGCGCCATGACGGTGCCGACGCTGGACATCTGCTCGCCCGTGGCGGGCGTGTAGTTGGCGCCGACGGTGGTGGCGAGCGGCGCGTAGGCCTGGCCGGAGTGTTCCAGCTGGCCGTTGACGCCGATGCGGATGCCCTCGATCGACAGGTTCGCCACCGATGCGTCCGGATCCAGGCTGATGAACGTCGGCTTGTCGAACTGCAGGCCGTAGCTGTCGAGCTGCTGCGCCTCGAGCATCACGTAGGCCTTCGGCACGCTCACCAGGTGACTGACGTCGAACAGCATGAAGTACTTCTCGCCGACGCCGGCATCGAAGTTCTGCTTGATCTGCGCCGGGGTCAGCGCGCGGTTGTGGACGGCGACCATGCGCAGCACGCCTTCCCACTGGCGATTGGTCGAGGTCTCGTTGCCGAGCACCAGCGCGAAGGTGTCGTCCCAGTCGGCGAGGCTGCCGCCGCCCTGCGCGTCCTCGTCGCCGGTGTACTCGCCGTTCACGTAGAAGCGGCGGCCTTCGACCGGGCTGTAGGTCATCACCACGTGCTGCAGGGCCGCCTGCGCGTCCATGTCGGCCGCACGCGTGAGCAGCACCGGGTTGCCGTTGGCGCCGGTCTTGTCACTGCGCGTCATGCCTTCGAACTGGTACATGCGCTGCGCCAGCGTGAAGTTGCGCGCGTTGACGCCCGCCGAATAGCTGACGATGTACGCGTCTTCCTGGGCGACGTTGGCGTTGTTGGCCCAGGCCTCGATGGTGAACTCACCCGTGGACTTGATGAGGTCGCTGATCTTTTTCGAGGCGGCCGCCGTGCCCTGGGCCTTGCCGCCCTTCTTCACGTTGATGCCCCAGCCGCCGACCCACTGCACGTCCCCGGAGAGGGTGAGGTTCAGCGCGGGTTCGAGTCCGCTGGTGTCGTAGGCAATGGCGCCCATGCCGGTCTTGAACTCGTACTTGGCGATGGTGGCCGCTTCGTAGCGGTTGCCGCCGGCCGCGACGGTGCCGTCGTACAACGTCAGGCCCTTCGAGATCAGCAGGTTCGGGTCGACCTCGGTGATGTCGATGCCTTCGGCGAATTCATTGATCGCATCGAGCATGGTCTGCGCGTTCTGCGCGCAGGTGAGCGTGCCGCCGGCGCTCCAGCAGTTGTGCGACTCATCGCGCAGCCGCACCACGAGGCGCGACTGGTCGGGGTTGTCCAGGTTGACCTTCGGCTTGATGGCCGCGTACGCGATGTCCGGATCGGCGTCCGCGAAGAATGGCTGCTGCTGCGTGGCCGAGCTCGAGGAATGGCAGCGCATGCAGTTGGCGGTGCCGGCATTGCGCACCAGCTTGTACAGGTCCGAGGCGGCGAAATCCGCCGAGCCCGCGGGGAAGCTCTTGCTGCCGCCCACTTCCTTGATGGTGGGAGCCTGCAGCTCGATCTGCGTGCCGCCGGTGGCCGAAGAACCGGCCCAGTTGCGGATCCACACCGTGAGCGTATCGGCGCAGGCCGAGGGCGCCTGCAACCAGCAATTGTGGCCACCCGCCACCTTCTGGACCATGCGCGACTGGTCGGGTTGCGCGAGGTTCACGACCGTGTTCGCGGCTTCGTAAGCCAGGTTCACGTTGTCGTTGCGCGCGAACTGCGGCGTCTGGCCGGGCGTGCTGGCGTTGTGGCAACCACCGCAGCGATTGTTCGCCTTGATGTTCTCCCACAGGTTGATGCGGAAGGCCTGCACGTCGGCGTTGGCCGACGCGGGACCGGTGTAGTCGAGCACCGGCGGAGCGGTGGTGACGGGGTTGACCACGGTGGGCGCGCCACCGCTCGAACAACCCGCGAGAATCGCGGCCGCCGCGGCGGCCGAGAACCAATGAAGAATTTTTGACTGCATAGAGTTCATGTGTGCTCCCTCAATCGCCCATGCAGTACACGGCGGTCTCGGCGAAGACCTGTTTCAGCCGATAACCGCTGGCCTTGAAGTTGGCCGTCATGGTGGCGACCTGCGTGCGATCGGCGGCGTTGCCCGGCGCGCGGAAGCACACCGTCTTGAACACCTTCTCGACCTGGCACTGGGCGAACGCGTTGCTGTTGGCGAGCTCCTGGCCCATCGACTTGGCGCCCGTGCCCTTGCCGGGCAGCGTGGCATCCCAGCCGAGCAGCGAGTTCTGTCCCTTGCGCCAGCGGTTCTCCCACGCGTCATCGGGCGTCACGAAGCCCGGCGGGAAGTTGGTGGCGTTGTTGAAGTACTTCGGCTGCACGACGCCGGGGGTGTAGACCAGGCGCATGCTGCCGGGCGCCTCCGCGGTGCCGTTGTCGTAGTCGTAGTAGGCAAAGGCGCGCGCCAGCGGGTCCATGCCGCTGTGACAGCCGATGCAGTTGTTGAGGAAGATGCGGCTGTCGCCGCCGGGCGAGCGGCTCACGTCCTGGCGGATCATGTCCGGCGGCAGCGAGGTGTCGTGCACCTGCTCCATGTCGCGGCACATGTGGTTGATCATCGTGAAGCGGAACATCGCGCGGTTGGTGCCGTCGACGAAGAACGCTTCCGAGGCGGCGCGCGAAGTCAGGAAGCCGGCGGTGGCCTCGGTCGGGATGCCCGAGATCGACGACTGCGTGGTCGAACGCAGGTTGGCGGCGAGGTCGACGTTGTTGATCTCCGCGTTCGCGTAGTGATCGTTGTTCGACGGCGAGGCGGCCGGCGTCACGCCGTTCACGGTGTAGGTCAGGTCGGCCGACAGCGCGGTGTTGAACGGCACGTCGTCGCGCACCATGCCGATGAACGTCGCGACGTAATCGTTGAGCGGCGCGAACACCGTCTGGTCACGGTTGGTCCACGGCACCGCCATGTTCTTCAGCGTCACGTTGTAGAACGTGGGCGCTTCCGTGGCGATGTCCGCGGCCTCGACCGCGCGGCCCTGGGCGACCAGCGCCGCCATCTCGTCCAGCGTCTGCTCGCTGGGCGGGGTTCCCGCGATGCGATCGTGGATGCGCTTGGCCTTGTCGCGATCGTTGCCCGAGGCAACCGCGGCCACGCCGGCGAGCAAGCACGCCAGTCCGATCTGCCTGAGTTTCGAGACCTGTTGGGTATCCATTTGCCTCATCCACATCCCATTTGACGGGTGCAGTATCGGCCGGGGTCGCGCGACACTTGTTTGTCTCCGCTCCTCTACGTCTCCAAGCGGCGACAGCACCATTTATTACGTACTGCTAGTAACCTTGCGACCAAGGACTGCGAACCGCGTCACGGCGCATGTCACCCCGGGTCTCTAACTACACCAGTCGGCTAGAAAACCGCGTTGGCGGCCCGCCCGCTGTGACGTCGTCGGCAGATCGCCGAGCCGTCGCGCGGGAAGATGCATTACGTCACATGCCCGGAGCGGGAGTGCCCGGGGTGGTGACGGTGGAGGATCCAGTGAATCGATCGAGCAAAAACGCGACCTGCATCACGGCCCGGGACTGGCCCAGGGCCTGGCTGTTGGCCCTCGGGATGGGCGTGGTCACGTTGCTCACCGCCTGCAGCGGCCATGGCGACGTGGGCCTCGGCTCGGGCCAGGCGCCGGACCCGGCGACCGTCGATTTCCCGATCTTCTACATCCGCCACCAGATCCCGATGGAGAACGGCCAGATCGCGCAGGACAACGTCACGCGCGTGCGCCCGTTCGTCGAGGACGACGACGATGCCACCGAGCTGTACAGCGCCACGCTGTGGAAGCGCGACCGCGCGAGCCCGGGCGCGCCGGAAACCGAGCTGACCGCGCGGCTGCGCACCGAGGCCATGGGCGGCACGCCGGACGATCGCTACGACATCAAGGATCTCGCGGTGTCGCCCGACGGGCTCAAGGTGGCGTTCGCCATGCGCGGCCCGCTCGCCGACTTCGACGAGGACGAGCCGCCGACCTGGAACATCTGGGAATACGACATCGCCACCGACGACCTGCACCGCGTCATCCGCTCGGACATCATCGCCGAGGACGGCCAGGACGTCGCGCCGAACTATCTACCCGACGGCCGCATCCTGTTCTCCTCGACGCGGCAGCGCCAGTCGAAGGCCATCCTGCTCGACGAGAACAAGCAGCAGTTCGAGGCCACCACCGAGGCCGGCAACGAGTCGGCGTTCGTGCTGCACGTCATGAACGGCGACGGCACCGACATCCACCAGATCACCTTCAACCCGTCGAGCGACCTGTACTCGAGCGTGCTGCAGAATGGCCGCGTGCTGTTCACGCGCTGGGACCGCTCGGCCGGCCACAACAGCCTCGACCTCTACACCACCAACCCGGACGGCACCGACACGCAGCTCTACTACGGCGCGCTGGAAGTGTCGCACCGCGTGGGCACGCCGGTACCGCTGCCGACCGCGCAGGATCCGACCCCCGAGGCGCCGCTGGTCGAGTTCGTGCGCGCGCGCGAAATGAGCAACGGCAAGCTGATGGTGCTGGCGCGCGAGCGCACCAACGTCGACTTCGGCGGCAACCTGCTGATCGTCGACGCCAACAACTTCGTCGAGAACGACCAGCTGATGCCGGCGAGCGCCGGCACGCCGGGCTTCGCGACCACCAACGCCACGCTCAACGCGGTCGCCACCGTGCCGGGCCCGTCCAAGGGCGGCCGCTTCGAGTCGGGCTTCCCGCTGTGGGACGGCACCGGCCGCATCCTCGTGAGCTGGTCGCAGTGCCGGCTGCTCGACGTGGGTGGCACCGATCCGACGCGCATCATTCCCTGCGACGACGCCAGGCTGGACCCCGCGGCCCCGGTGCCGGCGCAGGCCGCGGCGCCGCTCTACAGCATCTGGATGTTCAATCCTTCGCAGAACACCATCCTGCCGATCATGCCGCCGGTCGAAGGCGTCATGGTCACCGAGGCGATCGCCGCGCAGCCGCGCGTGCCGCTGCCCGCGGTCATCGTCGACAAGAAGGCCCCGGGCACGCTC
>DASUGK010000108.1:0-13363 GCA_036274075.1 Steroidobacteraceae bacterium | reverse complement strand
CGGCAGGCGCCGGCGGCGGCGCGGCGGGCTCTGGCTGAGGCGCCTCGCCGCAGGCCACCAGGAACAACGCGAGCACTGACGCGCCGATCGCGGGACGGAGTTTGTTAGTGGTCATGGCGCGCATCCTCAGTTGATCGTCAGCGTGAGATCGTAATCGCCGGACATACCTTGTGGAGTGCCGCACCCATTGGAACAGTCATAAATGTCAAGCAGGTAGTCGCCGGCCGTGAGGGAGAACGAATGTATCTCTGGCCCGGGAGGTGGGTCCTCGCCAGAATCAACGAAGTCTGCGCCAGCACGAAATAGCACGAAGTCCGGATCGTTGTCCGTGGAGTTTGAGGTTGCCAAAGAAATGTTTACGGTGCGGTCCGATGAGATGCTGAATCGTACGAACCGATGGTTGCCCACCGTGTTGTAGGTCCCGGCGTCATCAACGTTTCTCAATGTTACCGGACCGCCTCCGACGGCTATCGTCGTATACAGCGGTAACGCAGCTGCTTGCGCTACGATGAGCGTTGGCGAATTCGGGTAGTGCGTTTCATTTGTTCCGAAGGCGTCGATATTGGCGACATCAATATTTTGGGCTGCCACCAGTGTGTCGATCGCAGCGGCGCTGTTTGGTTGCGCTGCCTTGAGTGCAGCGATGAAGCTGAAGATCGTCGTAAATGCCGGCGTATTCTTCTGATCAGAGACGAGCACACTCCAAATGGGCTCCAGGCCCAGCGATACAGCGTCGTTAGTGTCCGCTGCCGAGTCATACAGGTCGTAGAGGATTGACCAGACTGACGACTCGCTGCACCAACATCCTTCGCGGTCGGAACCGCTTAGCGGCGGGGCTGTCGAAGGATTGGTCTCCACGTTGAAGCTGCCTGACATCTGCGTTGTGCCGCTAACAAAGCTGTCGCGCGCAACTGGATTGTCAAGGACGATCGCGGCGAATGCATAGCCGAATCCCTCTCCGAAAGCCACACGAGGGTCCAGGCGATCTCCAAGGCTATGAGAGCCGCCGATATTGTCAGCGCGTGAAAAGTTGTGTTCGACGTAGTGGCCGAACTCATGCGCAATTACATGCTGATCGAATTCGTCGGTGTCTTCAGAAAGATCAGATAGCAGGGCAATGTGTTGCCCGCCATTGACCGTAAAAAATGTGCCATTTGTCTGCGATCCCCAATCGACAATGAGTGCTGGGAACACTACTGACGGCGATACGCCAAGAATCGCCTGCTGCGCAGTGTAAATGGTGTCAAGAATGGCAAATGGCGCCGAGGCGCGCGTACCTGTGGCAGTTCCCGCAGCACTTATGCCAATGGGTATGTCGATGTTCCGTGTGACGCCAGACGCTGAATCGAACGACGCAGTCTGGTGTGTGTAGGGCGCAATGCCCGTGACACCGTCTTGCACACGCACGTCCCAAGTTGGGGATGCGCCCGTTTTGCGCATGCGCGCTACAACTTCGATGATGACATTGGTATTGCGCGGCACTGAAAGCAAGTAACTGCCGTTGCTGTCAGTGACGCTGCTGACAATTTCAGCCTGCGTGCTTGCATCGAGGGCGCGCACACCAACACCGCGAGAAGGTTGGAAAACCGGATTGCTGTAATTGAGTCCAAACGGGGTCGTAGCGCTGAAGTTGGCTCGGGCAAAACGGATCTGGCCCGTGACGTTGGCGTTGGCAGACATCGATGGATTCACCGTGACGGCGACGCTGGCCGTGTTGCTGTTGGCGTTGCGGTTGTCGCGCACCACCAGCGAGAACGTGAGCGTGGTCGTGGCCGTGACCGCGGGCGCATCGAAGGTGGGCCTGACCACGGTCCGGCTCGAGAGCGTGACCGCGGGGCTGCCGCCGGTCTGGGTCCACGTGTAACCGGATATCGTGCCGTCGGCATCGGCGCTGCCGCTGCCATCCAGCGTCACCATGACCCCGGCGTCCACCGTCTGGTCGGGGCCGGCATTGGCCACCGGGGGCGTGTTGGCCGGGGGTGGCGTCGAACTACCGCCGCCGCCTCCGCCGCCGCATGCGGTGAGCAGCAGGGCGGTAGTCAGGCAGGAGGCGAAGGCGATCGTGGGCGTGCTGGTGTTGCGCATACCGTCTTATACCCATGGCCGGAAGCGTGTGGGAGCCGGAACCTGTCGTGGCGGCGCGCCAAACGGGGGTGTTTGGCTGGAAATGTGCGCGCAGTCACGCAAGGGCGCCAGAATAGCGCCTCGCCATGACAAACCGCGTGCTTTTCGTCTGCCTGGGCAATATCTGCCGTTCACCGACCGCCGAGGGCGTGCTGCGCGGCATCGCGGCCCGCGAGTTCCCGGGCCTGGGGCTGTACGTCGATTCGGCCGGGACGGCTAACTACCATGTCGGCGAGCCGCCGGACCGGCGGACCATCGCGGCGGCGCGCCGGCGCGGCTACGACCTGGCGGCCCTGCGAGCCCGGCAGGTGTCGCCCACCGACCTGTCCAGCTTCGACTACGTGCTGGCCATGGACCGTGCCAACCTGGCGGAACTGGAACAGCTGGCGCTGCCCGGCCCCCGGGGCCACCTGGGGCTGTTCCTGGAGTTCACGCCGGAGCTGGAGTCCGACGAAGTGCCGGACCCCTACTACGGGAGTACCGAGGATTTCGAACGCGTGCTCGACCTCTGCGAGGCCGGTGCACGCGCCCTGCTGAAGCGGCTGGAGCGGGGTGGCTGACCGGTGCCGCCGAGAACGGTGCCGGGCCGGCATTTCGGCATTACGTACGAACCGAAATGCCGGAATGCCGGCCCGGCACCACTGCCGAAGTGCCGGCCCGGCACCGACTGGCGTTAGTCGTCGCGGCGCGTGTCGGAGGTGCCGGGCGTCGACGACCAGACCACGTAGGGCTTGGACTGGGGCGGCGGCGGCAGGTCCAGCGGCGCCTGTGTGCCTTCGTGACGTTCCGGCGGTGCCGATTCGCGGGGTGCCTCGGCGGCCGGCGCGGGGCGCTCCTCGGAGCGATTGCCGGCGTTGTCGCCGTAGTCCTGTCCCGAGGACTGACCCGAGAACTGCTCGTGGAACGCGCGTTCCTCCGGCGTGGCCTCGCGGGCACCGAAATAATCACCTTCGCGTGACTCTCCGCCCTGGCCCTGGCCCTGGCCACCCTCGCGATTGCGGCCACCGCCGCGACGTCCGCGGCGCCGGCGGCGTCCACGGCCTTCACCACGGGGGCCGCCTTCCTGCGGCGGGCCATTGCCATTCACGGCTTCCTGGCCAGCCTCGGCTTCACCGGCCGGAGACGGCGCCCCGGCAGCGCTGCCCGCCGCGGCGGCGGCGTTGGCGGCCGCCTGCTGTTCACGCTGGCGCTCGCGATTGCGCTCGCGCTGCGCCTGCCTCTCGGCTTCGCGCTGCTGGTCGCGTTCGCGGTTCTGTTCGCGGTTCTGTTCGCGGTTCTGTTCGCGGTTCTGGTCCCGGTTCGGTTCGCGCTGCGCGTCGCGCGACGCCTCGCGGTTGCGGTCACGGCCGCCTTCGCGGTTCGAGTCCCTGTTGCGGTCACGATCGCGGTCACGATCGCGGTGACCGTCCTTGTCGCGGTGGCGCGCATGCGCGCTGCGGTCGCGGCCGCGCTCGCCATCACGGCCGCGTTCGCCCTCACCACGATGCCGATGCTGGCGGTCACGATCGCGGTTACGGTCACGATGACCGTCGCGATGCGCGCGGCGCGACTCGTCACGCGCCGGCGCGGCGGCCACGGTGCCCTCGGGCGGCTTGCCGGTGAACAGGTAGACCAGGCGCTGCATGAAGCTCAGGCCCGTGGGTGCGACCACCACGTTCGCGGCGGCGGCCGGCGCGGGTACGTGCACGACCACGGGAGCGGCAGTGGCGGGTGCCGTCGGCACCACGGCGGCAGGTTCCAGCTGGGGCTTTTCCTGCTTGGTACCCGACGGGTCGGCCACCGCCGGCGCCACGGGCAGCTTGTACGACAGGATCTTGTTCTCGGGGAGCTCGGTCTCGTCGGTGCGCACGCGCTTGATCGAGTACTCCGGCGTCTGGATGTACTGGTTCGGCACGATCAGCAGCTCGACGCCGCCCTTGTCTTCGAGCGTGCGCAGCCACTCGCGCTTCTCGTTGATGAGGTAGGTGGCGACTTCCACCGGCACCTGCGCCACGACTTGCGCGGTCTTTTCCTTGCGGGCTTCCTCGCCGATGAGGCGCAGGATGGCCAGCGCCATGGATTCCACCGAGCGGATGCTGCCGATGCCGGTGCAGCGCGGGCAGACCAGGTGGCTGGACTCGCCCAGCGAGGGACGCAGGCGCTGGCGCGACATCTCGAGCAGGCCGAAGCGCGACAGGCGGCCGATCTGGATGCGCGCGCGGTCCATCTTGACCGCATCGCGCAACCGGTCTTCGACGTCGCGCTGGTTCTTGCTCGACTCCATGTCGATGAAGTCGATGACGATGAGGCCGCCGATGTCGCGGATGCGCAGCTGGCGCGCGATTTCCTCTGCGGCTTCCAGGTTGGTGTTGGTGGCCGTGGTTTCGATGTCCGAGCCGCGCGTGGCGCGCGCGGAGTTGATGTCGATGGAGACCAGCGCCTCGGTGTAGTTGATGACGATGGAGCCGCCCGAGGGCAGTTCCACCTTCTGCGCGTACGCCGACTCGATCTGGCTCTCGATCTGGAAGCGCGTGAACAGCGGGATGTCGTCGGTGTAGCGCTTGAGTTTCTTCTGCGCTTCCGGCGGCATGAACCGCGTCATGTATTCCTGCGCGGTGGCGAAGGTGGCGTCGTCGTCGACCAGCACCTCGCCGATGTCATCGGCCAGGTAGTCACGCAGCGAGCGCGTCACCGCGTCGCTTTCGCGATACACCAGGTAGGGCGCCGGGCGGTCCTTGGTGGCCGCGTCGATCTGGTCCCACTGGCTCTTGAGGTTGTCGAGGTCCCACTGCAGTTCCTCGACCGCGCGCCCCACGCCGGCGGTGCGCACGATGGCGCCCATGCCGTCGGGGATACGCAGTTCATCCATCACCTGGCGCATCTGGTCGCGGTCCTCGCCCTCGATGCGGCGCGACACGCCACCGGCCCGGGGGTTGTTGGGCATCAGCACCAGGAAGCGGCCGGCGAGGGAGATGAACGTGGTCAGGGCGGCGCCCTTGTTGCCGCGTTCTTCCTTTTCGACCTGGACGATGACTTCCTGCCCCTCGGAGAGCAGGTCGCGCATGTTGTTGCGCCCGCTGTCCTGCTTCTGGCGGAAGTAGTCCTTGGAGATTTCTTTCAGCGGCAGGAAGCCGTGGCGTTCGGAACCGTAATCGACGAAGCAGGCCTCGAGCGAGGGCTCGATGCGCGAAATGCGGCCTTTGTAGATATTGGCTTTCTTCTGTTCCTTGGAAGGGATTTCGATGGAAAGGTCGTACAGCTTCTGGCCATCAACCAGCGCGACGCGCAACTCCTCTTGCTGAGTTGCATTGATGAGCATTCTCTTCATTTGAATTGGACCCTTGTTCTTGGGCCAACCCAAAACCTACGGCGGATATCCTCACGGGCGTCATTGCAAGCGACCGCGCGACGCGGAGTGCAAGGACACGAGGCCAAGACTGGTTGTGGGGCGCGTGACCGATCACGTTGTATATGTTCCGTCCCATGATGGGGCGGAGCGCCAAAACCCTTTGGGCTGCTTCACCGACGTCGCGCAGGAGGTGTCTTTCGGATCGCCATCCATGCGCTGCGTTTCGAGTGGGCCGTCGAGCGATGGCCTCGTTGCCGAGGACCAACTAACATGCGGCGCGTTCGACTCGTCTTATGGTTGCGCTCGATTACGCCGCGGCATCGCGCGTCACGCTCGGTAACCGGGGACGCGCGGGCGGCATCATAGCGCGAGACCCTCAGTGAAAACAAGACGTTACGAATCTCCTGAGGCGCGGACGCCACAGAGCCCCCCATCCGGCGCCGGCGAGAGCCTCAAGGTGCGCCAGGTCCCGGTCGATGAACGCGGCGTCGGCCAGCGGCTCGACAACTTTCTCGGCCGGATCCTCGCCGACGTCCCCAAGACCCACATTTTCCGGGTGATCCGCAAGGGCGAGGTGCGGGTCAACGGTAAGCGCGCCCGGCCCGACACGCGGTTGCAGGCAAACGACATCGTGCGCGTGCCGCCGGTGAAAACCGGCGCCAGCGCACCACCGCGGCGCGCCCCGGATGCGCTGGTCGCGGGCGTGACCGCGGCCATCGTGCACGAGGATCCGCAGCTGCTGGTCATCGACAAGCCGGCCGGCGTGGCCGTGCACGGTGGCAGCGGCGTGAGCTTCGGCGTCATCGAGGCGTTGCGCGCCGCGCGCCCCGACGAGGACCTGGAGCTGGTGCACCGGATCGATCGCGACACCAGTGGCCTGCTGCTGGTGTCACGCAAGCCGGCCGCGCTGCGCACCCTGCACGCGCTGATGCGCGATGGCCGGGTCGAGAAGCGCTACCTCGCGCTGTTGAAGGGCAAATGGGAACTCGGCAGGAAACGCATCGACGTGCCGCTGCGCACGGACATTCGCGTCGGCGGTGAGCGCACGGTAAAGGCACACGCCTCCGGCAAGGAAGCGGTGAGCCACTTCAAGCCGGTGCAGTTCTTCGGCAAGCGCGCCACGCTGGTGGAAGTGGGGCTCGAGACGGGCCGCACGCACCAGATCCGCGTGCACGCCGCGCACGCCGGTTACCCGCTGGCTGGTGACGAAAAATACGGCGACGCCGAATTCAACGAGAAGATGAAGGCGGCGGGCCTCGCGCGCATGTTCCTGCACGCACACCAGGTGAGCTTCGTGTGGCCGGACACCGGCGTGGAATTCACCGCGAGTGCGCCGTTGCCGGTGGACCTGGCCGCCGTCATCGATGTGCTGAGCGCCGAGCGCAAACGCTAGGGCAGCGTGTACCCGGTCTTGCGCAGCGCGCCGGCGAGCCAGATGAGCGGCAGGCCGATGATCGCTGTCGGGTCCTCGGAATCCATGCGCTCGAACAGCGCGATGCCGAGGGACTCCGCCTTGAAGCCACCGGCGCAGTCGAAGGGTTTCTCGCGCTCGATGTAACGATCGATTTCCGCGTCACTCAGTGCGCGCAGCCGCACCGTGGTGGTGTCCACGTGCGCAAGGTGGGTGCCGGCGGCCACGCACTGCACCGACACCGCCGTGTGGAAATCCGCGCTCGATTGCGACAGCAGCTTGAGCTGCTCGCGGCAGTTACCCGCGCTGCCCGGCTTGTTGAGTATGGCGCCATGGGCGGCCGCCACCTGGTCACCCCCGATGACCACGGCCTCCGGCGCCTGCCGGGCGATGGCGCTGGCCTTGGCGGCGGCCAGGCGGGCGGCCCGCGCCTTGGGTCGCTCCCCGGGGATCTCGCTTTCGTCGACGGTGGGATTCCGGACTTCGTAGGGCAGGCCGAATCGATCGAGAAGGGCGGCACGGTAGCGGGAGGTGGAAGCCAGGATCAGGGGGCGTAGCACGGCCTTGGAGCTCATAAAAACAAAGGCTTAGAGTTAATGTTGTTTTGACTTGGGGGAGGGTCGCACCTATCATACGCGCCCCATGTCACTGGGCTGGTCCCGCCGCGCTCCCGTCGACACCCTGGTAGGCACCGAAACGGCGCTGGATTTTTCCATCCCGCTCGCCGAACTGCCTCGGGTTTCGCACGAGCTGACGGGCAAGGACGGTGACGCCCAGGGACACATTCGATTCTCACGGCAGCTGGGCCAGGCGGTGGCCGACCTGGATGTCAGCGCGCGGCCGGAAGTGGTCTGCCAGCGCTGCATGCAGCCGATGCGATGGGTGGTGAAGGTGAAGTCGCGCATCGCGCTGGTGAGCGACTATGACGCTGCGGACCGGGTGCCCGAGGGCCTGGAAGTTTTTCTGGTCGAGGGCGACAGCGTGAGCGTCCGCGACCTCGTCGACGAAGAGATCATGCTCGCGTTGCCAAACGTGCCGCGGCATGAGGATGGTAGTGAGTGCGCGGAACGCAGGATGCAACTGCCCGGGCACGAGGTCGGGCCGGATGAACCGGACGACTCACAGGTACAGAAACCGTTTGCACAGTTGGGCGAACTGTTGAAACGCAAGTAGTGATCGCCCGGAGAGGATTGGTTCCATGCCCGTTCAGAAAAGTCGTAAAACGCCGTCGAAGCGCGGAATGCACCGCTCGCACGATTCGTTGAGCAAGCCTGCGCTGTCGATCGATCCGCAGTCCGGTGAAACGCACCTGCGTCATCGCATTACCCCGGACGGTTTCTATCGCGGCAAACGCGTCATCGAAAAACCGGCCGAAGTCGAGACCGAAGAATAATCCTCGCGGCGGGGACTTCGATCCCCGCCCGTTCTTCGCATGGCGTCCATCGCCGTCGACGTAATGAGTGGTGACAGCGGTGCGCCGGAATGCGTACCCGGCGCGTTGCGCGCCCTCGTCGCCGACCCCCGGCTCGAGCTCATCCTCGTCGGTAAACCCGAGATCATCGAACCGGCGCTTTCCGGCGCCGGCGCGGACGTGCGCGCGCGTCTCGACATCCACCCGGCGCCGACCGTGGTCGGCATGTCCGAGCATCCGCGCGAGGCCATCCGCCGCCGCAAGGATTCCTCCATGCGCCTGGCCATCGACCTGGTGAAGGAAGGCCGCGCGCAGGCCATGGTGAGCGCCGGCAACACCGGCGCGCTGACGGCGATGTCGCACTTCGTGCTGAAGACCGTCGGCCCGGTGGAACGCGCTCCCATCATGTCGGTGGTGCCGGCGCGCAATGGCGCGCACACGCACATGCTGGACCTCGGCGCCAATTCCAAGGCCACCGCGCAGCAGCTTGCGCAGTTCGCCACCATGGGATCCATCGTGGCGCGCGACGTCTACGGCATCGCGAATCCGCGCGTCGGCCTGCTCAACATCGGCGAAGAGGAAACCAAGGGACACGAGCTGGTGCAGGAAGCGCACGAACTGATCCGCGCCAGCGGCGTGAACTACCTGGGATTCGTCGAGGGCAACAATATCTTCGACGGCAGCATCGATGTCGTCGTCACGGACGGCTTCACCGGCAACGTGGCGCTCAAGACCATGGAGGGCCTCGCCAAGCTCATCGTCGAACAGATGCGCACCGAGTTCTCGCGCGACGGCCTGAGCAAACTCTCCGGGCTGCTGGCGAAACCCGTGCTGCGGCGGGTGGGCGAGGGACTCGACCCGCGCCGCTACAACGGCGCCTGCATGGTCGGACTCACTGCAGTCGTGGTAAAAAGCCACGGCAGCGCAGATCGCGTCGCATTCGCCCAGGCGATCGCGACCGCTGCAACTGCGATGCGGCGTGGATTGCCGGCAGCCATTGCAAATGCGCTGGCCAGCGCGTCGCCGGCGAATTGAAAGATAAAAAGGGCTGACATGTACTCACGCATCGCCGGCACTGGCTCCTACCTGCCGGAAAAGATCGTCACGAACTTCGACCTCGAGAAGACGATGGATACCACCGACGAGTGGATCCGGACTCGCACCGGGATCGAGCGGCGCCACATCGCCGCCGACGGTCAGACCACGGTCGACATCGCCGAAGTCGCGGCGCGCCGTGCCATCGAGGCGGCCGGCGTCACGCCGGCGGAAATCGACTTCATCGTGTTCGGCACCACCACGCCCGACCTCGTGTTCCCCAATTGCGGCACGTTGCTGCAGGCCCGGCTGGGTGCGCGCGGCTGCCCGGCCTTCTCGGTGGAGACGGCCTGCAGCGGGTTCATCTACGCGCTGTCCATCGCCGACAAGTTCGTGAAGAGCGGCGAGGCCAAGTGCGCGCTGGTGGTGGGCGCCGAGACGCTATCGCGCATCACGGACTGGTCCGATCGCAACACGGCCGTGTTGTTCGGCGATGGCGCCGGCGCCGTGGTGCTCAAGCCTTCCGCCGATGCCGGCATCCTCAGCACGCACCTGCACTCCGACGGCGCGTACAAGGACCTGCTGCACGTGGAATGCGGCGTGTCGAAGGGCTTCACCTACGACCCGGTGCGCGCGCGCGTGGACATCAGCATCAAGATGGCCGGCAGCGAAGTCTTCAAGGTGGCAGTGACCAAGCTGGGCGCGGCGGTCGACGAGGCGCTGGCGGCCAATGGACTGGAAAAGTCCGCGATCCAGTGGCTGGTCCCGCACCAGGCGAACATCCGCATCATCCAGGCCATGGCCAAGCGGCTGGAGCTGCCCATGGATCGCGTGATCGTCACCGTCCAGGATCACGGCAACACGTCGACGGCCTCCGTGCCGCTGGCGCTGGACGTGGGCGTGCGCGACGGCCGCGTCAAACGCGGCGACACCATCCTGCTCGAAGCCTTCGGCGGCGGCTTCACCTGGGGCTCCGCCCTCATCCGCTACTAACCCCGAAAAGTGGTGTCAGAGAGGGATTGTCGGGATTACTGCCGACCTCTCGACCGCAGCTCCGCGGCAGTAATCCCGACAATCCGTCTCTGACACCATCTCGCAGTAATCCCGACAATCCCTCTCTGACACCACCTCGCTTCTAGCGGCGGCTGACTTTGAGTTCGCGCTCGAGGTCGTCGAGCAGCGACTGCACGTCGCCGCTGTTGCCGGCATCGTAGGACTCCATGTCGATGACGCCGTCCTCGTCCATGTCGATCTTGGTGATGCCCGGGTTGTCCTTCTCGAGCGTCTCGAGCAGGTTCACGGTCTTCTGATGTTCGTGCAGCAGCCGACGGCTCTGCTCCACCAGCTTCTTGTGCTGCAGCCCCTGCAGGATGGTCATCTGCAGTTCCTTAGGATGGCAGGGCTTGAGCAGGAAGCGGTACACCTCGCCCTCGTTGATGGCGCGCACCGCGGCCTCGAGATCCGCCTGGCCAGAGAGGATCATGCGAATCGTGTTGGGCCACTGCTTGCGCACCTCGGACAGGAACTGGCTGCCGGTCATGCCGGGCATGCGTTCGTCGGAGACGACCACGTCGATGTCGTTGCCGGCCAGGATCATGAGTCCCTGCTGCGCCGAATCGGCCGTGAAGATCTTGAACTGCGTGCGATCCAGGCTGCGCACCAGCGCCGAAGTCAGGTTCGGCTCGTCGTCGACCAGTAGTAGTTTGCTCTTTTCCATGACGGACACCTTGGGACTAATCCAGCACCTTGACTGAAACACGAATGGGTTCGACCAGGCCGATGCCGCCCGCGACGGCGCGCAGCCGTTCGAGCACGGTCGACGTGACCTCGGTACCGCGCGGCACCAGGCGCGCGCCGCGCTGGCTCATGACGTCGGCCTCGATGGTCATGCCGACCTCCAGGTCGCGCACCGTGACCGAGCGGGTCATCACGAGCCCGCTGTCATCGGCCAGCGCCTTGACCATGGCCTGCGTCATGGCGGGTGGGAGACCGGGCGCCGCCTGGTCCACCAGCTGCGCCGCCTGCTCGGGTATGCGGCCCTGCGAGACGTGGCGATCGAATTGCACGGCGGCCCAGAGAATGGCGGCGCCGATCTTCTCCGGCTCCCACGTGGCGGCATTGCCGTTGGCGAGCTCGCGCGAGGGCACCTGCATCTGGCCGGCGACCATGGCGGCCACGGCCTCGAGGCGCGGAATGGTGCCCAGCAGCTTGCCGGCCACTTCCGGGTGCGACTCGTACAGGCGCCGTTCCTCGTCGTTCAGCGCCTGGCCGCCGAGCGCACGCGCCAGCATTTCCTGCGGCAGCGTGATGCAGCCGAGCTGCGACACCATCGCCGCGAGGTGGTACTGCCACAGTCCGGGCTGAAGCTTGAGCGCCTCGGCGGCTGCGTCCGCGAAGCGCTGGATCTGCGCCGCGCGCCGCTGCGCCACCGGGTTGATGATTCCCAGCACGTTGAACAGCACCTTCACCGTGGCGTTCAGCGTGTTCTCGAGCAGGTGTTTCTCCGCGTGCACGAGGCGGTACTGCTCGATGCCGTTCTTGATGACGCCGAACAAGGTTTCCGAATTGCAGGGCTTCAACAGGAAGCGGAACACGCGGCCTTCGTTGACGGCGGCGATCGTCGACTCGAGGTCGGCGTGGCCCGAGAGCACCATGCGCACGGTCTGCGGCGAAATCTCGTTCACCTTGGCGAGGAAACGCGCGCCGTCCATCTCCGGCATGCGCATGTCGGAGACCACCACGGCGAACGGACCCTGCTGCCGGATGATGTCGAGGCCCGCCGAAGCGCTGGTTGCGGTCTCGAGGTCGACGCGGTTGCGCAACTGGCGACGGATGCCGTCCAGCACGTTCGGCTCGTCGTCGACGAATAAAACCCGGTCTCTCATGATGGCCTTCCCTGAGCCGTCTGCGCCTCGGCGAGCGCGCCGGCGCACAGCTCGCGCCATTGGTTCCAGCACGCGCCCCGGTCGTGCCTCTCGAGGTACGAATAGTTGAGGTGCAGCTCCGGGCTGCGCGGATCGCTGATGTCGGGGTGATGCGCGATGCGATCGGCCACGTGCACGATCCCCGGCAGGCCGAACGGACCCGCCGACTGCGCCGGGTCCTCGTGGAAGGCAATGGCCTCGGCGATATTGTTGGGCAGGCCCCAGAGCCCGACGAGGTAGGCGCCGACGTCGGTGTGCGTGGCCTGCAGCTCGAGCGCTTCGAGCTCGCGTTCGCTGCCCGGCCGGCCGCGCGCGAGCTCCAGCACGCGGGCGTATTGATCGGGCACGCCCATGGCGAGCACCAGCTTGCCGATGTCGTGCAGCATGCCGGCGAGAAATGCCGCGGAGACGAGCTCCTTGTCGAGCCCTTCGTCGATGGCGATGCGATGCGCGGCGGTGGCGGTCGCGATGCTGTGGGACCAAAGCGCCTCGAGGCTGAATCCACGCACCTGCGGCGCATCGCCGCCGGAGAAGATCCCCTGCCCGAGCACCAGCGACATGATGCGGTCGAGGCCGAGCAGGGTGCCGGCGCGCGCCACGTCGACCACGGGCTTGGCGAGGCCGAAGTAGGCCGAGTTGACCACCTTGAGCAGGCGCGCCGACATCGCCGGGTCCATGGCGATGATCTTCGCGACGTCGTCCATGTCCGCGTCGGGACTCTTGAGGCACGCCACCAGCCGTTGGTAGGTGGCCGGCAGCGTCGGTAGTTTGTTGATGCGCGCCACCAGGGTCTTGATGGCCGCGTTGCCCGCGAGGTCGCGCAGCGTGAAGGCGCGCGCGATCGTGCCCTGCAGGATGTCCGCGTCGCAGGGCTTGGAAAGGAACTGGTGCGAGACGCCGAGGGCCTTCATGACCGACTCGGTCTCGGCCTGCCCGGAGAGGATCAGGCGGATGGTGTCCGGGTATTCGCGTTGCACGACCTCGAGCAATTCCGCGCCGCTCATGCCCGGCATGCGCATGTCCGTGACGACGACTTCGCAGGGCTCGGCTCGAAGCGATTCGAGCGCGGCCTGCGCGCTGCCGACGAAGGTCATCTGCCACTCGTTGCGCTTGGGACGCAACATGCGCTT
>DASUGK010000107.1:0-15515 GCA_036274075.1 Steroidobacteraceae bacterium | reverse complement strand
TGGACGCTGCGCAACCTCGAGCTGGTGCACATGACGCACGCGCTGAAGAAGCGGCCCGGCGAGATCTCGGGCGGCATGAAGCAACGCGTCGGCATCGCGCGGGCGCTGGCGATGAGTCCCAAGGTGCTGCTGCTGGACGAGCCCTTCGGCGCGCTGGACGCGCTCACGCGCGCCCACCTGCAGGAAGAGGTCATGAAGATCCACGCGGAACTGGGCAACACCGTGCTCATGATCACCCACGACGTGGACGAGGCGGTGTTGCTTTCCGACCGCATCGTCATGATGACCAACGGGCCCGCGGCTCACATCGGCGAAATCCACGAGGTAGCGCTATCGCGCCCGCGCCAGCGGCTGGAACTTGCCGGCGACTCGAACTACATCGCATCGCGCGCGCGGGTGCTGGAATTCCTGCATAGGAAATCCCACTACGTGGAAGCTGCCTGAGCAGGAAAATTCATGGGTGCATGAATAAAACTCGGCCTCGAAAGGGTGCGGGGCCGACGCAGTTCGCAATCTGGAAAGTAGTTGGTGGCGCGGAAGTTAGACGTTTCGTAACTTCGCGCCATGAAGATTGCGAGCTCGATCCTGCGCGCCGGTTTGCTCATGTTGGTCGCCGGTAGCGCTACCCGCGCCTCAGAGCCGGTCCTAGGTGAAGAACTGGAAGTGGTCCAGAGCCTGGCCGCGATCATCAACAATGACGCGGGGCAGTCCTTCGACTTCCTCTATTTCGAGTCTGATTTCTCGACCAGCGCGCACGTGTCCAGCTCGATCTCGAACCCGGACCGCACGCAGTTCTGCGGCGTGACGCGCGTGCAGGCCCAGGCCGTGGTGTCGGAGCTGCAGGCGCTGACGTCGTCGCCGGTGGAGTTCGACAACAACGTCGCGAAGCCGGCGGGACTCAAGGTCGGCCACAAGAAGCTGGAGCGATTCCGCTACCTGATGGTGTCACGCGTGATTTTCTGGCCCGATAACCAGCATGCCTGGCTGGCCGTCGATCAGAACGGCGAGACCGGCGCGCTGCTGCGCCTCGAAAAGATCAACGGCCAGTGGAACAAGACCGCCCGCTGCGGCGGCTGGATCAAGTCCTGATGGGGACGGATTTATTTGCACCCGATTTCAATCGGGTGCAAATAAATCTGTCCCCTTGGGCCACAGCAGCCACATCTCGCCGTCGTATTTCATCGTGCCGGCCTGGTGGCCGGCGTCGGGGCCGAAGCCGAAGAAGAGGTCGGCGCGCACCGGTCCGCGGATGGCGCCACCGGTGTCCTGCGCGACGACCAACCGTTGCAGCGGTTGCCCGCCGGGCGCGGTGGTCGAGAGGAACATCGGCGCACCCAGCGGCAGGAATTTCGGATCGATGGCGATCGAACGGCCGGCCGTGAGCGGCAACCCTTGCGCACCCTTCGGGCCGATGCCCGGGTCCTCGAGCGGCGCCTCGCTGAAGAACACCACGCTGGGATTACTGTCCAGCACCTCGTTCACGCGGTGCGGATTCGCGGCCAGCCAATTGCGGATGGCCGGCATGTTCACCTGGTCGATGGTCATGACGCCCTGGTCGGCGAGGTAACGGCCGATCGAACGATAGGGCTGCCCGTTCTGGTCGGCATACTGCAGCCGGATGATCTCGCCGGTCGTGAGTTGCACGCGCCCCGATCCCTGCACCTCGAGCATGAACGCGTCGAGTGCATTGTCGATCCACACGATCTCGTGCCCGGCGAGGCCGGGCGCCTCGCGCGTCGCGGCGCGCGAGTAGTAAGGCACGACCTTGTTGCCCTCCAGCCGCCCGCGCACGCGTTTGCCCTTGAGTTCCGGCACGACGGCCGCGAGGTCCACGATGAGCAGGTCGTCGGGCCGGCGGTACAGCGGCGTCGCATACACCTCGCTGCGTTCCCGAGAGCCGCGCAGCAACGGTTCGTAATAGCCGGTCACGAGGCCGGTGGTCTCGCGCTTGCGGCCGGTCACGCGCTCGATGCGATACGGCGTCAGCTGCCGCTCGAGGAATTCGCGCGCGAATGCGGCGTCCATGGGACTGGTGGCGACGACCGAGGAGCAAAAGGACTGCCACTCCGCGCGCGAGCCCAGCACGCTGCAGGTGCTCACGAGGGCCGGCCACGCGGCGAGTACATCGTCGCTGCGCCAGCCCGGCACGCGATTCCAGCTCACCGGCTGGAAACGCGCCGTGGCCGGGGCCGGCGCACTTGGCTGGTGTACGCAGGCGCTCAGCACCAGCGCGAGCAGCAACAGCGAAATCCTGGTCAGCATCTCACACGGAGTTCAGGCGGGCGGCGGAGTTCCCGGGTCCGGCTGCGGCGCAGGGCCCGCGAGCAGCCTCGCGATCTGGCGATGGAACAGCAGCACCAGCCCCAGCGACGTGAACGCCAGCGATATCAGAGGTCCTTCGCCGTAGGCGCGCGTGTTGTACCACCAGGCCATGGGATGGTCGCTTCCCGCGATGATCGGCATGGACAGGCCGGCGATGCCGTACACCAGGAAGGCACACCCGGTAAACAGCTTGCCCCAGTCCGGCTTTGCGACGAGCAGGATGATGCTCACCGGCGCCACCAGCACCTTGGCGATGCCCAGGTAGTCGAGCAACTCCTCGTCGAAGTCTCGATGGCGGGGCAGGCGCTCGTCCATGGCTATCATCATCCACACGATCGCGCAGCTGAACTGGTAGTAAAGCTGCAGGCAGATCGACACGACCACGGCCGCGCGAACGAATCCCATCTCAGTCCCGGATGCCGGCCTGGTCGAGGATGAAGGCGTACTGCTCCGCGTATTCCTTGTAGCGCTCGTAACGTCCCGACTTGCCGCCGTGCCCGGCCTCCATGTTGGTGCGCAGGACCACCAGGCTGTCGCCGGTGCGGCGCGCGCGCAGCCGTGCGACGTATTTCGTCGGCTCGAAGTACTGCACCTGGCTGTCCCAGAGTCCCGAGTGCACGAACATGGCCGGGTAATCGTGCGCGCCCAGCTGGTCGTACGGCGAGTAAGACAGCATGTAGTCGTAGAACTTCTCGTCCTTCGGGTTTCCCCATTCGTCGAACTCGTTGGTGGTGAGCGGGATGGACTCGTCGAGCATGGTCGTGACCACGTCCACGAAAGGCACGCCGATGACGATGCCGCGGTAGTCGGAGGGCGCCATGTTGGCAATCGCGCCCATGAGCAGGCCGCCCGCCGAACGGCCGATGGCGAACACCTTCTTCGGATCGTTGTACTTGTTGGCGCCCAGCCAGCGCGTCACGTCGATGAAGTCGGTGAACGAATTCTTCTTGTTCAGCAGCTTGCCGTTCTCGTACCAGGCGCGGCCCATTTCCTGGCCGCCGCGGATGTGGGCGATGGCAACCACGAAGCCGCGATCCAGCAGCGACGGCGGTAGATAAGAGAACTCAGGGTCATACGAGGCGCCGTAGGAGCCGTAGCCGATCTGCAGCAGCGGCGCCGTGCCGTCGCGCGGCGTGGCCTTGGCGTACACGATGGACACGGGCACCCTGGTGCCGTCGCGCGCCGTCGCCCAGGCGAACTCGGTGGCGTACTTCGACGGGTCGTAACCGCCCAGCACCGGCTCGCGCTTGAGCAGCTCGCGCTGGCCCGTCGTGAAGTCATAGTCGTAGGTGGTGCGTGGCGTCACCATCGAGGTGTAGGTGTAGCGCAGCTTGTCGCTGTCGAATTCGCGATTCACGTCCAGCGCCATGGTGTAGCTGGGCTCGTCGGCCGTGACGAACACGTCCTTGCCGCCGTCCCAGGGATGGATGCGCAATTTGCGCAATCCGCCGGAATGCTCCTCGATGGCCAGGAACTTCTTCGACACGTCGAAGGCATCGACGAAGGCGTCCTCGCGATGCGCGATGATGTCGATCCACTTGTCGCGCTTTGCCTCGTCGCCCGGCTTCACCTCGACGATGCGGAAGTTCTTCGCCTTCCAGTTGGTGCGCACGATCCAGCGGCCGTTGGCGTGCTCCAAGTGGTATTCGTGGTCACGCTCGCGCGGCAGGAAGACCTTGAATTCCAGCTTCGGGTCGTTGGCATCGGCATACCAGACCTCGGACGACACCGTGCTCTGCGTGCCGATCCACAGGTACTTGTCGTCCTTGGATTTGCCCACGCCGGTGTAGAAGCTCTCGTCGGTCTGCTCCCAGACCAGAGGATCGGCGGTGACATCGTCGAGATTGTCGCTGTCGATGGAATGCCGGCGCACCTTGTAGCCGAGCAGCGTCTTCGGATCCTTCTCGATGTAGAGGAAGGTCTTGTTGTCGCCGGCCCAGACCACGTTGTTTTCCACGTTGGCGAGCGCCAGCGGATGCACCTTGCGCGTGGCGATCTCCATCACGCGGATGGTGTACTGGCGCCGGCCGACGGTGTCCTCGGCCCAGGCCAGCAGCCTGCTGTCCGGGCTGACGGCCATTTCGCCGACGTCGAAGAAATCGTGTCCCGCGGCCATCTCGTTCACGTTGAGCAGGATTTCCTCGGGCGCGTCCTTCGTGCCCTTGCGACGCGCGTAGATCGGGTACTCCTTGCCGGTCTCGAAGCGCCGGTAGTACCAGTAGCCGTTCATGAGATACGGCACCGTGGAATCGTCCTGCTGCAGCCGGCCGACGATCTCGTTGTAGACCTTGGCCGCCAGCGGCCGGGTGTGCTCCAGCATGCGGTCGGCGTAATCGTTCTCCGCCCTGATGTACGCCAGCACCTCCGCGTTCTCGCGCTTGTCGTCGCGCAGCCAGTAGTACTCGTCTTCGCGGGTGCCATGGGGCGAGACCACCTGGAAAGGCTTCTTCGCGGCGACCGGCGGCACGGGGGCCTGCGGCGCGGCGACGGGGACGGCAATGGCGGCGGGTGTTTGCTTCATGTTGGTATTGCAGGCTGACAGTAGAGCAACGAAGGCAAGAAGGGCGATAGGACGGAATCGGGCAATGGACATGGCGGGGACCTGGAAAGGAGAGTGCACCCATTCTAGGGAAGCGCGCCGCCCTCTGGCATCATCGCGCGATGTTCGAGATCGGCAATCCCGTCAATTTCACCACCTTGTGTGATTTGTCGCGCGGCGGCGCCCGCCTGGCGCTGTCCGACACCGCTGCAAGTGCCATAGACCGCGGTGCGCAGGCCGTGGCCGACATCGTCAAACGCGGCCAGCCTGCGTACGGCGTCAATACCGGCTTCGGCCGGCTGGCGCAGACCCACATTCCCACCGGGCAACTCGAGCTCTTGCAGCGGAACCTCGTGTTGTCCCATGCGGTGGGCGTCGGCGAGCCGCTGCCGGCGAATGTCGTGCGGCTGATGCTGGCCCTGAAAATCGTGGCGCTGTCACGCGGTTTTTCCGGCGTGCGCCGCGAGCTGGTCGATGCGCTGCTGAAGCTCTACAACGCCGACGTGCTGCCGCGCGTGCCGTCCAAGGGTTCGGTGGGCGCGAGCGGCGATCTCGCGCCGCTGGCGCACCTGGCCGCGGTATTGCTGGGCGTCGGCGAAGTCGAATGTGAAGGCCGCGTGTTGCCTGCAGCCGAGGGACTGAAACGCGCCGGCCTCGCGCCCATCACGCTGGCCGCCAAGGAAGGCCTCGCGCTGCTCAACGGCACGCAGACCTCCACGGCGCTGGCACTGTGCAACCTGTTCGCCATCGACAACCTGTATGCCACGGCGCTGGTGGCGGGTGCGTTGTCGGTGGACGCGGCGGAAGGTTCGGCCAGCCCCTTCGACGCGCGCATCCACGAGCTGCGCGGCCATCCGGGCCAGATCGCCGCGGCCGCTGCCTACCGCGAGTTGCTGGCCGACAGCCCCATCAACTCCAGCCACCGCGAATGCGGCAAGGTGCAGGATCCCTATTCACTGCGCTGCCAGCCGCAGGTCATGGGTGCCTGCTCCGACCAGATCGAGGCCGCGCGCGTGGTGCTGATGCGCGAGGCCAATGGTGTCTCCGACAACCCGCTGGTGTTCCCGGAAAGTGGCGAGGTGCTGTCCGGCGGCAATTTCCACGCCGAGCCGGTGGCCTTCGCGGCCGACAATCTCGCGCTCGCCGTGGCGGAGATCGGCGCGCTGTCGGAGCGGCGCATCGCGCTGCTCATCGACGCCACGCTGTCGGGATTGCCGCCGTTTCTGGTGAAGGACGGCGGCGTGAACTCCGGGTTCATGATCGCGCACGTCACCGCGGCGGCGCTGGCCTCGGAGAACAAGCTGCTCGCGCACCCGGCGAGCGTGGATTCCCTGCCCACCTCGGCCAACCAGGAAGACCACGTGTCCATGGCCACGTTCGCCGCCCGCAAGCTCGGCGACATTTGCGCCAACACCTCGGGCATCCTCGCCATCGAGTTGCTGGCCGCGGCGCAGGGCGTGGACCTGCGCGCACCCTTCGAGACCTCACCGAAGCTGCGCGCCGTCATGCGCGAGATCCGCTCGCGCGTGCCGCACTACGACATCGACCGCTACCTGGCACCCGACATCGCCGCCATGACCGAGGCCGTGCGCACAGGCGTCATCGCCGCGCACGCCCCCAAGCCCCATTGATGATCCCGGTCGAATTCTGGCTCTTCGGCGCGACGCTGGTGGGCGTCGCCGTCCTGCACCGGCACACGCTACCGGTCGCGTTGCTGGGGCTGGCCGCCATCACCGCGTACAAGGTGCTGCTCGGGGATTTCCACGGCGCGCCCGGCGCGGTGGGGCTGCTTTTCCACCTGCATGCCGAATGGGTGATCCTCGCGAACCTGTTCGCGCTGCTGGTGGGGTTCGCGCTGCTGGCCCGGCATTTCGAACTCAGCGAGTTGCCGAAGTTATTGCCGCGAATGCTGCCCGACGACTGGAAGGGCGGCTTCGTGCTGCTGGCGCTGGTGTTCGTGGTCTCCGGATTCCTCGACAACATCGCCGCGGCGATGATCGGCGCCACCATTGCGGCGGCGGTATTCCGCGGCCGCGTGCACATCGGCTACCTCGCGGCGCTGGTGGCCGCGTCCAACGCCGGCGGCGCGGGCAGCGTGGTGGGCGACACCACGACCACCATGATGTGGCTCGACGGCGTCTCGCCGCTCGATGTCCTGCACGCCTATGTCGCGGCGGTCGCCGCCTTCATCGTGTTCGCGATCCCGGCGGCGCGGCAGCAGCAGCGGTACTCACCGATACAGGCGGATCCCGATCCTGGCATCCGCCTCGATGTCTCGCGCCTGGTCATCGTGGCGGGCGTGCTCATTGGCGCCGTGGCCGCGAATGTCTACTCCAACCGGCTGCCCGATGAGCAGGCGGAAAGCTTCCCGTACATCGGCGCGACCGTCATCGGCATCCTGCTGCTGCTCACGCCGTGGCGGCGTCCGGACTTCACCGTGCTGCCCGCAGCGGCCAAGGGCAGCCTGTTCCTCCTGGCGCTGGTGTTGTCGGCTTCGATGATGCCGGTGGAATCGCTGCCGCCCGCCACCGCGCGGACGACCTTCGGGCTGGGATTCCTCTCCGCCGTGTTCGACAACATTCCGCTGACCAAGCTGGCGCTGGAGCAGGGCGGATACGACTGGGGGGCGCTGGCCTACGCCGTGGGCTTCGGCGGATCGATGATCTGGTTCGGCTCTTCAGCGGGCGTCGCCGTATCGAACCTGTTCCCCGAAGCCAAGTCCGTCGTTCAGTGGCTGCGGCACGGGTGGTACGTCGCCGTGGGGTATGTCGTCGGATTCCTCGTCCTCATCCTGGTACTCGGCTGGGAGCCCCACGAGCCGCACCGGGCCTTCTGAGCGGCGCGCGCTCACCAGCAGGAACAGCGCCAGCACCCAGTGGAATGCCACCGGGATGGCGCCGTGGCGCCAGAACTCCGCGCCGTTCTCGGCGAGGTTGACAGCCAGCCGCAGCACCATGGCCGCGAGGTAGAGATACGCGAATGTGCGCATGGCACGCGCGGCGCGCGGGTTCGCGGCCGCGAAATCCCCGCTGCGGATGCGCGGATTCCAGGCCACCACCGCCATGATCATGAGCAGCAGGATCTGCGCCGGCAGCAGCAGGTAGTAAGGCATCAGGCCCGAGTACCAGGCGTCCATCGAAGGCAGCCAGTCCGGCGCCCTCACCAGGGTTTCGAACTGGCCGATGACGCGCGCGGCGAACAGCGCGATGCAACTCCACAGCAGCAGGGCGGCGGTGCGGCTCCCGTGGGTTGCGCGCCCGCTCACGCCAGCAACTCCTTCATGTGGCGGTACCAGTCGCTCTGGAACACCTCGCCGGGATCGATCGCGAGCTTGGCATCGAGGAAGGCGCGCATGCCGGGATGCGCGGCCAGGAGCTGTTCGCGCGTCGCGTAGCGGTGATAGGTGAGGAAATAGCTGCCGCCGTGTCGCAGCGAGTGATCGATGAGGCGCCGGAAATGGCCGGCGGCGCGCTCGACGTCGGCGGGCCGATGATCGACGTGCAGGTTGAAGATCACGCAGGCCCAGGGCTCGCGCGCCCAGGGCAATGCGCTGTCGTTCTCCGACTCGATGAGCCGGATGGTGCCGTAGATGAAGTCCACTCCGTTGAGCCGGAAATCCCGGCGCACGTCGTTCATGAAGCCCAGCAGCTTCGACCGCGGCACGTACAGCTCGGTGATCATCTCGCTGCCACGCACCGCGGCGCCGAGGCGGTGGTCCAGCGCGCCGTGGTAGTCCTCGAGATACAGGTTGAGCTGGTGGGTGTCGCTCCAGTAGAGCTGCCCATGCGTGTCCAAATAGAATTCAGTGAAGGTACGGAAGGCCGACTGCTTGTCGGAGTGCGCCAGCCGCAGCAGTTCGTTCCAGTCGGCCTGCGACAGCCGCCGCTGGTCGGCGCGGATCGGGCGGTCGGGTTCCACCGGGCGGTAGCTGGACAACACGCCGGTCCGCAGGAAGTCGGCGCCCTGCGGCGCAGTCGCGAACTGGAAGTCGCCGTACAGGTGGCCGGCGGCGATGCGCTCGTCGAAGGCATCCATGAGCTCTTCGATTTCCAGTTGCGTCACGCAGCGTTCGACCTTGCGCCGCGGGACCAGCCGCAGCGTGGCCGCCGTGACCACGCCGAACAGGCCATAACCGCCGACCACGTGGCGGAACAGCGACGCATTCTCCTCGCGGCTGCAGCGCACGAGCTCGCCACGCGCCGTCACCACTTCGAGGCCCTCGAGGTCGGCGACGAAAGGCCGGGCAGTGAGCCCGCGGCCATGGATGTTCGCGGCCACGGCGCCGCCCACGGTCAGGCGGTCGGCGCCGGTCTGTTTCTGGCGGATGCCCACCTGCGACCCGGGGCCGCGTTGCAGCGCCAGGTAGCCGCGTATCACGTCCGGCCAGGTGATGCCGGCTTCGACCTCGAAATGCGCGGCGCCGCGATCGAACCAGCGCACCTGGTTGAGCCGGCGCATGTCGAGCAGCAGTCCGCCGCCGAGGAATTGCTGGCCGCCCATGGCATGGCGCGCGCCGGCGACGGCGAGAGGTTCGCCGCGCGCGGCCGCGGTAGCCACCAGGTCCGCTACTTCCGCGACGGTTCGCGGTTCCAGGATGCGGGATACCGCAGTGCGATTCAGGGCCGAGTGGGTGTCGTTGACCCAGGTCGGGCCTGCGAGCCTGCGAACCGGTCGGAGTCGCGCGTGCATGGAGTCGGAAACTCGCGCACCCACCGGCAGCCGGCAATACCCCGTTTCCCGGTATCGGTTTTCGATACCACGAGACCGGCGCACGGCGCCGCGATTTGCGGCAGAATCCGCCTGGCATGGGGGAGACCAACAGAATAATCCTGGCGCTGAAGCGCGGCCTGCGCGCGCGCGGCATCACCTACGCGGTCCTGGCCCGCCGCATCGGCCTCAGCGAACCTTCGGTCAAGCGCATCCTGTCGCGCGGTAGTTTGAGCCTGCCGCGCCTCGAGCGCATCTGCGAGGCGGCCGGGATGTCGATGGAAGAGCTGGTGCGACCGGTGGCGACGTCACCGGCCGAGACCTCGAGCACGCTGTCCGCGGCGCAGGAGTCGGCGCTGGCCGCCGACCCGCAGCTGCTGGCCTGCTTCTACCTGCTGACCAACGGGCACTCGCCGCGCGACGTGGCGACGCAGCTCAACGCCGACGACAAGCTGCTGCGCCGCTGGCTGGTGAAACTCGACAACCTGCACCTGGTGGAGCTGCGCGCGCGGCTCGGTGCGCGGCTGCGCGTCCACCCGCCGATCTCCTGGCGCGAGGACGGTCCCATCCGCCGCACCTACGAACAGCAGGTGCGCGAGGAATTCATGCGTTCCAGCTTCCTCGCGGCCGACGAGACGCTGCAGTTCCGCTCGGCCGAGCTGTCGGAGGCGTCGCGCATACTCCTGCAGCGCAAGATCGCGCGGCTGTGCGCGGATTTCAACGAGCTGGCCGAGCTGGACCGCTACGTCGCGCCGCGCGAGAAGCGCAGCGTGGCGCTCATGATGGCGTGCCGGCCATGGGTGTTTTCGATGTTCGACGGGCTGAAGCGGCGCTGACGAAGCCCGCCGCCGCGAGCAGCGCGAAGCCCGCGATCCAGGTGTAGTAGCCGGCCAGCAGCCGGGGCGACTCGGTGGCGCGCAACATTTCCACCAGCCAGAACAGGTCGAGGATCAGGCAGAACAACGCCAGCTTGGCGAACAACGCCGGCCGCATCACGTGTCCGCGGATCCACGACAGGATCAGCGCCAGGAAGGCTACGTTGGTCAGCGCACTCGCGACCAGCGTGATGCCGAGTTCGCCGCGCGTGGGCGAGGGATCGCGGAACGGGGCACCCGCCGCCTCGAGGAACGCTTCCCAGCCCGCGTATCCCTGGACCACTGGCAGGAACCACGAGACGAGCCAGCAGGCGAGTGCACACCACGCGAGGTTTTGCGCCAGGTTCAGTTTCACCGGGGCGCAGATTAGCGCATCGGCGTCAGCCCTGGCGCCGGAACTCCGCGTTGATCTCCTGCGACGATTCAGAGAGCTGGCAGCGGCCTTCGCCGCCGCCCGCCATGCCGCGCGATGGACTCTTGAGCGTGAACCGGCAACGCATCGCTTCGCCGTCATCGGCATGCAGGTTGGCGAGCACGCGCCCGTGGTATTGCTTGTAGAACGCGGGGCTGGGTTCCCAGTAACGCCAGTCGCCGCGCCGGTCGGACTTGTCCCAGCCCACCCACAGTGGCTCGACGCGCTCGAAACGCGTGTCGTCGGTGATCTGGACATACGAACCCTTGAACACGCGGCCGCTGCCGAAGGTCGCGGTGATGTCCCCGGTGTCGTTGTCGGCGCTCTCGCTCTGCCAGGTGAAGGCCACCGGCTTCTGAGTGCCACGTACGTTGCCAGAACCCGTGCCCGCGGTCTCGCAGGCGGCGAGCAAGAGGGTCGTGAGGGCGATGAGCCATGACTTGTTCATGGTCCAAAGGTGACGCCCCGGTCGGCGCGCCAATGCCGGACGAGCCAATGTTCCGCTGTCGGAGGATTCCTGGATTTGCTTCGGCTAACTCTTGTCGGCCGGTGGCACGCGGTCGCGCGCCGGCAGCGCGTCCTTGAAGACGTCGAAGGTCTTCCACGCCGGCACCGGCGGCGTGTAGTCAGGCCGCGGCGCGTACGCCGATTCCTCGACCAGCTGCATCTTGTGGATGTACCGCGGGCAATTGGGAAAGATGCGTTCGGCCGCCAGGCGGATCACGAACACCGCGCCGGGAATTTCCGCGAGCAGCGGATCGTCGTGGCTCACGGTTGCCGTGCCATTGATTCGCAGGCGCTTGGGCGACTCGAAGTCCATGAACAGCAGGCCCACCTTCGGGTTGGCCAGCACGTTGCCCCAGCTGCGGTACTGCCCGTTGCCGTCGTAGTCCGGGATCGCGAGCGTGCGCTCGTCGATGACGCGCACGAAGCCGGGCAGGCCGCCCTTGTACGAACAGTCGGGCTGGCCGTCGCGGTCGGCGGTGGCGATGAAGAACATGCGGCAGCGCTGGATGAAGGCCTTGTCTTCGTCGGTGAAGGCCGCGCGCATGGTCACCTTTTCGAGGCGGTCGGCCAGCGCGCGCGTCTCGCGCAGGTCCTGCAGCTGGCGCATGCCCTCGTGGTAGGTGGGTGCGGGCATGATCAATCTCCGGTCGGCGACAGTCGGAACTCGAGCACGGTCTGGTTCTCTTCGAGCCAGCGCGCCAGCCGCGAGGCCGCCTGCCGGTCAGTGGTCTGCAGCGTCATCCTGTGGCGCAGCGCGCGGTCGTCGCCGACACCCTCGAGGCGATAGCTGAAGTTCGCCACGCTGAAGCCCAGCTTGCCGAGCAGCTCGCGCATGGCTTCCTCGGACAGGTTGCCTTCGCGCGCGTACTTCACGTCGAAGAAGAAATACGCCTGCGTCGGCACGATATTTTCGATCCAGCGGAACACGCTGAGCACCATCAGCGTCAGGATCACCGAGAACAGCATCGGCATGTAGAGGCCGACGCCGGCCAGGACGCCGATGGCCGCGGTGATCCAGATGGACGCCGCGGTGGTGAGGCCGCGGACATTGAGTCCTTCCTTGACGATGACGCCGGCGCCGAGGAAGCCGATGCCGGTCATGATGCCCTGGGCCATGCGCGTGGGATCGAGCCGGGCTTCACCGGCGATTCGCACCCAGTGGTCCTCGTACACCGTGACCAGCATCAGCACGGCCGAAGCCAGGCATACCAGCACGTGGGTGCGCAGGCCCGCGGGCCGGCCGTGGAAAGATCGTTCATAACCGATGCAGGCGCCCGCGCCCACGGCTGCCAGCAGCCGCAGCGCCATCGGCAGATAGTCGGCGTGAAACTCCAAGCGCCCGGCTGCCTCGTTGACTCAGGTCGACGGCTTGGGGAAATCGGGGTTGCCGATGCGCCGGTAGTACTTGGAGATGTCGAAGTACACCTGGTGCGAGGTATTGTCGGGCGAGATGATCGTGATCATGTTGTAGGCATGATCGCGGGCTTCGATGAGCTCCTGCGCATGGATGACGAAGCCGGGGTAGTTCGACCGGATCCACTGCTTGATGAGGATTCCGCCCTCGGTGTCGCTGTGCGTACGGATCTCCACGGCCGTGGCCATGGTCTCGCCGTCGCCGGTTCCATACTTGAAGTTCTTGGTCCCCGGCGTCGATTGGGTCTGCGACGACTGGCAACCGGCCGCAAGGGCCGCGATGGCGAGCGCGGCAATCAGCTTTTTCATTGGACTTCTCCCGGATCTTTCGCCTGGACCGAAAGAGTCTCGCGAGATGCGGCCGGCGTCAATGCGCACGCAGCCGGCGGCGCCGCGCCAGCATTTTTCGCATGACACTCAGCCAGTTGCGCAGGGTCAGCGGGCACAGGCAGATGAGCATGTCGCCCTCGGCGTGGCCCGGGTTGGCGCGCGCGAACCAGGCCACGTCCGGCTCGGCGGCTTCGCTGGCCAGCGGGGCCGCCGTTTCGCGCAGGCGCAGGCGACCGGAGCGTACCGCCACGCCGCGCGCCGGGCGCCAGGCCGGGCCGTACATGCGTCTCGCCAGGTGGTCGATGAGTGCGGCCCGGGACTCGGGCGTGGGCTGGTCGTGGCGCGGCCAGTACTCGACGAAGTTCCGCGGCAGCAGCAGGTAACTCTTGTAGCTGAAGGTGTCGAAGAACCAGTAGATAGGGCGCAGCGGGTAGCGCAGCCGCGTCGCGAGGAAGGTGCGGAACCCGAGGCGCTGGAGCAGGTTGCGGCCACGCCAGTTCTCGCGCAGCAGCACGTGCGTGGTGGAGATCACGGCGATGGCGCGGCCACGGAAACGTTCCGCGCGCAAGTCGATGGATGCCATGCCCAGCAGCACGCCGTTCATGCGGAACAGGGCCACGCTTTGGCGCGCCCGCAGTTCGCTCTCGACGTAGTCGCGCTGCGCGTCGTAGAACTCCGCGGTCAGCGTCCAGATCTCGTCCCAGGCCGCAGGCGGCAGGCGGTCCGTCCGCAGCAACTCGATCGACACCTTGTCAGACGCCGGCATGGGGCTCCTGGCGCAAATTCCTGCTGGGATGCGCATTATCATAGCGACACGCGACAGAGGAGTGGCTCATGAGTGGCAGGCCCGTCGAAGCCAGCATGCTGATCCGCCGTCCGCCCGCGGAAGTCTTCGCGGCGTTCGTGAATCCCATGACGCTGCGCAAGTTCTGGCTCAGCGACGCCAGCGGCCCGCTGGCGCCGGGCGCGCGCGTGCACTGGAAGTTCATGGTCCCGGGTGCCGAGTCCGACCTGGTAGTGAGGCGCTTCGAGGCGCCGCACCACCTGGCCTTCGAATGGTCGGACGGTATCCAGGTGGAAATGCGTTTCGAGCTCCTCGACGGCTCAGCGACGCACGTCACCGTGGCAGTCAGTGGTTTCTCCGGCGAGGGCATCCTCGAGCAGGCGGTGGACACCATCGAGGGATTCAGCATCGTGCTCTGCGATCTCAAGACGCTGCTGGAAACGGGGACCTCGGCCGGGCTGGTCCGCGACAAGGCCGCGCTCATCACGCGGGCGATAGCCGCGAACAAGTAGCCGGCTGTTTTGCGCCGCGTTTCAGGCGCTTATGCATCCAGTAGTCGCTGTAGGCCATCACTGGATGGACCCGGCCCGCACCCCTATATAAGGTGCCACCCATGCCGCTTCCCCAGTTCCACCCCGCCGTGCAGGCGTGGTTCAACAAGACGTTTCCCGCCGGCGCGACGCCGGCGCAGCTCGAGGCCTGGCCGGCCATCGGCAGCGGGCGGCATGCACTGATCGCGGCGCCCACGGGCTCGGGCAAGACCCTGGCCGCCTTCCTCGCCGCCATCGACACCCTGGCGCGCGAAGGTTCGGCCGGCCGGCTGCAGGACGTGACGCGCGTGGTGTACGTGTCGCCGCTGAAGGCGCTCTCGAACGACATCCAGCGCAACCTCGAGGCGCCGCTGGCAGGCATCTCGGCCGAGATGATCGCGGCCGGCGAACACGCGCCGGAAATCCGCGCGCTGGTGCGCACCGGGGACACGCCGCAGAGCGAACGCGCCGCGATGCGCAAGACGCCGCCGCATATTCTCGTAACCACGCCGGAGTCGCTCTATCTACTGCTGACCAGCGCCTCCGGCCGCGAGATGCTGGCCAAGGTACGCACGGTGATCGTGGACGAAATCCATGCCGTGGCACAGACCAAGCGCGGCGCGCACCTCTCCCTCACGCTCGAACGCTTGTCCGCCAACGCCACCCAACCCATCCAGCGCATCGGCCTCTCCGCCACCCAGAAGCCCATCGTAGAAGTCGCCCGCTTCCTCGTCGGCAACCCCGAAAAAGTGGTGTCAGAGAGGGATTGTCGGGATTCCGTGCAGGGCACGCTGCCCCTGGAATCCCGACAATCCCTCTCTGACACCACCTCCACTCCCATCATCGTGAACAGCGGGCACGTGCGGGAGCGGGACATCAACCTGGTGATGCCGGCGGCGCCGCTCGAGGCGGTGATGTCGGGGGAGGTGTGGGCCACGGTTTACGACCGGCTCGCGCAACTGATCGAGGAGCACCACACCACGCTGGTGTTCGCCAACACCCGGCGCATGGTCGAGCGCGTGTCGCGCCATCTCGCCGAAAGGCTGGGTGAACAACACGTCGCCGCGCACCACGGCTCGCTGAGCAAGGAAACCCG
>DASUGK010000106.1:0-22656 GCA_036274075.1 Steroidobacteraceae bacterium | reverse complement strand
AAAGCATCCGAGATCAGTGACCTCATCAAGTCACGCATCGAGAACTTCAAGTCCGCGAGCGAAGCGCGCAACGTCGGCACCGTCGTCACGGTGACGGACGGCATCTGCCGCATCCACGGCCTGGCCGACGTTCGCTACGGCGAAATGATCGAGTTCCCGGGCAATGTGTTCGGCCTGGCGCTGAACCTCGAGCAGGACTCGGTGGGCGCCGTGGTGCTCGGCGAGTACAAGAACATCCGCGAAGGCGACACCGTGAAGACCACGGGCCGCATCCTCGAAGTGCCGGTGGGCCGCGAGCTGCTCGGCCGCGTGGTGGACGCGCTGGGCCAGCCGCTCGACGGCAAGGGTCCGCTCAAAGCCACGCAGACCGCGCCCATCGAGCGCGTGGCGCCGGGCGTCATCTACCGCAAGTCGGTGAGCCAGCCGGTGCAGACCGGTTACAAGGCCGTCGACTCGATGGTCCCGATCGGCCGCGGCCAGCGCGAGCTCATCATCGGTGACCGCCAGACCGGCAAGACCGCGCTGGCCGTCGACACCATCATCAACCAGAAGTCCTCGGGCATTAAGTGCATCTACGTCGCGATCGGCCAGAAGCAGTCGACCATCGCCAACGTGGTGCGCAAGCTCGAGGAGCACGGCGCCATGGCGCACACCATCGTCGTTGCCGCCTCGGCGTCGACGCCGGCCGCCATGCAGTACATCGCGGCGTACTCGGGCGTGACCATGGGCGAGTTCTTCATGGACAACGGCGAAGACGCGCTCATCATCTATGACGACCTGTCCAAGCAGGCCGTGGCCTACCGCCAGATCTCGCTGCTGCTGCGCCGCCCCCCGGGCCGCGAAGCCTTCCCCGGCGACGTGTTCTATCTGCACAGCCGCCTGCTCGAGCGCAGCGCGCGCGTGAACGAGGCCTACGTCGAGGAGAAGACCGGCGGCAAGGTGAAGGGCAAGACGGGCTCGCTCACCGGCCTGCCGATCATCGAAACGCAGGCGGGTGACGTGACCGCGTTCGTGCCCACGAACGTCATCTCGATCACCGACGGCCAGATCTTCCTCGAGACCGATCTCTTCAACGCCGGCATCCGTCCCGCGATGAACGCCGGCATCTCGGTGTCGCGCGTCGGTGGCGCGGCGCAGACCGACATCATCAAGCGCCTGGGCGGCGGCATCCGCCTGGCACTCGCGCAGTACCGCGAGCTCGCGGCGTTCTCGCAGTTCGCGAGCGACCTCGACGAGGCCACCCGTCGCCAGCTCGAGCGCGGAATCCGCGTCACCGAGGTGATGAAGCAGAAGCAGTACGCGCCGATGTCGGTGGCGGAGCTGGCGCTGTCGATCTACGCGGTCAACAGCGGCTACTTCGACAAGGTCGACAAGGCCAAGGTGGTGGCCGCCGAGGCCGCGCTGCAGGCGCATGCGAAGAGCGCGCACAAGGCCGCGCTGGACGCCATCAACGCCGAGCCCGTGCTCAAGAAGCACGAGGCCACGCTCAAGGCCATCTGCGACGACTTCCAGAAGACGGGTGTGTTCTAAAGGACGCCGCCAAGGTAGTTAGGAAATGCCCGGTACCAAAGAAATCCGCGTCAAGATCGCCAGCGTCAAGTCGACGCAGAAGATCACCAAGGCCATGCAGATGGTCGCGACCAGCAAGATGCGCCGCGCCCAGGACCGCATGCGGCTGGCGCGCCCGTACGCGGACAAGATCCGCTCGGTGATCGGCAACCTGACGCAGGCCAACCCGGACTACCGCTCGCCGTTCCTCGTGGAGCGTCCCGAGGTCAGGAACGTCGGCATCATCGTCATCTCCTCGGACCGCGGTCTCGCCGGCTCGCTGAACATCAACATCTTCAAGCAGGTGTTGCTGGCGATGCGCGAGTACCAGGGCAAGGGCGTGAACGTGTCGCTGTGCCTGATCGGCGCCAAGGCCACGGCGTTCTTCCGCCGCCTGCCGAACCCGATCCTGGCGCACACCCAGGGGCTCGGCGACCGCCCGCACATCAAGGACCTGATCGGCACGGTCAAGGTCATGCTCGATGCCTACAAGGACGGCACGATCGACCGGCTGTTCCTGGTGCACTCGACCTTCGTGAACACCATGACGCAGAAGCCGGAAATGCATCAGTTGCTGCCGGTGGAGCTCGATCCCGGCGCGACGCTGCCCGAGCACTGGGATTACATCTACGAGCCCGACGCCGCCGACATCCTCGACGGCCTGCTGCTGCGTTACATCGAGTCGCAGGTCTACCGTGGCGCGGTCGAGAACGTCGCCTGCGAAATGGCGGCGCGCATGGTGGCCATGAAGGCCGCCACCGACAACGCCGGCAAGCTCATCAACGAGCTGCAGCTCATCTACAACAAGGCCCGCCAGGCCGCGATCACCAAGGAATTGGCCGAGATCGTGGGCGGCGCGGCGGCCGTCTGAACGGCGCATCTGAATTAGTTAGAGGTTAGCGAACATGGCCACAGGCAAGATTACCCAGATCATCGGCGCCGTCATCGACGTGGAGTTCCCGCGCGAGTCGATCCCGAAGGTTTACGAGGCGCTGAAGCTCAAGGACGTGGATCTCACGCTCGAAGTGCAGCAGCAGCTCGGCGACGGCGTGGTGCGCACCATCGCCATGGGTTCCTCGGAAGGCCTGAAGCGCGGCCTGCCGGTCGAAGCCACGGGCAAGCCGATCAACGTGCCGGTGGGCGCCGCGACGCTGGGCCGCATCATGGACGTGCTGGGCACGCCGCAGGACAACCGCGGTCCCGTGAACGCGAAAGAGACGCTGCCCATCCACCGTCCGCCGCCGAGCTACGACGAGCAGGCGGGCGGCCAGGACCTGCTGGTCACGGGCATCAAGGTCATCGACCTGCTGGTGCCGTTCGCCAAGGGCGGCAAGGTGGGCCTCTTCGGCGGCGCCGGTGTCGGCAAGACCGTGAACATGCTCGAGCTCATCAACAACATCGCCAAGCAGTACTCGGGCCTGTCCGTGTTCGCGGGCGTGGGTGAGCGCACCCGCGAAGGCAACGACTTCTACCACGAGATGATCGAGTCGGGCGTCATCGACCCGAAGGAGCTCTCGAACTCGAAGGTGGCGATGGTGTACGGCCAGATGAACGAGCCGCCGGGCAACCGCCTGCGCGTGGCGCTCACGGGTCTCACCATGGCCGAGTACTTCCGCGACGAGACGCAGGCGTCGGGCAAGGGCCGCGACGTGCTGTTCTTCGTCGACAACATCTATCGCTACACGCTGGCCGGCACCGAAGTGTCGGCACTGCTGGGCCGCATGCCGTCGGCGGTGGGCTACCAGCCCACGCTGGCCGAGGAAATGGGCGTGCTGCAGGAGCGCATCACCTCGACCAAGAAGGGTTCGATCACCTCCATCCAGGCCGTGTACGTGCCCGCGGACGACCTCACCGACCCGTCACCCGCCACCACTTTCGCGCACCTCGACGCCACCGTCGTGCTCTCGCGCCAGGTCGCGGCGCTGGGCATTTACCCCGCGGTGGATCCGCTCGATTCCACCAGCCGCCAGCTCGATCCGCTGGTCGTGGGCGAGGAGCACTACAACACCGCGCGCGGCGTGCAGGCCGTGCTGCAGCGCTACAAGGAACTGCAGGACATCATCGCCATCCTCGGCATGGACGAGCTCAGCGAAGACGACAAGCAGATCGTGTTCCGCGCGCGCAAGGTGCGTAACTTCCTGTCGCAGCCTTTCAACGTGGCCAAGGTGTTCACCGGCCAGGACGGCAAGATCGTCCCGCTGGCCGACACCATCCGCGGCTTCAAGGGCATCCTCGCCGGCGAATACGACCACCTGCCCGAGCAGGCGTTCTACATGGTCGGCTCGATCGAGGAAGCCGTCGAGAAAGCCAAGACCCTGAACTAAGGTAGCTAGACATGGCGAACGCGAACACCATTCACGTCGACATCGTGAGCGCGGAAGGCGAGATCTTCTCGGGCGCCGCGTCCATGGTGTTCGCGCCCGCGACGCAGGGCGATCTCGGCATCGCCCCGCGACACGCGCCGCTGCTGACACTGCTCAAGGCGGGCGAAGTGCGGGTGCAGACGCCCGACGGCGAGGAGCAGCACTTCTTCGTGGGTGGTGGCGCGCTCGAGATCCAGCCGAACAAGGTGACCGTGCTCGCGGACACCGCGTTGCGTGCCAAGGATCTGGACGAAGCCGCGGCGCTCGCCGCCAAGCAACGCGCCGAGGAAGCGTTGCGCGGTGCAACCGACAAGATCGAGCAGGCCGAGGCCATGAAGGAAATCATCCGCATGGCCGAGCAAGTGAAGATGATCCAGCGGCTGCGCAAGGGTAAATAGCCGCCACTGCTGCGATTCTTGCCCGGGCCGTCCGGCGACGGCCCTCCCGGCACATTTCATCGAGGAAGCTGCGGATGCAAACGCTGGTTCCGCGGAGCACACTCGCGGCAAAACCCGGTATGGGAACCATGAAAGGCCTGGAACAGATAGGCAGCCGAGGCTTCTATCGCCTGGCGGGAGCCGTGACCGTGCAGGAAGGCGTCGAACTGGTTGCGAACGCGATTCGGGCGGCGCGCGAGTTCGGGCTCGTCGACATGCTGGTCGACGTCACGGAGACCACGGGCTACGGCGCGCCGAATACCTTCGACAGGTACCAGATGGGCGCAGTGTGGGCAGACGCCGCCGGCCCGGATTTCAACGTTGCGATGGTAGCCAGGGCGGAGCTGATCGATCCCCAGAAGATTGGCGTGCTGGTGGCGCAAAACCGCCAGGCGATGGCCGACGTCTTCGCCACCGAAGCCGAAGCGTTGAAGTGGCTGGAAGCGCGCCAGAGACAACGGCAGCGCCGCCGTCCGCACGACCGCCCGGACGAACACTGAAAACGGATCCCCAACTGGGCCGCACGCTCGCCAACGGCATTGCCATGAAAGTGATGGAGCACTTCGAACAGATCGGGACGCGCGGCTTCTACCGCCCGATCTCGCAATGCAGCTTCGAGCAGGGCGTCGACATGGTGGCGGATGCCATCAAGGCCGCGCGCGACATGGGCCTGTCCGACCTGCTCGTCAACACCACCGGCCTCACCGGCTTCGCGGCGCCGAGCGTGTTCGCGCGCTACAACATGGCCACGCGCTGGGCGGAGACCGCGGGCGCATCGTTGCGCGTGGCAATGGTGGCCAGGGCCGAGCTCATCGATCCGCAGAAGATCGGCGTCCTCATCCTGCAGAACCGCGGCGGCAACGGTGACGTGTTCACCAGCGAGGCACAGGCGCTCGAGTGGCTGGACGCGCACCGCGGCCCGGGCCCACGCACGCCGAGCTTCCTGAATCGCGGCCGCGTCGACGAGTGAGGCCGCGCGCCGGCGTGCGCCGCGTTGCGCGTGGCCGCCCGACGCGCGAGCATTCACCGATGAATACGGCCGTTGATCCCGCGACACATCCGCTGCCCGCCGGCGACTTTTCCGCCTGGCTGCGCGACATGCGGCGCGCGCTCGCCGGCGGCCCGGGCATGGACGTGGCCTGCGGCAGCTGCGTGGGCTGCTGCACCTCGTCGTACTACATCAAGGTGCGTCCTCACGAAACGGAGGCTCTGCGCCACATCGCGCCGGAACACCGCAGTGTTGCCCCGGGGGAACCCGAGGGCACCTGGCTCATGGGTTACGACGCCAGGGGGCATTGCCCGATGTTCGGCCCCGGGGGATGCTCTATCTACCGGCATCGTCCCGAGACCTGCCGCGTCTACGACTGCCGCGTGTTCACGGCCGCGGGCATGAACGCCGGCGCCGGCCGCAGCGTGATCAACGAACGCATCGCGCGCTGGCGTTTCGAATATCCCGACGAGCAGGCGCGCCTCGAGCATCGCGCGGTGTCGGCGGCGGCCGCGTTCCTGCGGCAGCACCCGGTGCGATTCCCGGGAGGACACATTCCCTCGCGGCCCGCGGACATCGCCGTGCTGGCGGTCAAGTCGTACACCGTGTTCATGCAGCCACCTGCGAACCATGAAGACGCGGTGGCTGGCATCGTGGCCGCCTGCCGCGAGTTCGATCGCGCCAGGGAGCGCTGAATGCCGCCCATCAGCCTGGCCGCCATCGCGCTCGCCTTTGCCGTCGAGTGGCTGGCCGATTACATCATCGGCGCGGTGTTGTTCCTGGTGTTCGCCCCGGAGCTGCCGGCCAGCGGCACGACCCCGGCCGAGATCCAGCGCATCTCCAGGGAAATGATCGCGACCACGGCCTTCCTGCCCTGGGCCTTCGCGCTTGGCAGCGTGACTACCGTCGGTGGCGGCTATCTCGCGGCGCGCGTTGCAAGGCGCGTGCCCTACTACCATGGCCTCGCCATGGGCATCGTCGGCATCCTGTACATCTTCGTGATGTGGCACTCGGATGGCGGCGCCAGCCAGTACGCCGGATTGTTCCTGACCATCCCGCTGTCGATCCTCGGCGCGCACTTCGCACGCAAGCACATGCCACCGCAAACCTGAGCCTGCGCATCCTTGATCTCGCCGGAGAGTTCTCTATTCTCGGGCTTCGGTAACGCAGGGGGCGCTGATGCACGCGAGATCGTTCATTTCCTGCCTGGTGTGTGGCGCGGCGGCATGCCTCGTCGCCTGCGGCCGCAGCGACGAATCGCGCGTGATCGAGGCGATCACCGTGTCCATCGACGCCGCGAACAACTGCACGCTGGAGAGCAAGCCGGTGGAGTGCGCACAGGTGGCGAACGTCATCCACGAGCGTTATCCCACCTCGAAGCCGCGCGTCGACATCTGCCTGCAGAAGGAGACGCGCTACGAAGCGGCCACCGAGGTGATGCAGTCGGTGTCCGCGGCCGGCTTCACGGTCGGCAACTTCGACTGCGGCAAGACAACCGTCGGCGGCTGAGCAATGCCACGCTACGTCGCCCTGTTTCGCGGCATCAATGTCGGCAAGGCCAAGCGCATCGCGATGGCCGACCTGCGCGCGCTGTTCGAGGAGCTCGGCTACACCGACGTGAAGACCTTGCTGAACAGCGGCAACGCGGTGTTCTCGGCGCGCGCGGGCTCGGCGGAAAAGATGGCGGCGCGCATCCGCGGCGCGGTGGCCACCCGACTCGGCGTCGATGCGGTGGTGGTCGTGAAATCCGACCAGGACATCGCCGCCATGATCGCGGGCAACAACTTCGGCAAGACCGCATCCGACGCGTCGCGCCTGCTGGTCGCCATGTGCAACGGCGACCAGGCGCTGGGGGCGGTGGCGCCTCTGGGCCGCAAGGACTGGGGACGGGAGCGCGTGCACGTGGGCAAACACGCGGCCTATATCTGGTGCGCCGACGGCATCCTCGAGAGTGCGGCGCTCGGCGCCCTGATGAAGGGACTCGGGGCCGGAGGCACCACGCGCAACTGGGCCACACTGGGCAAGATCCACGCACTGATGACGGGCGGTAGCTAGCGCCCGACGGCCGGTCAAGGGCCCGACGAACGGCCTCCTGTAGCCGACCGCAGACATCCCCGGGCCGCAAATCGGGGCGTATATTGCCTGCCCATGAGCTCCGGAAAAGACAACCAGCTGGACTGGACGGCGCACGGGACCCCGAGCGGGGATCGTGTCGGCCCGGGGCTTTCGGGTCGCCACAAGCAATTGCCCGCGGCCCGGCCGCAGCCCGCGCACACCCGCAGCAGCGTCATGGACACTCTGCTCGGCCAGAACAATCTCTCGGCCTTCGACGCCTCGGGCAACGATCCCTACAACACGACGGGCAAGTTCGTCCGCCGCTGAGCGCTGCTTCACGGATCGGGCGCCGATACCGCCCGCCGCGATAACTCCGGGGCACTGCAACCCGTTAGACTTGCGGGCCCATGAAACTCGCTGTCGTCATCCTCGCTGCCGGCCAAGGCAAGCGAATGAAATCCGCTCTTCCCAAGGTCCTGCAGCCGCTCGCCGGCAGGCCGCTGCTGCGCCACGTGCTGGAGCGCGCGCGCCGGCTGCAGCCCGATTCGGTGCACGTGGTGTATGGCCACGGGGGCGAGCAGGTGCGTGCCGCCATCGGCGACTCGGACCTGAAGTGGGCACTGCAGGCCGAGCAGCTCGGCACGGGCCACGCGCTGATGCAGGCCATGCCGGATGTCGCCGACGACGCGACGGTCCTGGTGCTGTACGGCGACGTGCCGCTGGTCGAACCCGAAACGCTGCGGCGACTGGTCGACGCCGCCGGCCCGAAGGTCGTGGGCCTGCTCACCGTCATGCTCGACGATCCCTCCGGCTACGGCCGCATCGTGCGCAATGCGCGCGGCGCCATCCAGAAGATCGTCGAGCAGAAGGATGCGACCAGGTCGCAGCTGCGCATCCGCGAGGGCAACAGCGGCATCCTGGCGGCGCCGGCCAAACTACTGCGTCGCTGGCTGTCGAAGCTCCGCAATTCAAACGCGCAGGGTGAGTACTACCTGACCGACGTCGTCGCCATGGCCGTGCGCGAGAAACTCAAGGTGACGCCGCTCATCGCGCCGTGCGTCGCCGAGGTGCTGGGCGTCAACGACAAGGTGCAGCTGGCCGGGATCGAGGCGCTGTATCGCGCCGCCCGTGCGCGCGAGCTCATGCTCGCGGGCGCGACGCTGGCGGACCCGGCGCGCATCGACATCCGCGGCGAAGTCACCGTCGGCCGCGACGTGTTCATCGACGCCAACGTGCTGCTCGAGGGCAAGGTGTCCATCGGTGATGGCGCCCGGATCGGGCCCAATGTCGTGTTGCGCAACGTCAGCGTGGACGCCGGCACCGTGATCCATCCCAACTGCGTCATCGAGCAGAGCAGCGTGGGCCCGGACAATTCCATCGGGCCCTTCGCGCGCTTCCGCCCGGACTCGAAGACCGGCCGCGAGGTCCACATCGGAAATTTCGTCGAGCTCAAGAAAACCGAGATCGCCGACGGCAGCAAGGCCAACCATCTCACGTACCTCGGTGACTCGATCATCGGCAGGAAGGTGAACGTCGGCGCGGGCACCATCACGGCCAACTACGACGGCGCCAACAAGTGGCAGACCATCATCGAAGACGGCGTGCACATCGGTTCCGACAACGTGCTGGTGGCGCCGATCCGCATCGGCAAGGACGCCACCACGGCCGCGGGCAGCACCATCACCAAGGATGCGCCCGAAGGCCAGCTCACGCTGGCGCGCGCCAGGCAGGTGACCATCGAGGGCTGGAAGCGCCCGGTGAAGAAGCCGAAGGCCTAGCTACCGGCCCTGGCCGGAGTCTCGCCGATGGCCTGCGCGTTCATCGGACCACCAGGACCTTGGCCGGGCCGAATTCCAGCGCCGACAGCCGGGCGACGGCCGGCAGTGCGCACAGCAGCAACAGTGCGGTCAGCAACGTGGTAATGACGCGGCGGCGATTCATTCACTGTAGACGCCGCCGCGCCCCGGGCGGTTGCAAAACGGGGCTACACTCGCGCGCATGACCCCTGTCGCAGCGCGACATCTACCGGCCGCGTGGCGAATCCGCGACGGCTCCTATCCCTGGTAGCCCGCGTGCCGTTGTCGCGCTTCGCCGGGTTCCACGAGTCGCCGGAAACCGGCGCCGGCCATCTTCCGCCGCCGGCGTTCGCGGTGATGATCGCGCGCAGCCGCGACGGCGCCGTGCTGGTGTTCAACCGCTTCCGCCAGGTGTGGGAATTGCCCGGTGGACTGGTCGACCCCGGCGAGTCGCCGCGCCAGTGCGCCGAGCGCGAACTGGCCGAGGAGGCGGGCTGCGCCGCCCGCCACACCGAGTGGCTGGGCCTGGTGGAAGTGAACGACGGCCGCCCGCATTTCGGCGCGGTATTCCGCTGTGCCGTCGATGCGGTGCCCGAGCATTTCGAGAACGTTGAGACCGCGGGTCTCGCCCGCTGGCGGCGGGGCGAGGCGCCCGCGCCGCTGGGCGATACGGATGCGGCCCTGCTCGAGAGATTCGGCTGAAGGTGTATCGCCCGGCCGTGGCGCCCACTGGCACAATCCCGGCCATGGAATCCACGTTCGAAGCGCTGGCCGCCTTTCCGGCGGCCCTCGAGAAACACTACACGCTGTTTCCCGCGGCGCAGGTGCACTGGAAGCCGCCGTCCTGGGAAGGAGTGCCCAGCGAAGCCTTCACGGCGATCGAGCAGGTGTGCCACGTGCGCGACATCGAGATCGAAGGCTACCAGGTGCGCTTCCGGCGCACGCTGGCGGAAGACCGGCCGCTGCTCGCGTCCATCGACAGCGAGAGCCTCGCGCAGCAGAGGGACTATGCGCGCACCGATGCCGCCAGGGCCCTGGTTCAATTCCGCGCCGCGCGCGCGCAGACGCTGGAACTGCTGCGCGGCGTGCGCGATTCCCAATGGAGCCGGCGCGCCGAATTCGAAGGCTACGGACCGGTGACGCTGCGCGCCCTGGTCCACTACCTGTGCAGCCACGACCAGCAGCATCTCGCCGGCCTGCAGTGGTTGTTAGGCAAGCTCGAGGCCGCGCGCGCGTGAGACCCGCGCGGATGCTGGCCTGGAGCACGTTGCTGGCATTGCCGGCGGCCGCGTCGGCGGCCACCGGGTGGTGCCTGGGCCTGGGTTCGCTGGGCCCGGTTCGTACCGGCATGAAGGTCGAGCAGGTGCTGCTGCTCGCGGATTTCTCCGGCATGGAGCGCCAGCGGCCCGCGGGCGATTGCTGGTACTTGCGTTACCGGGCCGGCGGCCGCGACTTCGATCTCATGATCCTCGCGGGCGTCGTGGCGCGCATCGAGCTGCGCGGGGCCTCGACACTGCAGACCTACTCCGGCGCGCACCTCGGCAGCAGCGAGCAGGACCTGGCGAAGCGGTACGGCGCGCGGCTCGACTCGCAACCGCACAAGTACGATCCCGAGGGCCGCACGCTGACGTACCGTTCGCCGGACGGCACGCTCGGGCTGCGTTTCGAAACGTCCCGCGGCCGGGTGACGGCCATCCAGTCCGGTCCCTGGGAACACCTCCACTATGTCGAAGGCTGCGGCTAACTACAGGGTAACGAACATGCTGCAACTGCGCCCGAACTGCGAATGCTGCGACACCGATCTCGCGGGTGATTCCGACGCCGCGTACATCTGCTCCTTCGAATGCACGTTCTGCGCACGCTGCGCGCAGGACCTGCAAGGCCGCTGCCCGAACTGCGGCGGCGAGTTGCTGCGCCGGCCGCGGCGCGTCGGCGAAAAGCTGCTCAGGAATCCGGCGTCGACGGAACGCGTCTTCAAGCCGCAAGGCTGCGGAAAACGTGTTGCCTGACACCGCGCTCATCTGCCGCGTGCCGGAGGCGGAGCGCTACATCGCGCGCTACCGCGAACGGTACGACCCCTCCGCGCGCCGCAATGTGCCGGCGCACGTGACCATCCTCTATCCCTTCATGCCGCCGGCCGACATCGACGCGCAGGCGCTGGCCGAGCTCGCGGCTGTCGCCCATGCCGTGCCTGCGTTCGATTTCCGCCTGGCGGAAACGCGGCGTTTCCCGGTGTCCCTGTACCTGGCGCCGCAACCGGACGAATCGTTCGCAGCCCTGACCGCGGGCGTGTACCGCGCCTTTCCCGACTACCCGCCGTTCGCCGGCAAGTTCACCACCGTGGTGCCGCATGTCACGGTGGCGCATGCCGACGAGCCGCAACTCTGCGAAATCGAAGTGGAGCTGCGCATCGCCATGGCTTCGGGCGGCGCGGTCACGGCGCGCTGCGAGGAAATGATCCTCATCGAGAACTCGAGCGGCCGCTGGGAAGAAATGCACGGCTTCAAGCTCGGCGCGTCATAACAATCCCACAGCCATCGACGTGCCCGGATGGCTGCGCCGCGCGCCGCGGCGTGCTCCACTGCGCCGCATGATCCGCAAGCTGGGCAGCGGCAAATTCCGCCTGTATTCACGCAAGCCCGATCCGAAAACCGGCCGGCGGCGCAACCTCGGGACGTTCGCGACGCGCGCCGCGGCCGAGAAACACGAACGCGCCGTGCAGTATTTCAAGCGGCACTGACGCGCTGCCGGCATTCCGGCCGCGTGTAGACTTGTGCCATGAGGATCGACATCACCGAACGTCCCGCCGTCAGGGTTGCGTACCTGCGCTACACCGGCCCATACGGTGAACCGCTGGGCCGATTCTGGCGCAACACCGTGGGACCCTGGCTCGCCGATAACGGCCTCGTCGATTGCCCGCGTTACGGCGTCGCGCTCGACGATCCCGCGCAGACCGCGCCCGGGAAGTGCCGCTACGACGCCTGCGTCGAACTACCGCCGGGCCTGTCGCTGCCGGATGCGCCCGAGAGGAGCCTGGCGGGTGGTCGCTACGCGATCACGCATTTCAAGGGCGGCGGCGCCGACATCGGCCGGGCCTGGGGCGAATTCCAGCGCGAGGCCCTGGCCAACCCGGAAAACCGCAAGGACATGCAGCGTCCGCCCTTCGAGCACTATCCGCGCGGCGCGCTGTACGACGCGCGCACCGGCGTGTTCGCCTGCGAACTGTGCCTGCCCCTCGAGAGTCAGCCGTGACCAGTCCCGAATTGCGCGTGGAACGTGCGGGTCCGGAAGATGCCGCCCTGATCCTCGCGCTCCAGAAAATCGCCTATCAATCCGAGGCGCGGCTGTACGACGACTGGAACCTGCCGCCGCTGACCCAGACGCTGGAGTCGCTGCAGGCCGAGTTCGGGCACAGCATCATCCTGAAGGCCCTGGACCGCGGACAACTCGCCGGATCGGTGCGTGCGCGGGAATCGCATGGCACCTGCCACATCGGGCGGCTGGTGGTCTCGCCCACCGCACAGGGCCGCGGCATCGGCACGCGCCTCATGCAGGAAATCGAGGCGTCGTTTCCGTCCGCGCGCCGCTTCGAACTCTTCACCGGCAGCCGCAGCGAGCGGAACCTCCGCCTGTACCGGCGGCTGGGTTATGCGCCCTGCCGCGAGCAACCGGCCGCCAATGGGGTCACGCTCGTTTACCTGGAGAAATCACGATGACGATCCGCATCGTCCGTCTCGGGTCGCCGCGTAGCGCCACCGAAGGTACGCGGCTCGGCACCGTGCGCCGCCCGCCGCGCGGCGTACCCAAGGCCGACTTCGCGCGCCGCAACTGGTATGACGTGTGGTATCCATTGCTGGCGCCGAGCGTGGCCACCATGAAGCTGGGCCTCGGGGCCGAGAACGACAGGCAATGGCGCGCCTTCGCGCGCAGGTACCGCGCCGAAATGGCGGCGCCGGCGGCCAGCCAGTCGCTGGACGTGCTGGCCAGGCTCTCCGGCCAGGCCAACTTCTCGGTAGGTTGCTACTGCGAGGTCGAATCGCGCTGCCACCGCTCGCTGCTGCGCGAGCTGCTGGTTGCCAGGGGAGCGAAGGTGGAGTAGTCAGGAGGCATGAACGCTCGCATCCTGGCAACGGTCGCCGCCTCATTGCTGCCGCTCGTGGCATCCGCCGAAACTTTCCGCTGCGGCAAGTGGATCATTTCCATCGAGCTGACACCCGGCGAAATCATCAGCAAGTGTGGGCCGCCGACGTCGCAGGACAGCCGGACCGAGGACGTCAAGGCGCGCAACCCCAACACGGGACTGATCTTCAAGACCGGCGAAACCACGACGGAGACCTGGACCTGGGATCGCGGGCCGCAGGCGGCACCCATGGTCGTGACCATCGTCGACGGCAAGGTCAAGAGCATCGAGCGGCTCAGGAAGTAGTTCGCCATGACGCTTCGTGTGCTGGGACGCACTGCCTCGATCAATGTCCGCAAGGTGCTGTGGACCTGCGGCGAGCTCGACCTGCACTTCGAACACGTCGAGTCCGATGCGCGCCTGCTGGCGAAGAATCCCAACCGTCTGGTCCCGGTCATCCAGGACGGCGAGTTCGTGATGTGGGAGTCGAATGCGATCTGCCGCTACCTGGCCAACAAGCAGCCGCGCACCACGTTGCTTCCGGAAGAACCTCAGGAACGCGGCCTGGTCGAGCAGTGGATGGACTGGCAGGCCACCGAGCTCAACTCGGCGTGGCTATACAGCTTCTACGCGCTGGTGCGCCGCAGCCCCGAGCATCGGGATCGCGATGCGATCGCCGCGAGCGTCGACACCTGGAACCGCTGCATGCGGATCCTCGACGAGCATTTCGCGCACGGCGGCCAGTTCGTCACCGGCGAGTTCTTCACGCTGGCGGACGTGGTGCTGGGCCTATCTACGCACCGCTGGCTGATGAGTCCCATCGAACGGCCCCACCTCGACGCCGTCCATGGCTACTACCAGCGATTGTCGGTACGGCCGGCATTCCGGGCCCACGTCCACCCGGAAGTCCCCTGAAACCCCCGGAAGGGTCTATTCCAGGGCGAGGCACGGCTGCCTAAAGTATTGATTCTCAATACTTTAAGTCGTCGGACGTGACCGTATGTGAGCCGCGTACCAGATGCGGCTGCCGGTGCCGTTCCACGGCTTCGATCCGGCGTATCCCTCAGGCAAACTAGCGCCCCCTCGAATTCCGGGAGCACTGTCAAATGTGCGGCATCGTCGGAGCCATCGCTGAACGCAACGTCGTCCCCATCCTCATGGAGGGACTGCGTCGGCTCGAATATCGCGGCTACGACTCGGCCGGCATCGCGGTGTTGAACGGCACGGCGCACCTGAAGCGCCTGCGCACCGTCGGCAAGGTGAAGATGCTCCAGGAGGCGATCGACGCCGACCCGACCCACGGCAAGGTGGGTATCGCGCACACGCGCTGGGCCACGCACGGCGTACCCTCGGAGCGCAACGCGCATCCGCACATCTCGCACGACGGCCTGGCCATCGTTCACAACGGCATCATCGAGAACCACGAAGAACTGCGCGAGGAACTCAAGAAAGCCGGCTACAAGTTCAGCTCCGAGACCGACACCGAGGTGATCGCGCATCGCGTGCATCACCACATGCAATCGCTCAAGGACCTGTTCAGGGCGGTGCGCGCCACCGTGGCGGAACTCGAAGGCGCCTACGCGCTGGCCGTGGTCAGTGAATCCGAGCCCGAGCGCATCATCCTGGCGCGCGAAGGCTGCCCGGTGGTCGTCGGCCTCGGGGTCGACGAGAACTTCGTGGCTTCGGACGTCGCGGCCCTGCTGCCCGTGACGCGCCGCTTCATGTTCCTCGAGGAAGGCGACGTGGCGGACATCCGCCGTACTTCCATCAAGGTGCTCGACAAGAATGGCGATACCGCGGAACGCCCGGTGCGCGAGAGCGAACTCTCGGCCGACGCCGCGGAAAAAGGCCAGTACCGCCACTTCATGCTCAAGGAAATCCACGAGCAGCCGCGCGCGGTCGCCGACACGCTGGCCGAGCGCGTGGCCAACGGCCGCCTGCTGGAGGCCGCGTTCGGCCCGGCCGCCACCGCCGTGTTCGCCAAGGTCGAACACGTGCACATCATCGCCTGCGGCACCAGCTATCACTCGGGCGTCGTGGCGCGTTACTTCATCGAGCAGATCTGCAAGCTGCCCTGCACGGTGGAAATCGCCAGCGAGTACCGCTACCGCAACCCGGTGGTGCCGAAGAATTCCCTGTTCGTGACCATCTCGCAGTCGGGCGAAACCGCCGACACGCTGGCGGCGCTGCGCCTGGCGAAGCAGGCCGGCTACCTGTCCAGTCTCGCCATCTGCAACGTGCCGGAAAGCTCGCTGGTGCGCGAGTCGGAGCTGGTGATGCTGACGCGCGCCGGCCCGGAGATCGGCGTCGCCTCGACCAAGGCCTTCACCACGCAGCTGGCCGCGCTCAGCATGCTGGTGATCGCGCTCGCGAAGAACCGTACGGCCGATGCCGAGCGCGAGCGCAACCTGGTGCAGCGCCTGATCGAAATCCCCTCGATGATCGAGAAGACGCTGACGCTGGACCCGGTCATCTACGACCTGGCCAAGCGTTTCGCCGACAAGCAGCACACGCTGTTCCTCGGCCGCGGCGCGTTGTCCGCCATCGCGATGGAGGGCGCGCTCAAGCTCAAGGAAATCTCGTACATCCACGCCGAGGCCTATGCCGCCGGCGAGCTCAAGCACGGCCCGCTGGCGCTGGTGGACGCGGAGATGCCGGTCATCACCGTGGCGCCCAACAACGACCTGCTCGAGAAGCTCAAGAGCAACCTGATGGAAGTGCGCGCGCGCGGCGGCGAACTCATCGTATTCGCCGATCCCGAGTCGGGCATCGAGTCCTCGGACGGCGTGACCGTGATCCACATGCCCAAGCACGTGAGCTACTTCCAGGCGCCCATCGTCTACACGGTGCCGCTGCAGCTGCTGGCGTACCACGTGGCCATTCTCAAGGGCACCGACGTCGACCAGCCGCGCAACCTCGCGAAGAGCGTCACCGTCGAATAACGGAAGTTGTCACCTACCCATATTGGGTAGTAATATACCCAATATGGGTAGGAAGCCGGTACGCGCCGAGTCGCGCAGGGGGACAGCCAAGATAGGTCTGGCTGGCGCGCTCTTTGGGTTGACCCAACAAAAGGTCCTGCGATTGCTGTTTGGGCACCCCGAGAAGAGCTACTTCGCGAGTGAGCTCATCGAGTTGGCGGGTGCCGGGTCGGGCGCGGTCCAGCGGGAGCTGGCTCGATTGGTCGAAAGCGGCCTGGTGACTGAGTGGACCGTTGGTCGACAACGACATTTCCAGGCAAACGTTTCGTCGCCAATCTTCGAGGAGCTTTCCGGCATCATCCTGAAGACTTCGGGGATTCCTGAATTACTGCGCGACGCACTTGAACCGCTCGCGGATCGGGCGCGGCTGATCTTGCTCTATGGTTCGGTCGCCCACGGCCGCGACACCAGCGCCAGCGATGTTGACGTGTTGATCGTCGGCGACGATATCGGTCTCGAAGAGGTGTATTCGTTGCTCGAATCGCCGGAAAGGAGGCTGCGGCGCCGAATCAATCCGACGGTATATTCGTGGGAAGAATTTTCGCGGCGAATTGCGGGCCGCAATCCTTTCCTGACAAAGGTGCTCGCGGGGACCACGGTCCCAATCCTGGGAACGTACGATGCCGCCGAAGCAGCTGGATAATCTCGCCCGTTTGGGAAAATTGAAGATCGAGCCCGGTGCTCGAGCCGAGATCGACGGGCTGTTGCGCTCCTCGAGTGCCAGGCTGAAAGACGCTGCCGACGCAGAACTGAGCCCGGACAGCAAGTTCGATCTGGTTTACAACGCGGCACATGCCGCCTCGCTCGCTGCGTTTAGATGGCATGGCTTTCGCTCTGAAAGCCGGTACCTCGTATTCCAATGCCTCGAACACACGCTTGGAATCAGTTCCCAACAATGGCGCGTTCTCGACGACGCCCATCGAAAACGCAACCTCGCCGAATACGAAGGCGACCTGGACATCGATAATGCGTTGCTCGATGCGCTGATGCGGATCGCGATCGAGGTACTGGAGAAAGCTCGAGCACTTCCTCCCTTGGAGAGCTGACAACCGGTGCTCACGGCATCGCTCTGTGGATTGGCCTTGCTGCAGACCAGACAGATGAGCCTCCAAATCCCGCGACGCGCGTCACGACCTGAAGGAACATGCCCAAGCATAGTCGGCGACCATGAGAGTCGATCCCAAGTTGCTGGTTCTGCTGCTGGTCGTGGTCGCCATCGCGGCAGTAGTGAGGCTCGGCAATCCCCATCGCAAGTACAGCACGCGGGAATTCTGGGAAACCGCCACGGTGGCCACCGTGGCCGAGGTGCCGCAGAAGGCGCTCGCGCCTGGCAACAAAAACGGCGGCGTATTGATGTGGGCCTCGATGGGCGCGCGCGACCCGGAGATACTGCGCGCGCTGGTGGCCCGCGGCGCCGACGTGAACGAATCCGACGTGGTGTTCGCCGGCACGCCCATGTCGGCAGCGGCGGGTAAAAGTGAACATCCGGAAATGATCGGCATGCTGGCGGAGCTCGGCGCCGATCCCAACAAGCGCGTGAGCAACGGCGACACGCCGGCCATGGTGGCGTCGAAATACAACCGCACGCCGGGAATCATCGAAGCGCTCGCGGAAGCCGGTGCCGACATGAGTATCCGCAACCACGACGGCTACGACGTGCTCTTCCTGGCGCGCGCGCATCAGAATGACATCGTGGAACAGGCGCTGATGAAGCTCATTCCTCCGGAGCGCTGATCAACCTGCGGTACGCTCAGCCGAGCGTGCGATCGGACAGCGCCAGCTCGCGGCCGAAGCGCCGCTTCACCCGGTAGTGCTGAGCGGGCCGATGCGCCGCGCCTTCGCTGCGCGCGCCGGGCGCCGTTTCCACCAGGTCGAGCTCTTCGATGCGCCGCCGGAACGTGCGCTTGTCGAGCTGCGTGCCCAGCACCTGCTCGTAGACCCGCTGCAATTCACTGAGCGTGAATGTCGCCGGCATCAGGTGCACGGGTAGCGAGGAGTAGGCGGTCTTGGAGCGCACGCGCTCGACGGCGGTGTGCAGGATTTCCAGGTGGTCGAAGGGCAGGGTGCGGATGGCGTCGACGGGACGCCATTCGATCTGGTCGGACGTCGCGCGCTCGAAGGGCGCCAGCGCGTAATGGGCGATCGACACCGACCAGCCCCGCCCATCGCGATGCCGGCTGGCGAAGGTCTTGAGCTGCTCGAGGTAGGGACTCTCCAGCCCCGCCTTGGCACGCAGGATGCGCACCGCCGCGGCCAGCGCGTCGTCGTCCTCGTCGGTGTGGACCCAGCCACCCGGCAGCGTCCAGGCGCCGGCATGCGGATCGTGTTCGCGGCGCGCCAGCGCCACGTGCAGCGACTCCTCCCGCAGGGTCAGCAGGACCACGTCCACGGTCACGATGGGCTTGGCAGGTTCGGGCATCCGGGCACTAAGTTAACATGGAAACGTGACCTGCCGATCAATTCAGCGGAAAAATGCCGCTTGCGTATGGCCAACCTTGTGCTACAGTTAGTGCAGAAACGCACGAAGTGACATACCCCAGAATGGGCTGGAGGAGACCATGAAAGCCAGGCTGCTCATCATCGACCCGCAGAATGATTTCTGTGACATCCCCGGTGCCGCGTTGCCCGTGGCCGGCGCGAATGCCGACATGACCCGGCTCGCGGCCCTCATGAAACAGGCACGCGACAAGTTAGGCGACATCACCGTCACGCTCGACTCGCACGCATCGGTGGGCATCGAACGCACCACCTTCTGGACCACCGCGGATGGCCAGCCCGTCGCCCCGTTCACGCAGATCGCCGAGAGCGATGTACGGGCGGGCCGCTTCGTTCCGCGCGACCGCCAGCGCCTGCCGGATGTGCTGGCCTATCTCGCCGCGCTGGAGCGCGGTGGACGCTACCAGCTCGTGGTCTGGCCGGTGCACTGCGTGATCGGCACCTGGGGGCACAACATCCACGAGGCCGTCGCCGCCGAGCTCGCGGCCTGGGAGCAGGCCACGCAGCGCACGGCGCTGCGCGTGCTCAAGGGGCTGAATCCAATGACCGAGCAGTACAGCGCGGTGCAGGCCGAAGTGCCCGACGCACGCGATCCGCAGACACTCCCCAACCGCACGCTGATCGAGCGCGCGCGCCCCAGCGGCGGCCTGCTGCTGGTGGCCGGTGAAGCGGCCAGCCACTGCGTCGCCGCCACGATGGAACATCTCTTCACGGCGCTGACCGCCAACGAACGCGCCCGGGTGGTGATACTCAGCGACTGCATGAGCCCGGTGGGCTCCTTCGAGGCCCAGGCCGGGAAATTCTACGTGCAGGCCCGCGCCCAGGGCGCACGCGTCATGACCAGCAACGAAGCGCTCGCTGAACTCGCGTAAGGAAGCCGAACCGTGTTCAAACCCGTCATCCATTCGCTGCTCGACACCGATCTCTACAAGTTCACGATGTGGCAGGCCTTCCTGCACGCCTTCCCGCAGAACCAGGCGGTGTACGAATTCGTCTGCCGCAACGAGCCGGCCTATCCACTCAGCGAGCTCGCGGCCGACGTCGAAGCCCAGATCGAGCATCTCTGCTCGCTGAAGTTCGACGAGGACGAGCTCGCCTACCTCGGCGGCAAGCGCTACATCAAGAGCGACTTCATCGATTACCTGCGCATCTTCCGGCTGCAGCGGCGCTACATCACCGTCGAGCCGCGCGGCACGCAGCTGCACATCACGGCGCGAGGGCCGCAGATCCACGTCATGGCCTTCGAGGTCTTCGTGCTGTCCATCGTCAACGAGCTGTACTGCCGCCGTTTCGACAGCCACGACACCATCAAGGAAGGCCGGCGCCGCCTGAACGCCAAGATCCAGCTGCTGCGCGACTTCACCGCGCGCGGCGGGCGCAGACACTTTCCCTTCGAGTTCTTCGACTTCGGCACGCGACGGCGCTTTTCGCGCGAGTGGCACCAGGAAGTGGTGGAACGGCTCACCGCCGAGGCGCCGCAGTACTTCAAGGGCAGCTCCAACCTGTGGCTGGCGCGCGAACACGACCTGGTGGCCATCGGCACCATGGCGCACGAATACCTTCAGACCTTCCAGGCGGTGGGCGTGCAGCTGCGGCTGTTCCAGAGCGCGGCGCTCGAGCAGTGGGTGCAGGAATACCGCGGCGACCTGGGCATCGCGCTCACCGACGTGGTGGGCATGAACGCCTTCCTCGACAACTTCGACCTGTATTTCGCCAAGCTCTTCGATGGCCTGCGACATGACTCTGGTGACCCGGTCGAGTGGGGCGAGAAGGCGCTGGCGCACTACGACAAGCTGCGCATCGACGCGCGCACCAAGCGCCTGGTGTTCTCCGACGGGCTGGACCTCCCGCGGGCGCTGGAGATTTACGAACACTTCGCCGATCGCGTGCCCTGCGGCTTCGGCATCGGCACCAACCTCACCAACGACCTCGGGCCCAAGCCGCTCAACATCGTCATGAAGCTGGTGGAGTGCAATGGCCAGCCCGTGGCGAAGCTGTCGGATTCGCCCGGCAAGACGCTCTGCAAGGATGAGACCTTCCTCGCCTACCTGCGCCAGGTTTTCAAGCAGGCGGCCTGAGGCGCACACATGCTCAAACTGACGCTGGCGCAGATCAACCCGACCATCGGTGACATCGACGGCAATATCGCGCTGATGCGCGCGGCGGCGAACGAGGCCCAGGCGCAGGGCGCACGCCTCGTGATCTTCCCGGAGCTGTCGCTCACGGGTTATTACCCGGCCGACCTGCTCGACGATGCGGACTTCGCGCAACGCATCGACGCGGGCATCACGCGCATGCTGGCGGAATCGCGGGCGCTGCCCGAGCTGCACTGGGTGATCGGCGCACCCACGCGTCACGACGGCATCGGCAAGCGCTTCCGCAACAGCCTGCTGGTGCTCAAGGACGGGCAGATCCTGCTCACGTACTCCAAGCAGCTCCTGCCGACCTACAACGTCTTCGACGAACGCCGGCACTTCGAGCCCGGTCCCGACGTGGCGCGTGTGCTCGAGATCGACGACGTGCGCGTCGGGTTCATGATCTGCGAGGATGGCTGGAACGACGAGCAGCGCGATTACGCGGTGAATCCCTTCGTGCGGCTGGAAGACGCGGCTCCGGACGTCGTGGTGTCCATCAACGCCAGCCCGTCTAACGTCGGCAAGCGCGCAGTGCGCCACGAGATCTTCGGCAAGGCGAGTGCGAAACACCGTTTCCCCATCGTGTACGTGAACCAGGTCGGCGGCCACGACCAGCTGGTGTACGACGGTGCATCCTTCATCGTCGATCCGAAGAAGGGCCTGGTGTTCGAAGCGCCGCAGTTCGAATCGAACGTGACCACGCTGATGCTGGACGACCAGGACCAGTTCAGCGACCGGCAGGGCTGGGCGCTGGAAAAGCCGAGCGCCGAGGGCTTGAACGCCTTCGAGTTCTACCGCCGCCAGATCGTGCTCGGCATTCGCGACTACGCACGCCGCTGCGGCTTTAGCAACTCGGTAGTCGGTTCCTCGGGTGGCATCGACTCGGCACTGACGCTGGCGCTGGCCGTCGAGGCGCTGGGCGCGGAGAACGTGGTCGCCATCACCATGCCGTCGAAATTCTCGAGCAGCGGCAGCGTCAGCGATTCGGAACGGCTGTGCCGGAACCTCGGCATCCAGCTGTACACGCATCCCATTCGCGAGCTGGTCGAGGTCTATTGCCAGGAATTCAAGCGGGCGACCTCGGTGGACATGGAAGGCCTGCCGCTCGAGAACCTGCAGGCGCGCATCCGCGGCACCATCCTCATGGAATACTCCAACCGCTTCGGCCACCTGCTGCTCACCACCGGAAACAAGAGCGAGATCTCCGTGGGCTACTGCACGCTGTACGGCGACACCAATGGCGGCCTCGGCGTCATCGGCGATCTCTACAAGACCGAGGTGTTCGGCCTGTGCCGGCACCTCAACGCCAGCGCGGGCCGCGAGATCATCCCGCCGGCCATCATCGAGAAGCCGCCCTCCGCCGAGCTGGCGCCGGGGCAGAAAGACACCGACTCGCTGCCGCCCTACGAAGTGCTCGATGAAGTGCTCAAGGTACTCATCGAGGGCGAACGCCTGGACGCGGACGAGCGCATTCGCGCCGAGGACAAGATGCGCGAGCTCAACGCCGGCGACGAAGGCCGTGCGTTGATCATGCGCGTCAAGAAGATGATCGCGCGCAACGAATACAAGCGCCGACAGGCGCCACCCATCCTGCGCGTGCGGGCGCGCGCCTTCGGCAGCGGGCGGCAGATGCCCATCGCTGCTCACTACCTGTGACCGAGGACATGAACAATCCCGTTGCCGTCATCATCGGCCGCTGGCAGATCCTGCAGAAAGGACATGTGGCGCTGTTGCGCG
>DASUGK010000105.1:0-25869 GCA_036274075.1 Steroidobacteraceae bacterium | reverse complement strand
GTCGGTGGTGAACCTCTAGCCACCGGGAACGGGGTCGGCGCGCGGTACAATCGCGCCGTGACCTCCCCGGCACTCAATCCATCCGGACGCATCGTCGTCGGCATGTCCGGCGGCGTGGATTCCGCCGTGGCCGCGCTGCTGTTGAAGCGCGCCGGCCATGACGTGCACGGGCTCTACATGAGCAACTGGGAGGACGACGACACCTATTGCACGGACGCGCAGGACTTCCAGGACGCGCGCGCCTCCGCCGCGGAAATCGGCATCCCGCTGCATCGGGTGAGCTTCGCCGCCGCCTACCGCGACCGCGTGTTCGACTACTTCCTCACCGAGTATCGCGCCGGCCGCACGCCCAACCCGGACGTGTTGTGCAATCGCGAGATCAAGTTCGGCCTGTGCCTGGAATACGCGGCGCGTCTCGGCGCGCAGCGTTTCGCCACGGGCCACTACGCGCGGCTGGAACCCGGGCCCGGTGGCCCGGTTCTCATGAAGGCCCGTGACAGCGACAAGGACCAGTCCTACTTCCTGCATGGCGTGGAGCGCCGCCATTTCGAACAGGTGGTGTTCCCGCTCGGGGATCTCACCAAGTCCGAGGTGCGCGCACTCGCGCGGGAGGCCGGGCTTCCCGTGTTCGACAAGCCCGACAGCACGGGCATCTGCTTCATCGGCGAACGGCCGTTCCGCGAATTCCTCGCGCGTTACATTCCTACCTCACCCGGCGACATCGTCGACGAAAACGGTGCGGTGATCGGACGGCATCGTGGCCTCGCGTTCTATACGCTCGGCCAACGCGGCGGCCTCGAGATCGGCGGCCGTGCCGGCGCGCGTGAAGACGCCTGGTACGTGGCAGCGAAGAACCTGGCGCGCAACGAGCTCACCGTCGTGCAGGGGCACGATCATCCCCTGCTCGTCAGCCGTGCATTGGCCACGGGGCCATGCAACTGGCTGGTGCAGCCGTCGGGGATCGAATTCGCCTCGCAAATCAAGGTCCGCTACCGGCAGGCCGACCAGTCCTGCCGTGCCCGCCTGCGCAACGATGGCGCAATCGAGGTGCGTTTCGACCAGCCGCAGCGCGCCGTGACGCCCGGGCAGTTCGCGGTGCTGTACGACGGCGATCGCTGCCTGGGCGGCGGCGTCATCGAGGCCACGACGCCGGATTGACCGCGCCGCGTCAACCTCAAAACACGGCGCGGTAGGTTAGAATGCGGCGCTTTTTTCCCCCAGATCCGATCCGTCAGGAGTCAGTTCATGACCGGCAGTTCCCAGAATCGTTCGACCCTTTCCGTTGGCACGCGCAGCTACGACTACTGGAGCTTCGCGAAGCTGCCGCAGGACAAGGTCGCGAGACTGCCGTATTCGCTCAAGATCCTGCTCGAAAACCTGCTGCGCCACGAAGACGGCGTGAACGTCACGCAGGAAGACATCGACGCGGTGCTCGACTGGGACGCCAAGGCCACGCCCTCGTACGAGATCGACTTCACGCCGGCGCGCGTGATCATGCAGGACTTCACCGGCGTGCCCTGCGTGGTGGACCTCGCCGCCATGCGCGAAGCGGTGCAGAAGCTGGGCGGCGATCCGCAGCAGATCAACCCGCTGAATCCGGCGGAGCTGGTCATCGACCACTCGGTGCAGGTCGACGACTACGGCCGCCCCACCTCGCTCGCCACCAACAACAAGATCGAGTTCCAGCGCAACAGCGAACGTTACGCGTTCCTGCGCTGGGGCCAGACCGCGTTCAACAACTTCAAGGTGGTGCCGCCCAACACCGGCATCGTTCACCAGGTGAACCTCGAGTACCTGGGCCGCGTGGTGTTCCACAACGACACGGCCGGGAAGAACCAGGTGTATCCGGACACCGTCGTCGGCACCGACTCGCACACCACGATGATCAATGGCCTCGGCGTGCTGGGCTGGGGCGTGGGCGGCATCGAGGCCGAGGCCGCGATGCTGGGCCAGCCGATTCCCATGCTCATACCGCAGGTCATCGGCTTCAAGCTGACGGGCGCGATGAAGCCGGGCTGCACGGCCACCGATCTCGTGCTCACGGTGACCGAGATGCTGCGCAAGAAGGGCGTGGTGGAGAAGTTCGTCGAGTACTTCGGCGACGGGCTCGCCAGCCTGCCGCTCGCCGATCGCGCGACCATCGCCAACATGGCGCCGGAGTACGGCAGCACCTGCGGCATCTTCCCCATCGACGAGGAGACGCTGCGTTACCTGGAACTTTCCGGCCGTACGCCGGAGCAGATCGCGCTGGTGGAGGCCTACGCCAAGGCGCAGGGCATGTGGCGTTACAACGGCGCGAAGCCCGCCGACTACACCGACGTGCTCGAACTCGACCTGGCGACGGTCGAGCCCAGCCTCGCGGGGCCGAAGCGCCCGCAGGATCGCGTGCCGCTGTCCAAGGCGCGCAATGTCTTCCAGACCGCGCTCAAGACCATGGCCGAGGAGCGCAGCAAGAAGAATCCCACTGCCACGGGCCACGCGGAAATCCTGCTCGACGGGCAGAAGGCCGACCTGCGCGATGGCGCGGTCACCATCGCCGCCATCACGAGCTGCACGAATACTTCCAATCCCTACGTACTCATGGCCGCGGGCCTGCTGGCGCGCAACGCGGTGAAGCTGGGCCTGAAGTCGAAGCCCTGGGTGAAGACCTCGCTGGCGCCGGGCTCGCGCGTGGTCACCGACTACCTGGCCAAGGCCGGGTTGCTAAGCCACCTGGAGTCGATCGGTTTCAACGTGGTCGGCTACGGCTGCACCACCTGCATCGGCAACTCCGGCCCGCTGAAGCCGGAGATCTCCGCGGGCATCAAGGCGGGCGACATCGTCGCGACCTCGGTGCTCTCGGGCAATCGCAACTTCGAAGGACGCGTGCACCCGGAAGTGAAGATGAACTTCCTCGCCTCGCCGCCGCTGGTCGTGGCCTACGCGCTCGCGGGCACGATGGACATCGACCTGCAGCAGGACGTGCTGGGCACGGGACCGGATGGCAAGCCGGTGGTTCTGGCGAATATCTGGCCCTCCGACCAGGAAGTGGCCGACGCCGTCCGGTCCTCGCTCGACTCGGGCATGTTCAAGAAGAGCTACGGCAGCGTGTTCGCCGGCGACGCGAACTGGTCTTCGATCAAGGTGCCGGCGGGCAAGATCTACGCGTGGCAGGAGAAGTCCACCTACGTGCGCAATCCGCCCTACTTCGACGGCATGACCATGACGCCGAAGCCGGTCACCGACGTGCGTGGCGCGCGGGTGCTGGCGCTGCTGGGCGATTCGGTGACCACGGACCACATCTCGCCGGCCGGCGACATCGCCAAGACCTCGCCCGCGGCGAAGTACCTGGTGTCGCAGGGCGTGCAGCCCGTGGACTTCAATTCCTATGGCGCGCGCCGCGGCAACCACGAAGTCATGATGCGCGGCACGTTCGCCAACATCCGCCTGCGCAATTTGCTGGCGCCGGGCACCGAAGGTGGCGTCACCATCCACGTGCCGTCGGGCGAGCAGATGTCCATCTTCGATGCCGCCATGCGCTACAAGCAGGAAGGCACGCCGCTCGTGATCCTCGCCGGCAAGGAATACGGCACCGGCTCGTCGCGCGACTGGGCGGCCAAGGGCACGATGCTGCTGGGCGTGCGCGCCGTCATTGCCGAGAGCTTCGAGCGCATCCACCGCTCGAACCTGATCGGCATGGGCGTCCTGCCGCTGATGTTCCCCGCGGGCAAGAGCGCGGCGCTGCTCGGCCTCACCGGCCACGAAGTCTTCGACATCACCGGTCTCGACAACGCCGAGGCGAAAACCGTGAAAGTCGTCGCGACTCCGCCCAAGGGTGCGCCGATCACCTTCGATGCGCGCGTACGCATCGACACCCCCAAGGAACGCGACTACTACCGCCATGGCGGCATCCTGCAATACGTCCTCCGCCAACTCGCCTCCAAAGCCGCCTAGCGATCGGGTGGTGTCAGAGAGGGATTGTCGGGATTACCGGCAATCCCTTTTTTCATGACGGCGGAGCCCTGGAGAATCCCGACTTTCGGTCTCTGACACCACCTCCGGGATTGTGATTCTCAACCAAATGGTTGACTAAGGAGCGAGCGGGGCGTACATTCAACCATATGGTTGAATTGAGCAGCGCGCGGCTGGACCGCGTTTTTCACGCCCTTTCCGATGCCACGCGCCGCGACATGCTGCGGCGGCTGGCCGGGGGGGAACACACGGTGAGCGAGCTCGCGGAGCCGTTCCACATGTCGCTGGCCGCGGCTTCCAAGCACATCCGCAAACTGGAAGAAGCCGGGCTCATCCACCGCACCGTCGAAGGCCGCACGCACCGCTGCCGCATCGAGGCCGGCCCGCTGGCGGGCGTCGGCCGCTGGCTGCGCCGCTACGAGAAATTCTGGAATGCGCGGCTCGACGACCTCGAACGCGCCCTCAAGGAGTAATCCATGAACGACTACGCCACGCGCATCGCCCCGGACGCCATCCGCCTCGAACGCCTGCTCCCCGGTCCCATCGAACGCGTCTGGGCCTTCCTGACCGAGTCCGACAAACGTGCGCGCTGGCTGGCCGCGGGCGACATGGATCTCCGGCCCGGCGGCAAGGTGGAACTGCTCTTCGACCACACCCGCATCTCCCACGAGCCCACCCCCGCCAAGTACCGCGACATGCCCATGGGCTTCACCGGACAGGTCATGCGCTGCGAACCGCCGCGACTGCTCACCTTCTCGTGGATGGAAAGCCACGGCGATCATTCCGAGGTGACCTTCGAACTCGCTCCGCGCGGCGAGCAGGTGCTGCTGACCATCACGCATCGCAAGCTCGCGGACCGCAACACGCTGCTCAGCGTCTCCGGCGGCTGGGACGTGCACGTGGGCATCCTGCACGACGTGCTCACCGGCCAGGCGCCGCGCGGCTTCTGGAGCTCCCACGAGAAGCGCGAACGGGAATACGCGCAGCGTTTCGCCGAATGACCCGGCTGACTTTTCGCTGACCAGCCCTCGCCAAGCGATTGATCCTGAAGCTCCTGCGGGCCGCCGCAGGGCTTCAGTGAACCTTCGGAAACGCTTTGGCTTTCCTTCAGGTTTTCTCCTAGGCCAGGCACGACAGTCGCTCCCAGCCCAGCCACCCGGCCGGGCCCAAACGACACCAAACCGAAGGAGAGCGACATGAACACTTTTGCGAAATACCGGGTGACGGCGGCCTTGCTGGCCACGCTGGCCTGCGGCGCCGCGCAGGCGGATGCCTTCCCCGATCCGGCCAAGACGGTCAGCTACGCCGACCTCAACCTCAAGTCACAGGCCGGCGTGGCCACGCTGTACCAGCGCATCAAGAAGGCGGCCTTCGAGGTCTGCCAGATCCCGGTGGGCACGCACCAGATCCGCATCGAGCAGGAGCTCCGGGCCTGCAAGGAAGACGCCGTGGACCGCGCCATCGCCCAGGCCAACCTGCCGATGCTGACCGCCCTGCACCAGTCCAAGACCGGCCGCAAGGTTGACTCGCCGCAGTACGCCGATCGCCGTTGAGGATTACGGCATGGACGCCGTCGGGAAAACGGGGCCCGGAATGCATCGCGCACCGCGATCACCGCCTGGCCCCGTCCACCCGCTCCACGTCAGGTGGTGGTGCGCGCCCGCCCCACGTTTGCCCAGTCGATGCGCCGCGTGGCGATCATGAGGATGGACAGCAGGCCGAACAGCAGCAGCGCCCCCATCAGCAGCGAATAGTCCTCCGACCTCAGGATCCAGTAGAGCAATGCGTACAACGAGGCCAGGCCCGCGCCGGCGCCCAGCGCCAGCCTGAGGCTGCGCAGCACGCCGGTGAGATACACCGTGATCAACGCCACCAGCGCCCCGGCGGAAATCGCGTAGGCCAGCTCGAAGACAATGTGCTCGGAGAGCGCCAGCAACAGTAGATAGAACAAGGCCAGTGCCAGGCCCACCATGAGGTACTGCATGGCATGCACGCGGCTGCCGCTCAGGTTCTCCCACAGGAAGAACGACAGGAACGTGATGATGATGAGCAACGCGGCATAGTGCACCGCCCGGTAATTGCGCTGGTACACGTCCACCGGCTCGTAGAACGTGACGCCCACGCCGCTCGTGGCGAAGGCGCTGCGCGCCTCGAGATCCTCGCCCACGTAGTTGTCCCACCAGCTCTGGCCAAAGGACCGGTTGATCTCGAGCACCGACCATTGCGCGCTGAAGCCCGAATCGCCGATCCGCGGCTCGAGCGGCGCCGGCGCGCCTTCGAACTTCGGGTGCGCCCACGTGGACTTCATCGAAATAGAGGCGCGGCGCGCCAGCGGCAGGAAGGTCAACTGGCTGCTGCCCGCCAGCGTGAGCTTGAGCCGGAAAGGAATCATCGCTTCTTCACGCAAGGCCTGCGCAGGAACGTAGGCCGAGATACCCGCCGAGCCGGCATACGCATCCGCCGACACCTGCGGGCTTTCGCCGGCGACCCAGAGATCGTCGACGCCCCGCAGCGCGCGCGACTCCGAGTTGAGCACCAGCAGCCTGGCCTCGGCCCACTTGACCTCGCGCCCTTCCACCGCCTGCCCCAGGTGCGCGAAATCCCGGTTCACGAAATTGCCCGCGATGTCGACCCGTGCCTCGTACACCGGCGTCTGGTACAGCCCGACGCGGCGGTAATGCGGCTTCACTTCGGCGGTCACGTTGAGGTTGTCCGGCAGCACGTAGAGCACGTTGCGCTCGACTTCCTTGCGCTGGGTCTCGCGCCCGGCCGCGGATTGCTCGATGACCGTGCGCGTGGTCTCCACCGGGATGGCGAGCAGCACGCCGGCCGTGGTCTGGGCGCCGCCCCAGGACTCCGCGACCCGGGCAGCAGCTTCCTGCCGCATGCCGACTCGTTCGGTGACCAGCTGCTCGACATTGGCGATGGGTATCAGCAGGACCAGTATCAGTCCGCCGATGACCAGCGACTTGCCGAGCAACGGCGGCATGAACTTCTGGAATATCGACATCGCGTTCCTCCCGGTTGCATCGAACTACCGGGAGTGTGGCCGCGCAAAGTGGCATGACGCCTGCCGCAATTGTGGCGAATCATGACAACCCGCGGTTCGCGTGGCGCCGGGGTGGGCTAAGATCGCCTCACATGGCCATCGCCATCTTCGACCTCGACGGCACCATCACGCATCACGACACGCTGTTCCCGCTGGTGTTGCGCTACCTCGCGCGCCGGCCGTGGCGCCTGCCGCGGCTCGTGGCCGTGCTGCCGGCCTTGCTGCGCTTCGCCTTCGACCATGACCGCGGCATCCTCAAGCAATCGCTGTTGCGCGCCACCATGCGCGGCGCCGCGCGTACGGACGTCGACGCACTAGCCCGCGAGTTCGTGCGCGACAAGATCGAGAACGACTGCTTCCGCGACGCGCTCGCCACCATCCGCCGGCACCGCGATGCGCGCCATCACCTGGTGCTGATGTCGGCCAGCGTGGATTTCTACGTGCCCGAGTTCGGACGCCAGCTCGGCTTCGACCAGGTGATTTCCACCGAGGTGAAGTGGATGGGGGACTGCCTCGACGGCACGCTGACCAGCGCCAACCGGCGCGGCGAGGAAAAGGCACGCTGTGTGCGCCAGTTGCTCGACGAGCACGGCGACGTCGACAGTTTCGCCTACGGCAACAGCGACTCCGACCTTCCTCACCTGCGGCTGGTGAAACACGGCCAGCTGGTCAACGGCAGCCTCGCCGCGCGGCGCCATGCCGCGGAACTCGGAGTGAGCTGCGTCGATTGGACGTAACACCCGCGGCGAGCGTGACTCGCATCACATTTATGGACCCGTAACACGTTGCCGCGGCGCATCGCGGCCGGCGCATCAGACGCCTATCACACAGGTTATTTGCACCCGGAACTACGATGCGGACTGGAGCCGACCGCAGACGCCGGGAATGCAGAAAACGCGGGGAAAAATCCGACCTTTGAGCCACGCAGCTCGCGCCCTGTGCACCCTGCTGTGCATGGCATTCGCGTCGGCCGCGTTCGCGACGCCGCCGCTCAGCGTGCAGCGTTACAGCCTCGAGGAAGGACTGTCGCAACAGGCCGTCAACGCGATCGCGCAGGATGCCGAAGGCTTCATGTGGTTCGGCACCGAGGACGGCCTCAACCGTTTCGACGGTTACGAATTCCGCCAGCTGCGCCACGAGCGCGCCAACGAGCAGACCTTGCCGAACGGCTGGATCTCCGCGCTGGTGCCTGCCGACGACGGATTGTGGATCGGCACCGATGGCGGCGGCATCGTGTTTCGCAGTGCGCAGACCGGCCGGCTCTCCTCGCCTGCCCCGCTGCGTGACACGCCGGACCTGGAGCGCATCCGCTCTGTCACCCGGGACAGTCTCGGCCGGCTGTGGATCGGCTCGCGCGACGCCGGCGTCGCCATCTTCGATCCGCGCACCAACGAACTGGAACGCCTGCGCCACTCGCCCACCGAGCCGCAGTCGCTGTCCGACAATTCGATCTTCACCATCCTGTCGCTGCGCAACGGCAACAAGCTGGTCGGCACGGCCGCCGGCCTCGACATGATCTCGGCCTCGAACCACGACATCGCACGTGTCGCGCTTCCCGCCGAACTCACGCCGCCGGGCCAGCCGCTGCGCATCCGCGCGTTGGTCGAAGCCGCCGATGGCATGGTGTGGGTGGGCACGGACAACGGCCTCGGCCGCTACGATCCGCGCAACGACCGTTGGCGCGTGTATCGCCACGATGCTTCCAACCCGGTTTCGCTGCCCGACAACCACGTATGGTCGCTGCTCATCGACAGCCAGGGCCGGCTGTGGGTGGGCATGATCCAGGCGCTGGCGTGGTTCGACTCCGCCACCGAATCCTTCTCGAGCTACCGCCGCGACCCGGTCGATGCGCGTTCGCTGCCCGACAACTACATCGTCTCGCTGTTCGAAGACCGCGGCGGCTCGTTGTGGATCGGCACCAAGTCCGGCGGCCTCGCCAAGTGGAATCCGCGCACCTGGTCGTTCGGCCACACGCGCGCCAGCTCCGCGGAAGGTTACAGCGACAGCAACATCACCTCGTTCGCCGAGGACAGGCTCGGCCGCCTGTGGATCGGCACCTTCGGCGGCGGCATCAACCTGCTCGACCGCAGCACCGGCAAGGTCACGCAGATCCGCCACGGCAATGGCGCGCGCGGCTCGCTGAGCGACGACCGCGTCATGGCCATGCTCGAGGGCAGCGACGGCGAGATCTGGGTCGGCACCATGGCCGGTGGCCTGAACCGTTTCGATCCACGGACGCTGCGCGCCGAAGTCTTCCAGCACGATCCGGCGGTGCCCACCGCGCTCGGCGCCACCGGCGTCATGAGCCTGCTCGAAGTGGACAAGCAGTTGTGGGTGGGCACGTTCGGCGGCGGCATCTCGCGCTTCGACAGCCGCACGCGGCGCTTCGACAACCTGCGCGCCGGGCCGGAGGATGGCCTGCACCTGTCGAGCGGGCGCGTCACCGCGCTGGCGCGCGACCGCACCGGGCACGTGTGGATCGGCACCGACGGCGGCGGCGTCAACGTCTGGGACGTGAAGACCCGCCGCCTGTATTACTACAAGCGCGACGCCAAGCAGCTCGACAGCCTGAGCGCCGACACCATCTACACCATCCTGGTGGACGACAACGGCGGCGTCTGGATCGGCACGCGCGGCGGCGGCCTCGACCGCGTGGTGAATCCCGCCGACGCGCCCTCGCAGCTGCGCTTCACCAACATCTCCGAGGCCCAGGGCCTGCCCAACAACTCGGTGTATGGTGTTCGCGCCGATGGCATGGGCAACATCTGGCTGAGCACCAACTTCGGCCTGGGCCGCATCGACCCGCGCACCCTGGATGCCGAGAAGCCGGTGATCCAGCGCTTCCATCGCCTGCACGGCCTGCAGGCCGAGGAATTCAACTTTGGTGCGCACTACCGTGACCGCAGCGGCAAGCTCTTCTTCGGCGGCGCCTCGGGTTTCAATTCCTTCTACCCGGAAGTGCTCGAGTTCAACGAGCGTCCGCCGCGCGTGGTGCTCACGCAGGTCCTGAAGCTCAACGAGCCCGGCGTCAAGGGCGTGCCCGAGGAACGCATCGAGAAACTCGCGCTGAGCCACAAGGAAGACGTGGTCACGCTGCAGTTCGCGGCGCTCGATTTCGCCGATCCCCGTTCCAATCGTTACGAATACAGGCTCGATGGGTTCGACCACGAGTGGGTGCGCGCCGACGAACGCCGCGCCGCGACCTACACCAACCTGCCCGGCGGCCACTACGTGTTCCGCGTGCGCGCCAGCAACAGCGACGGCGTGTGGAGCACCCAGGACCTGACGCTGCCCATCGACGTGTCGCCCTCGCCGTGGTTGTCGACATGGGCCTTCGTCGCCTACTTCGTGCTGGCCCTGCTCATGCTGCTCGGCGTCTGGTATGCGCAGCAGCGCCGCCTCGCACGCGCAGCCGCGCATCGCGCCGAGCTCGAGCAGCAGGTCAGCGACCGCACCTACGAGCTGGCGCAGCGTTACCGCGAGCTGCAGGACGCGAACCGCCGCCTCGAGATGGCGAGCTACACCGACACGCTCACCGGCCTGTCCAACCGTCGCTACCTCATGCAGCAATTCCCGCAGCTGCTGGCCAAGCACAAGGGCAGCCAGGGCCTCGCCATCATGATCATCGATCTCGATGCGCTGAAGCCCATCAACGACCAGCACGGCCACGCGGCCGGCGACGAGCTCATCATCGAGGTCGCGCGCACGCTCAAGCAGGCCATCCGCCCCGACGATGTGCTGGTGCGCTGGGGTGGCGACGAATTCGTGGTGGTCGCGCATGCCCAGCACGTCGAGCACGCCACCATGCTGGCCGAGCGCGTGCGCGAACGCGTGGCCAAGATGAAGTGCGTGCTGCCGCGCGGCACGGTGGTGCGCACCAGCTGCAGCATCGGCCTCACCTGCCTGCCCTTCGTGCCCGACAACCCCGAGGCCGTGAGCTGGGAGCACGCCATCAAGATCGCCGACCTGGCGCTGTATCGCGCCAAGCGCGGCCGCAATGCCTGGCGCGGCTGGTTCGGCACCGAGTCGGTGGCCATGCTGCAATCCGGCAACCAGTCGCCCATTTCGGCGATCGAGTCGAATGTCGACGCGCTCATCGCCAACGGCATCATCATCGAACTTTCATCCACGCGCGGCAGCGACGACACCGTCAACGCCCTGCGCGTGCTGCGCGAGGCGCGTTAGCGCCCCTGGACCCGAACGATATGGACACTGAAATCCGCGACGCCATTGCCCGCTCCCTTCCCGACCTGGCGATGATCGTGCGCCGCGACGGCGTCATCCTCTCCTGTGTCGGCGGCCACGCGGTGCGCGGTTTCGACCCCGGCGATGGCGAGATTCCCGGCCGCAACATCAACGAGATCTGGCCCGAGGCCATGGCCGCGCACATGCTGCAGACCGTGCGCCGCATCCTCAAGACCCGCAAGCCGGCGCAGCAGCGCTACCAGGACGGCGACACCAAGTACGAGATGCGCTTCCAGGTGCAGGGCTTCGACCGCGCGCTGGTGGTGTGCCGCGACCTCGGCGCCGGTGCGCAGTCCAACGATTCCGGCCTGTACGAAAAGAGCGGCGGCCCGATGCTGCCGCATCGCGATGCCTTCGAGAAATCGCTGCGCATGGCGCTCGACATGGCCGCGCTGCGCGAAGACACCGTGGGCGTGGCGCTGATCCACATCGGCGGCTACATCACCTACCAGCGCGTGTTCGATTCGGCGCTGGCCAACCGCCTGGTCGAGGAAGCCGCCAAGGTGGTGCTCGAGAACCTCGGCGAGGGCCGCACCAACCTGCCGCGCCTGGCGCGTGTCTCGGACGACGTCATCGGCGTGGTGCTCACCGACATCCGCTCGCGCGCCGATGCCGACAATGCCATCAACGCCATCGTGAAGGCGCTGCGCCACCCGGTCGACCTCGATGGCCAGGTGTTCCAGCTCGCGCCGCAGGCCGGCGTCACGCTCTCCGGCGTCGACGGCACGCGCGCCTCCGAGCTCATCGACCGCGCGCTGACCACGCTCGACGCGGGCCGCCACCAGGGCTCGGACCGGTTGATCACCTTCTATTCCGACACGCTGCGCCTGGCCTCGCTGACCCGCCTCGACTGGCAGGAAGAACTCGCGCAGGCCATTCGCAGGGACGAGCTCGAGCTGCACTACCAGCCGCGACTGACGCTGGCGACACGCGAGATCGTGGCCGTCGAGGCCTTCCTGCGCTGGCCGCACAAGATCCGCGGGCTGGTGCCGACTTCCGAATTCCTGCCGATCGCCGAGCTCTCCGGTCTTTCCGTGCAGCTGGGCCGCTGGGTGCTGCGTCGCGCCTGCCGCGATCTCGCCACGCTGGCGCAGCGCGGTTATCCGGCGCTGCGCGTGTCGGTGAACGTGGGCCGCCAGTATCTCTCGGCGGAGAGCCTCGCCGAAGACGTCGCGAGCTCGGCGCGTGAAGCCGGCATCGAGCCTTCGCACCTGGACCTCGAGATCACCGAGCAGATGTTGTCCACGGGCCGCAGCGGCCTGGCCGCCCTGCACCAGCTGCGCGGCCAGGGCGTGCGCGTGCTCATCGACGACTTCGGCACCGGCTATGTCTCGCTCGGCCGCCTGCGCAACAGCCCGCTCGACGGCATCATGATCGATCGCTCCTTCGTGGAAGAAGTCGGGCACGACCACGAGGCGCGCGCGGTGTGCCGCGCGGCCATCGCGCTCGGCCACGCCTTCGGCCTGCGCATCGTGGCCGAGGGCATCGAGACCGACGCCCAGGCGCAGTTCCTGGTCACCGAGCAATGCCACGAGGGACAGGGCCACCTGTTCGCGCCGGCGACGCCGCTCTCCCAACTCATCGAGAACATCCTGCCCGGCTCGAAGACCGCGCCAGCTTCTGTCACGAAGCTCGCGCGGGGCTGAGCGCGCGTTACATAGCGCGCGATTTAACGGGCCCTTATTAGACGCCCGTCACACTTCCCCCGAGAGCCGGATCACACACGCACGCTCGGAATTTGCCGTCCCGACCTTAAATGGGGCCGTTCGCGCAAGCGAATTGGGGCCACTCAAGGGGCGATTCCGAAGATGACGATGACAGTACGTGATGCGGCCGTTCGAGTCCTGGGAGCGGTCATTATCAACGTGACGGCCGCGGCGCTGCTCGTGTCGTGTTCCACCGCGACACCGGGCGCGCCGGAGGCGTCGGCCGTGGCCGCCGCCGACGCGCGCAGCTACATCGTCGAAGGCAGGACCACCGATGCAGCCGCCCAGGCCGTGACCGAGGCCGGCGGCAAAGTCGTCTCGCGCCTCAACGTCATCGACGCGGTGGAAGCCACGCTCACCCACTCACAGCACGCGCAGGTGCAGGCCGCCGCGGGCGTCAAGCAGGTCACCGAGAACGCGGTGGTGACCACGCAGGCCGCCGCCAGCGTGCGCGACAATTTCGACACGCAATCCTTCGGCAACAACGACGGCACGCATCGCTGGTTCGGCGACTGGATCGAGCCAGGCGACGACGGCACCCCGTGGGGCGGCAACGCCATCATCGGCTGGCAGGATCGCGGCAGCGGCCGGATGATCCTGCAGATGAACGGGCAGATCTGGCGCAAGGCCGCCACGCCCTCGAACTCGCCCAGCGTCACGCTCAAGTTCAAGGCGCTGCGCAACGGCCTCGAATGGGGCGAATACGTCTCGGTGCAGGCCAGCGGCAACGGCGGCACCACCTGGAACGAACTGGGCCGCATCTCCGGCCCCGCCAACGACACCTCGTTCGTCAACCACAGCTACAACATCACCGCCTACCGCGGCCGAAACACGGCGATCCGCTTCGTGGCGTCGATGAACAGCCGCTTCGGCGACGACAACGTCGACATCGACGACCTCGAGATTTCCTACACCACCAGCTTCGGCGAAGGCGACCCGGTGCCCGTCGACGTCGGCCAGGCTTCGCTGCACAGTTCGGGCATCAAGGGCCGCGACGTGGGCGTGGCCGTCATCGACACGGGCTACTGGAAGCTCGACTCGCTCGACAAGGACAGCCTGGGCAACGGCCGCGTGGCCGTGCTCTACGACGCCGTGAACAACGTCGTCACCAACACCTGGTCTTCGCAGTCGACCGACCTGAATGGCCACGGCACGCACATCACCAGCCTGATCGCCAGCAGCCGCAGGAATTCCAGCGGCGAGTACTTCGGCGTCGCGCCGGACGCCCGCATCATCTCGATCAAGGCGTTCGGCGAGGATGGCACCGGCAGTTACGCCAGCGTGATCCGCGGCATCGACTGGGCCCTCACCCACAAGAATTCGTACAACATCCGTGTCCTGAATCTGTCGCTAGGGGCCCCGGCGCGTTCGCGCTATTGGGACGATCCGCTCAACAAAGCCGTGATGCGCGCGTGGCAATCCGGCATCGTCGTCATCGTATCAGCGGGCAATAGCGGACCGCTGCCGCAGACCGTGGGCGTTCCGGGCAACGTGCCCTACGTCATCACGGTCGGCGCGATGACCGACAACTACACTCCCAGCAGGAGTGACGACCGGCTGGCCTCGTTCTCGAGCGCCGGCCCCACCTTCGAAGGCTTCGTGAAACCCGACCTCGTCGCCCCCGGCGGCCACGTCTGGGGCTTCATGGCCACCTACGACAAGATCGCGGTGGATCATCCGACCTTCATGAACAACGGTGACTTCTTCACCATGTCGGGCACCTCGCAGGCCGCCGCGGTTGTCTCCGGCGTCGCCGCGCTGGTCATCGCCGCCAACCAGGGTCTCACGCCCGACGAGGTGAAGTGCCGCATCATCGCCAGCGGCAAGCCCGCGGTCGACAAGAACGGCAAGCTCGCCTACTCGGTGATGCAACAGGGTACCGGCATGGTGGACGCCAAGGCCGCGGTGAACGGCACGACCAGCAACTGCGCCAACCAGGGCCTGAACATCGCCGCCGATCTCGCCGGCACGCAGCACTACATGGGCGGCGTGCGCCAGCTCGCCGACGGCACCTTCCAGGTTACCACGCCGAACGGCCAGCTCTGGGAACAGGGCTACCTCTGGAACAACGGCTACCTGTGGAACCAGGGCTATCTCTGGAACAACGGCTACCTCTGGAACAACGGCTATCTCTGGACTGCCGCCGCCCCGTACACGGGCGACATTCCGTGGGTGGATGGTTACCCGTCGGTCATTGGCAGCAGCGTGAGCCAGTCGTCGACGATGTCCATCAACGCCTGGGTCCCGCAGGAATAACTACATCGAAGTCCGGACCTGCCAGAGCTCGGGGAAGAACTTGAGCTCCAGCGCCTTCGCGAGATACGACACGCCGCCGGTCCCGCCCGTACCGGGCTTGTAGCCGATCACGCGCTCGACCGTCTTGAGATGGTGGAAGCGCCACAGCTGGAACTTCTGGTCGAGATCCGTGAGCCGCTCCGCCAGCTCGTAGAGATCCCAGTCCTTCTGCGCATTGTGGTACACGGCCAGCCAGGCCGCGGTCACCGCCTTCGACGGCTCGTAGGGCTCGGAGAAATCGCGCTCGACGATTTCTTCCGGGATGCCGTAGCCGCGGCGTGACAGCAGGCGCAGCACCTCGTCGTAGATGGACGGCGCCCGCAGAGCGCGCTCCAGCCGCTCGTAGGCCGCCGGGTCGCGCTTGTGCACGGCGATGTAGTCGCGGTTCTTGTTGCCCAGCATGTACTCCAGCAGGCGGTACTGCACCGACTGGAATCCCGAGGAGCGGCCCAGCGTGTTGCGGAACGCTGAGTACTCGAACGGCGTAAGCGTCGACAACACGCTCCACGCACCGAGCAATTCCTCCTGCAGCCGCGAGATGCGCGCCAGCATCTTGAACGAGGGATCGAGGTTGTCGCGCCGCACGCACTCGAACACGGCGCCGAGCTCGTGCAGGAACAGCCGCATCCACAACTCGGACACCTGGTGGACGATGATGAACAGCATCTCGTCCTGCTCGATGGAGTTGGGCTTCTGCGCGTTGAGCACCTTGTCGAGCTGCAGGTACTCGCCGTACGACTGCGATTCGCCCAGGTCCCAGTGCACGCCTTCCTGGCGCAGGTCGATGCGCCGCGGCGCCGGCTTGTCTTCGTTGCTCGTGGTCATGGCTTCTAACTAACTATCGGAAAAGACCCAGCGCGGCACGTGGCGCCAGCCGTCGAGCAGCTCGCGGTCGAGCGTGCGCCAGCCGGGGCAATGGCGTTCCACCGCCTGCCAGAAACGGGCGGAGTGGTTCATGTGCCGGACATGCGCAAGCTCGTGCACCACCAGGTAGCCGATCACTTCGGGGCGCTGGAACAGCAGGCAGGCATTGAGGCTGATGGTACCGCGCACCGAGCAGCTTCCCCAGCGCGAGCGCTGGCGCCGGATGGAAACACGCTCGTGGGGTATCCCCGTCGACTTCGACAGCGCCACTACGCGCGGCGCGAGCCGTGACTGCGCGGCGCGCATCAGCCAGGCGCGCAGCGCCGTCCTCAGGCCCGCCGCGCTCACGCGCCCGCTCACCTGCAGGATGCGGCCCTTGCCGCCATCGATTTCCGCCAGCAGCAGGCGGCCCTCGCCGCCGGCCAGGTGCAGGCGCCAGGACTCGCCGGTTGCCTGGAAGTGGATCGTGGCGGGCGGAAACGGCTCCGGCGGCGGCCGGCTGCGCAGCGCCGCCGTCCGCTTGTCGTCTATCCACTGCCGGTGCGCATTGACGAAGAGCTCCACCTCGCGCGCCCGGGCCCGCGGCGGCACCACCACCTCGACGCGCGCATCCGGATACACGCGCACCGAAAGCCGCCGCGCGCGCCGGCTGACCCTGACGCAAGGTGCGAGGTCGCGGGGACTGTCCCCAATTCGCCCACCGCCCTCTCCGCCGAGAAAATCCATCTCGAATTGGGGACTGTCCCCACTGCTGCCGGAAATCGAAGGGCCGTTCTTCATAACCGCGCCGCCAACTCCGTCCCCTCCCGAATCGCCCGCTCCGCATCCAGCTCCGCCGCCAGCAATGCCCCACCGATGACATGCACCGGCTTGCCGCAAGTCGCGAGCTCTGCCGCGAGCTCGTTCGCCGACTCCTGCCCCGCGCACACGATCACATGGTCGACCTCGAGCAACTCCGGCCCCTTGTCACTGCTGATGCGCAGCCCATCGTCGTCGATGCGTTCGTAGCTCACACCGCCCCGCATGACCACGCCGCGATGCTTGAGCGCGGTGCGATGGATCCAGCCTGTGGTCTTGCCCAGCGAGCTGCCGAGTTTCTCCGCCTTCCGCTGCAGCAGGTAGACGCGGCGCACGGGCGTCACCGCGCGCATCGGCACCACGCCGCCGCGCGCCGTGAGCGTGCGGTCGATGCCCCATTCGGAGAAGTAGTCGTCATCGTCGCGATGGGTCAGGAACGTGGCGACGTCGAAGCCAATGCCGCCCGCACCGATAATGGCCACGCGTTCTCCCGCCTCGCGTGCGCCGGTCAGCAGCTCCGGGTACGTAATGGCCTTGGGATGATCGATGCCCGGGATCTGCGGCACGCGCGCGCGCACACCGCTGGAGATCACCACCTGGTCGAAGGATCCATTTCCCAGCAGGCCCGCATCGGCCGTGCGATTGAGCTCGAGGTGCACGCCCGTGAGTTCGATGCGCCGCGCGAAGTAGCGCAGCGTGTCGCGGAAATCCTCCTTGCCCGGCACCTCGCGTGCATAACGGAACTGCCCGCCGATCTCGTGCTCGCGTTCGAACAGCGTCACGCGATGCCCGCGTTCCGCCAGTGCGGTCGCGCAGGCCAGTCCCGCCGGCCCGGCGCCGACGACGGCGATGCTCTGCGGGCACGACGCCGGTTGCAGCACCAGCTCGGTTTCGTACGCGGCGCGGGGATTCACCAGGCAGGTGGCGCGCTTGCCTTCGAACACGCGGTCGAGGCAACCCTGGTTGCAGGCGATGCAGGTATTGATTTCCGCTTCGCGGCCTTCGAGCGCCTTGCGCGGCAAGTCCGCATCCGCGAGCAGCGGCCGCGCCATCGAGACCAGGTCGGCGGATTCACTGGCGAGCAAGGCTTCGGCATCCGCCGGCGCGTTGAAGCGATTGGTGGCGATCACCGGCAGGCGCGTCGCGGCCTTGATGCGCGCCGACACCCAGCCGAAGGCGCCGCGCGGCACCATGCCGGCGATGGTGGGCACGCGCGCCTCGTGCCAGCCGATGCCGGTGTTGAGCATGGTGGCGCCTGCGTCTTCCATCTGTGACGCCAGCCACTCGACTTCGGCGCCGTCGCAACCGTCCTCGACCAGGTCCAGGCCCGAGATGCGGAAGATGATGATGAAGTCGCGCCCCACGGCCGCGCGCGTCTGCCGCACGACCTCGAGCGCCAGGCGTGCGCGGTTCGGAAGCGCCCCGCCCCACTCGTCGGTGCGCTTGTTGGTCCTGGGCGCGAGGAACTCATTGATGAAGTAACCCTCGGATCCCATGATCTCGACGCCGTCGTAGCCGGCCTCGCGCGCCAGCACCGCGCAGTTCACGAAATCGGCGATCTGGTCGCGCACGCCGTCGGACGACAGCGCGCGCGGACGGAAACGATTGATGGGCGCACGCAGCGCGGTCGGCGCCACCACCAGCGGGTGATAGCCGTAACGGCCGGTATGCAGGATCTGCATGCAGATGCGGCCGCCCTCGGCGTGCACCGCGTCCGTGACCTTGCGATGGCGCGGCACTTCGCGCGGGCTCGATAGTTTGCCGGCGAAGGGTTTGCCCCAGGCGGCGCGATTCGGCGCGATGCCGCCGCTCACCAGCAGGCCCGCGCCGCCACGCGCGCGCTCCGCGAAGTACGCCGCCAGCTTGTCGTAATCGCGCGCGCGATCCTCGAGCCCCGTGTGCATCGATCCCATGACGACGCGATTCGGCAGACACGTGAAGCCGAGATCCAGCGGGGTGAACAACCGCGCGTATTTCATGCGCGGATAGTACCAGCCGGGCTAGCGCGTGATTTGCGCGGCGAGACGCCTGGCGAGCGCGTAGTCCGGCGCGATCAGCAGCGCACGTTCCAGCGCCTCGCGCGCGCCGACCAGGTCGCGCTGATCGTAGAGCACGCGGCCCAGGAAGGCATAGGCCTCGGCGGCGCCCCACTCCGGCGTGGTGGTCGCGCCGGCACGCGCCGCTTCGAACATCTCGGTGACGGCGCGCAGCTTCTGCACCGCGGCCGCCTTGGCACTGGCGTCCTTGCCGGCGCGATCGAAGGCCACCAGGGCCTCGACCAGCCGCACGCGCGGGTTCTTCGGCTCCAGCTTGACGGCCTCGTCGATGCGCGAGCCGATGCGGCCGCCGCCGAACGGCATCGAGCTCATTTCGCGGCCGGCCAGCGTGCAGGCGGTGCCGAGCAGGTAGGCCTCGGTGCGCTGGTGACGCGCCTCGTCCGATTCGTCCAGTCCTACCGGCACCTTGGGCAAGGCGTCGACGGCATGGTCGACTTCGTCGCCACAGTCGTCGATGGCAGCACGCGCCTGCGACTTCTTGCCGGCGGCCAGCACCTGCGCCATGCGGTAGTGGGCCAGCGCCCGGAAGTAGGCCCGCACGCCGGCATCCGGCGCCGCGCCTTCCGACTCGCCTTCCACCGGCTTGGGCCTGAGCGAGTTCAGCATGCCGTTCAGGGCGCGCGTGTCTTCGGTGTAATACGCGTACTGGATGCGGCCTTCGACGTCGGCCCAGTCCGTGGGCGCCGTCTGCGCCGCCGAAAACGATGAGGCGCCGGCAATCGCCAGCGCCCCGGTCCATTCGAGAAGAAGATGCCGCTTCACAATTCCCGCAATCCTTGAGTGATCGGCTGTTTCGCCGCGCGGATGCCGGGAAGGATACCTGCAAGCAGGCACAACAGCAGCCCATAGCCGATTCCCAGCAGCATGAGCAGCGGCGTGACCGTGAATGCGTAGGTGATCTGGCTGAACGACGCGAAATTGAGCGTCGAACTGGTGATGCCGTTCAGGAACAGGTAGGCGCACAGCCCGCCCAGCAGGCCGCCGATGGCGCCGAGGATCATGGCTTCCACCAGCACAGAGGTGACCACCGGCCCGGCGCCGAAGCCCATGGCGCGCAGCGTGGCGATTTCACGCACGCGGTTCGCGACCGCGCTCTCGAGCGTGTTGAGCGCGGCGAACAGTGCCGCCAGGCCCATGATGATGGCGATCCAGACGCCCACCCGCCGGATGATGTTCGACATCGCCTTCTGCTGGTCGGCATAGAACTGCTTCTCGGTGGTCACGTCGACCGAGAAGCGTGTGTCCTTGGACAGCGCATCCTTGAGCGTCTTCAGCGGTGTGCCCGTGGCAAGCCGCGCGCGCACGGTCTGGTAGATCGGGCCGCGCTGCCAGGCCTGCTGCACCACCGGTGCATCGGCCCAGGCCTCCGACTCGGCGAGTCCGCCGTCGTCGGTGAAGCGCCCGACCACGACCCAGTCCGTGTTGAGCCAGCGATTCGTGCTGCCCACCCCGAGGCCGACATACTGCTGCGCGGCCCCGTCGCCCACGATAATTTCCGTGGTGCCGGGCCGGAACATCCGCCCTTCCACGATCTTGAAATGCTTGCGCAGCTGCGGGGCCACCGCCGTGATGCCACGCAGCGGCAGGTTGGCGGTGGAGTCCTTGCCGCGCAACGGCGCCGCGACCACGCCGAACACTTCCGGCGAGATCATGGGCTTGCCTTCCGCGCCGCGCGCGATGCCTGCGATGTCGTTGAGCGCGGTCACCTGCTCGGGCCCGAAGTAACTCTGCATCTCACCGGCCGAGCCCGAGCGCATGATCATCGCGATGTCTTCGGAGCCCGAGCCTTCCAGCGCCTTGCTGAACCCGGCCCCGATGGACAACAACGCCACCAGCACCAGCGTGACACCGCCGATGCCCAGCACCGCCACCAGCGAAGACGACCAGCGTTCCGGGATGTTGCGCAGGTTCATCGCCGTGACTGCGCCGACTTGTTCGAGAGCATTTGCCATGGAAACCTCTTATCCGCGCCGCAGCGCGTCCACGACCTTGAGCCGCATCGCCATGAGCGAGGGCCATAGTCCGGAGACCAGTCCGAAGGCCAGCATCAGAACGACGGCTGTCAGCATCGACGAACCGCTCAGCGCGAAGCCCGGCAGGTTCTCCTTGAGGAAGACCCCCAGCACCACCGACAGCCCTTTCGCCAGCCCCAGGCCAACGAGCCCGCCCGACAGCGTCAGCATCAGCGACTCGAGCAGAACCAGGGTGACGATGAGCCCGGCGCCGAAACCCAGCGTCTTCATGACGCCGATCTCGTTGGTGCGTTCACGCACCGACTGCGCCATGCGATTGGCGGTCACGAGAAGCATGGTGAAGAACACCGCCAGCGTCACCGAGGTGACGATGATGCCGAGGTCGCCGATCTGCGCGATCCAGTGCTTGATCCAGTCGCGCTCCGTGGCGGTCTCGGTCTCCGCGGTGGAGTTGGCGAACAGCGCATCGAGTTTCCCGGCGATGGCGCTGCTCTGGTTCGCGTCGTAGACGCGGACGTTCACGGATCCGATCATGTCCTTTCCGAACAGCAGCGACTCGTTGTAGTAGTCGAACTGCATGTAGGCGCTGCCGTCGAGGAACGGCGCGCCGCTTTCGTAGATGCCGACGATGTTGAACTGCCAGGTGTCGGTGCCGTCGGTCTTGCGCCAGATGTTGGAGCGGATCGGCACCCGGTCGCCGACCTTCCAGCCGAACTGTCGTGCCAGCAGGTAGCCCACGATCAATCCCTGGCGATCGCGCACCCAGGCCTGGCCACCGCTCGCCGGCGTCACCTTGAGCTGCGGGTACACCTCGAGGAACGGGCCCGGCTCCGTGGCGAACAGCGGAAACTGCGCCTTGGGGTTCTGCGGCGTGCGGTATTCGGCGCCGAACCAGCTGTTGGACGCCGCGGCACGCACCCCCGGCACCGCCTTGATCTTCTCGTAGTAGGCGAACGGCAGCGGCTGCGTAAGGCCGGTCTTGTTTCGCAGCACCAGTCGATCCGCACCCGCCATGGTCACGCCGGCGGACAGGCTGGTGCGCAGCGCCTCGAGCAGCCCGAACAGCATGAAGGCCACGAGGATGGAGGCGAACGTGAGGATGAGGCGCAGCTTGCGCCGCCTCAGGTTGGCCCAGACCAGCGGGATCCAGCGGAACATCAGCGCGTCTCCCGTTCCAGGCGGCCCTTCTCCAGGTGCAGCGTGCGGTTGGCGCGCTCGGCGGCGCGCGGATCGTGCGTCACCATGACGATGGTTTTGCCGTGCTGCTTGTTCAGCGCCTGCAGCAGGTCGAGGATCTCGTCGCCGGACTTGCGGTCCAGGTCACCCGTGGGTTCGTCGCAGAGCAGCAGCGTGGGATCGGTGACGATGGCGCGCGCAATGCCGACGCGCTGCTCCTGGCCGCCCGACAACTCGCGCGGCTTGTGTTTCATGCGGTCGCCGAGGCCCACCAGCTTGAGCGCGGTGTGCACGTGCTTGAGACGCTCGGCGCGGTTGAGCCGCGTGAGCAGCAGCGGCAGCTCCACGTTGCGCTCGGCGGTGAGCACGGGCAGCAAGTTGTACATCTGGAACACGAAGCCCACGTGCGCGCCGCGCCACTTGGCCAGCGCCGAATCGGACATGCGGTCGATGGCCAGGCCGTCCACTTCGACGCTGCCCACCGTGGGACGGTCGAGTCCGCCCAGCAGGTTGAGCAAGGTGGTCTTCCCCGAACCGGACGGGCCCATGAGTGCGACGAAGTCGCCGCGTGGCAGGTCCAGGTCCAGCTTCTCGAGCACCGGCACGCGTTCGTTGCCACGCGTGTATTCCTTGGCGACGCCGCGCAGCCTTGCCACCACCGGATCTGCCTGTCCCACCACTTGTTCCACTGCCGACATGCCGGACTCCTTGCTGCTAACCGTTGCTTTCTTTGAGCTTGACCTTGCCCCCGTCTTCGAGGCCCTCGACCAGCGGCGCCACCAGCTCCTCGCCGGCATGCACGCCGGCCAGCACCTCGGTCTGGCCGTCGTTCTCGGCGCCCGTGGTGATGGCACGGCGCTCCACCGTGCCGTCGTTCACGACCCAGACGTAGGCTTCGCCGCCGGTGCGCTGCACGGCCGCGGTGGGGACGCGCACGCGCGGCCCCTCGCCGCCGTTGGCCACCACGGGCGCATCGTCGAGGAAGCGCACCTTGATGCCCATGTCGGGCAGGATCTGCGGCTCGAGCTTGTCGAAGCCGATGCGCACGCGCACGGTCGCCTTGGTGCGATCCGCCGTCGGCACGATGTTGATGACATGCGCCGGCAACGGCTGGTCGGGATACGCATCGAGCTTGGCCTCGACGCGCTGGTTGGGCTTGACGCGATTGATGTAGGCCTCGTTGACGTCGACCTCGATCTCACGCGAGTCCATGTCGACGATGGTCGCGATGCCCGTGCGCGTGAAGCCGCCGCCGGCCGACAGCGGCGAGATCATTTCGCCGGGCTGCGCATCCTTGGAGATGATCACGCCATCGAACGGCGCGCGGACCTGCAGGTCGTCGAAGTCGTTCCGCCGGATCGCGAGGGCGCTCTGCGACACTTTCACCTGCGCCTTGCTGGCCTCGAGACGCGCGGCCAGGGCATTCGCTTCGGCACGCGACGCGTCCAGGGCCTGTTGGCTGACCAGTTGCTGCTTCACCAGCGCCTCGTTTCGCGCCAGCGTCCGTTGCGCGTCGGCGAGCCGCACTTCGATCTCGGCGAGATTGCGCTGCGCGGCTTCCAGCTCGCGCTCCGCCATCGTCAGCATGGTCTTCGAGTTCACCGGGTCCAGGCGTGCGACTACCTGGTCCTTCTTCACGGCCATGCCCTCTTCCACGTAGATCTCGAGCACGCGGCCGGTGACCTTCGATGCCACCGTCGACGTACGGCGCGCCACCACGTACCCCGAGGCGTTCAGCACCGAGTTGCCGAGACTGGGTCCGGAACTCTCGGCTTCGGCCACGACGGTGGTGACTTCGGTGGTGTGCCCGCCGAAAAGTTTCCAGGCGCCGAAGGCGACGGCAGCCAGCACTGCAACCGTCACGCCGACATAGACGAGCCGCTTCCCGCCACCGCCCGATGCCGGGGCGGAGCGATCGATACGCAGAGAACCGAGTGAATCTGAATCAAGAGGCATGCGCCGTAACTTCCTGAATTCCCTAGTGTTACTTGAGCCTTTTCGAGGGCCTTAATCGCAGCAGGCCGAAAGAGTAAAGGAAATCCGGACGCGGAACATCTGTGATCTGTCATGCGCGAGGAGTGAACCTCCGCATGACACCTCACACCGGTAGTGGACGAACGACACCACGGTAAATCGACGCGGGCTCGTATCGGAGCCGCGTCGAGTTCGTAGTTAGCTACAATGCGCGCCGATGGAATGGGTTGACATCGGCGTCAATCTCGCCCACGACAGTTTCGACGCCGATCGTGATGCGGTGATGCAACGCGCCGCACAGGCTGGCGTCGTGCAAATGATGGTCACCGGCGCCAGCGAGGACGGCTCGCGCAAGGCCATCGAACTCGCGCGCCGGCATCCTGGCGTGCTGTACGCCACGGCCGGTGTCCATCCCCACCATGCTTCCGACCTCACCGCGGAAGCCCTGCCCGCGCTGGCCGCGATGGCACGCGCATCCGAAGTGGTCGCCGTGGGCGAATGCGGACTCGACTACTTCCGCGATTTCTCGCCCCGCGACCTGCAGCGCCGCGCCTTCGCCTGGCAACTCGAGCTCGCGGCGCAGACGGGCAAGCCCGTGTTCCTGCATCAGCGCGACGCGCACGCGGATTTCGTGGCCATCCTGCGCGAACATCGCGCCGCCCTCGCAGGCGGCGTCGCGCATTGCTTCACGGCCGGCGCAGCCGAGCTTGATGCCTACCTCGAGCTCGGCCTCGCCATCGGCATCACCGGCTGGATCTGCGACGAGCGCCGCGGCCTGCACCTGCGCGAGGTGGTGAAGAAGATCCCGGCCGACCGCTTGATGCTCGAAACCGATGCACCCTACCTGCTGCCTCGGGATCTCAACCCCGCGCCGAAGACCCGGCGCAACGAACCGCGCCACCTGCCGCACGTGGCGCGCGCGGTCGCGGCCGCAAGGAATGAATCGCCGGAAGCCCTCGCCAGGACGACCACGGAGAACGCACGCCGGATGTTCGGGCTGCGCTGAGGGCCAGGGCGTGGTTCGAGCACTGCTCGGACCACGCACGGCCTCATTCACGTCACCAGCGGCGGTGGTGGGACCTGGACTTGTGGTGATTCAAGTGGCTCGTGAGCCGCTGGTGACTCCTGCAGCCGTGGCCCTTGAAGAACTTGGACAACTTCGCGGCCTGTGCCGTGCCGCCGAGCTGCGTGATCGTCTGCGTCACCAGGTTGCGCAGCGGCGCGCCATCCGCCGCCGTCATCTGGCGGAACTGCACCAGCAGGTCGATCTCGGCCACCACGACCCTGAGCACCGCGACGGCCTGCGGATTGCGTCCCTGGCGGATGTAGTTCTGCGCCTGGTTGATCTGGCCCTTCATGAACTGGCCGAAGTCGCGCGAGATCTTGCGATTGGCGACCAGCTGGTCGATCAGGCCGTACGCGGCCGACAGGTCCGGTCCGGGCGGCGGGGCAGGCTCGGTGACCGTCACCGTGTGTGTGGTGCTGGTCTCGGCGTCGTCATCGGCGACCGTCACCGTCACGCTGAACGTGCCCGCCGCGGCGTACACGTGCACCAGCGAGAAGCTCTGGCCGCTCAGCATGGCCTGGCTGGGCGCCGATCCATCTCCCCAATCGACGGTCGCGCTCCAGGCGTCGGCGCCGGGGTCGCTGAACGTGCCTTCGACCGTGTAGGTATCGCCCGCTTCGAAGCTGGCGTCGTCGAAGTCGCCCACCGCCGGCGCGACGTTCGCCACCGTGACGGTCATGCTGGCGCTGTCGGTGAGGCCATCGTTGTCGGTCAC
>DASUGK010000104.1:0-24422 GCA_036274075.1 Steroidobacteraceae bacterium | reverse complement strand
GATGCGACGTTCGGGCGCGGCGGGCACACGGCACTCATCCTCGGGGCACTCGGTCCCGAAGGGCGCGTGCTCGCGTTCGACCGCGACCCGGCGGCCATCGAGGCCGGCCACCGCCGTTTTCCCGACGAAATGCGGCTTGCGCTCATCGGCGCGCCGTTTGCCGATATCGCCGCGCGCGTGCCGCAGCTCTTTCCGGGCCGGGCCGTGCGCGGCATCTTGTTCGACCTGGGCGTCTCCTCGCCGCAGCTCGATGACCCCGCGCGCGGTTTCAGCTTCCGGGCGGATGGCCCGCTCGATATGCGCATGGATCCGGCGAGCGGCGAACCGGTTTCCGCATGGCTCGCGCGAGCGGGCGAGCCTGAGATTCGCGAGGTGATCGCCGAACTCGGGGAGGAGCGTTTCGCGCGGCGGATCGCCGCAGAGATAGTCGCAACACGCTCCCGCAAGCCCCTCACGCGCACTCTGGAGCTCGCCGAGCTGGTGGCGCGCTGCGTGCGCACGCGCGAGCCGGGCAAGCACCCGGCGACGCGCACCTTCCAGGCGCTGCGCATGCACGTCAACGACGAGCTGGGCCAGCTGCGCAAGGCGCTGGCCGGCGCGCTCGAGCTGCTCTCCGTGGGCGGGAGGCTCGTGGTGATCAGCTTCCACTCGCTGGAAGACCGCATCGTCAAGCAGTTCATCCAGGCGCACTCGACGGTGGACCCGGTGTACGCGGGACTGCCGCAGATCCCGGTCTCGGCCGAGCCGCGCCTGAAGCGCGTCGGCGGCAAGATCCGCGCGGGTGACGAGGAGCTGGCGGCCAACCCGCGGGCGCGCTCGAGCGTGTTGCGAGTCGCACAGAAGGTGCGCGCATGAAAAATGCACAGAAGGTGCGCGCATGAGCGGCGGTGGAACCAGCAAGCTGCTGCTGCTCGCCATCGTGGTGTTGTGGGGCGCCGCGCTCGCGTCGGCCGCGGGGGCTATCTACTCCAAGCACCGTGCGCGCGAGCTGTTCGTCGAGCTCGAGCGGCTCAACGCGCGGCGCGACAACCTCGAGATCGAGTGGGGCCAGCTGCAGCTCGAGCAGAGCGCCTGGTCCACGCATGCCTTCGTCGAGAACGTCGCCGGCGCCAAGCTCAAGATGGGCATGCCGCCACCGAAGGACATCGAGCTGGTGTCGCCGTGAAGACCCTTCCATGAAGATGATACCCGGCAAGCGCCGCGATGCCCGCGGCCGCGGCGACAGTGGCGCGCGGCGCGACGACCCGAAGAGTTTCCGCTGGCGCGCGAACTTCATGCTGGCGCTGCTGGTCTGCGGCGCGCTCGGCCTCACGTGGCGCGCGGTGGAGCTGCAGCTCAAGGAGCACAAGTTCCTGGCGGGCCAGGGTGACGCGCGTTTTTCGCGTGTCGCCGAGATCACCGCGACGCGCGGCACGATCACCGATCGTTACGGCGAGCCGCTGGCCGTTTCCACGCCGGTGGACTCGGTGTGGGTCAACCCCAAGGAGCTGGCGCTGGCCAGCGACCAGCTGCCACGCCTCGCCAAGGCGCTGAAGCGCGACAAGACCGAGCTGGCGCGCCGCGTCACCTCGAACCTCGACCGCGAATTCCTCTACCTGCAGCGCCACATGCAGCCGGCCGATGCGCAGAAGATCCGCGCGCTGGAAATCCCCGGCGTGTACCTGATGCGCGAGTACCGGCGTTATTACCCGGCCGGTGAAGTCGCGGGCCACGTCATCGGCTTCACCAGCGTCGACGATGAAGGCCAGGAAGGCCTCGAGCTCGCGTTCGATCACTGGCTGGCCGGCGAGGACGGCGCGAAACGCGTGATCCAGGACCGCTACGGCAAGATCGTGCAGAACGTCGAGGAGATCCGCGCCATGCGCCCGGGGCGCAACCTGGTGCTGTCGATCGACCTGCGCATCCAGTACCTCGCGTACCGCGAGCTGAAGGCCGCGATCCGCGACCAGCGGGCCAAGTCCGGCTCGGCCATCGTCATCGACGTGGCCACCGGCGAAGTGCTGGCCATGGTGAACCAGCCCACCTACAACCCCAACGACCGCGACCAGATCAAGGCCAAGGCGTATCGCAACCGCGCGGTCACCGACATCGTCGAGCCGGGTTCTTCGATGAAGCCGTTCGTCGTCGCGGCCGGGCTCGCCTCGGGGCGTTTCGACGACCACAGCATCATCGACACCAACCCGGGCTACATCAAGGTCGGCGCCAAACTACTCGAGGACCGCAAGAACTACGGCGCCATCAACCTCGCGACCTGCCTCGCCGAGAGCTCAAACATCTGCCTGACGAAGGTGGCGCTGGCGCTCGAGCCGGCGCAGATGTACGGCACGCTCAACGGGCTCGGTTTCGGCCAGGTGACGACGTCCGGGTACCCGGGTGAATCCGCCGGTCTGCTGCCTCACTACTCGCACTGGCGCCCGGTCGGCATCTCCTCGATGTCGCGCGGTTACGGGTTGTCCGTGACGCCGCTGCAGCTCGCGCATGCCTACGCCACGGTGGCGTCCTACGGCGTCTCGCGGCCGATCTCCTTCCTGCGCGTCGACACGCCCCCGCCCGGCGAACGCGTGCTCGAGGCGGACGTGTCGCGCATGCTGGTGCACCTGCTCGAGGCCGTCGTCGCCCCCGACGGTGGCGGCGCGCAGGCCGCGATCCCCGGCTACACTGTGGCGGGCAAGACCGGCACCGCGTGGAAAGCCACGGCGGGCGGATACGCCACGGACCGCTACCTCGCCGTGTTCGGCGGCATCGCGCCGGCCAGCGCGCCGCGCCTTGCGGCGGTGGTGATCATCGACGAGCCCAGTGCCGGCGAGTACTACGGCGGCAAGGTCGCGGCGCCGGTGTTCTCCAGCATCGTGGGCGGCGCATTGCGCCTGCTCGCCGTGCCCCCCGACGCGCCCATCGGCGACGATGGATTGCCGCAGCAGGCCTCGCGGCAGGTGGCAATACGATGAGCGCCGCCGCGAAAAGTCTCGCCGGGCTGCTGCAGGGCCTCGCCGGGCTGCCGCGCGACGTCGAGGTCAGCGATCTCACGCAGGACGGCCGCGCGGCGCAGCCGGGCAGCGCCTTCCTCGCCGTGCATGGCACGCGCGAGCATGGCCTCAAGTACGCGCCGCAGGCCGTGGCCAACGGTGCGCGCGCCGTGTTGTGGGAGCCGGCGCCCGAAGCTGTCGTGCCCGACCTGCCATCACAGATCGTGGTGGCGCCGGTGGAGCGGCTGCGCGAACACGCCAGCACCATTGCCGACCGGTTCTTCGACTCTCCCTCGCAGGCGCTCTCGGTGGCGGGTGTCACGGGCACCAATGGCAAGACCACCTGCGCCTTCCTCGTGGCCCAGGCTCTCGAGGCCGCGGGCCGGCCCGCGGCTTTCATGGGCACCATCGGCACCGGCCGCCCGCGCGCACTGGTGGCGAGTTCGCTGACCACCGGCGACGCGATCACCGTGCAGCGCACGCTGGCTGCGCTCAGGGCCGACGGCGCCGGCAGCGTGGCCATGGAAGTGTCCTCGCATGCCATCGACCAGTCGCGCGTGGGCGCGGTGCGTTTCCGCACCGTGGCGTTCACCAATCTGACACGCGACCACATCGACTATCACGGCACCATGGAGAACTACGGCGCCACCAAGGCGCGCCTGTTCGCGCGCGAAGAGCTGGTGTCGCGCGTCATCAACGTCGACGATCCGTTCGGCCGTACGCTCGCCATGGATCCGCGCGGCCGCGGGCGGCTCATCGTCACCAGCCGCGGCCACCAGTCGCACGCGCGCGCCGCGGCCGGCTTCGTGCGCGCCATGCACGTGGAACTATCTACCCGCGGCATCCAGCTCGAATTCGACTCGAGCTGGGGCCCGGGCGCGCTCACCAGCGCGCTCATCGGCGACTTCAACGTCGACAACCTGCTCACCGTGATCGCCATCCTGCTCGACTGGGAGCTCACGCCCGGGCAGGTGTCGCACGCGCTGGCGCGGGTGCACGCGGCGCCGGGCCGCATGGAGACCTTCGGCGGCAACCGCGCGCCGCTGGTGGTGGTGGACTACGCGCACACGCCGGATGGCCTGCGCAAGGCGCTGTCGGCCGCGCGCGCGCATTGCCGCGGCCGGCTCACCGTGGTGTTCGGGTGCGGCGGCGATCGTGACGCGGGCAAGCGCCCGCTCATGGGGGCGATCGCCGCCGAGTTGGCCGATGCCATCGTGGTCACCGACGACAACCCGCGCACCGAGTCGCCGCAGGACATCACCGCGGGCATCGTCGCGGGGATTCCCGCCGGTCATCCCTATCGCGTCGAACACGACCGCGGCCGTGCGATTCGCGACACGGTGATCGAGGCGAACGAACACGACGTGGTGGTGGTCGCCGGCAAGGGCCACGAGGACTACCAGATCTACGGCAGCGAACGCCGCAAGTTCAGCGACCAGAAGGTGGTCGCGGCGGCGCTGGCCGCGCGCCTCGGAGGTGCGGCATGAAGCGCACGCTGGCCGAGTACGCGCGCAGCTGCGGCGGCGAACTGCTGGGCGCCGACCGCGCCTACACCGGCGTGTCCACCGACACCCGTACCCTCAAGGCGGGCGAGTTGTTCGTCGCGCTGCGCGGTCCGCGCTTCAACGCCAACGATTTCGTGGCCGCCGCCGAAACGGCGGGCGCCGCGGGCGCCGTCGTCGACACGCGCGTCGACCGGCCGCTGTCCCAGATCCTGGTGCGCGATACGCAGCAGGCGCTGACGCGGGCCGCGGCCGCCTGGCGCGCGCAGTTCAGCATTCCGATCGTCGGCGTGGCCGGCAGCAACGGCAAGACCACGGTCAAGGAAATGACCGCGTCCATCCTCGAGCGCCGCGGGCCGACGCTCTCGACGCGCGGCAACCTGAACAACCACATCGGCGTGCCGCTGACGCTGTACCGGCTCGAACCCACGCACCGCAACGCGGTGATCGAGATCGGCGCGAATCATCCCGGCGAGGTGGCGGCGCTCGTGGCCTTCACGCGGCCCACGGTCGGGCTCATCACCAACGCCGGCGCCGAACACCTCGAGGGATTCGGCAGCATCGAGGGCGTGGCACGCGCCGAGGGCGAAATGGTCGAGGGCCTCGAGCCTTCCGCCAGCGCGGTGATCAATGCCGATGACGCCTTCGCCGACCTGTGGCGCGGCATGACGCGCGCGAAGGTCTCCACGTTCGGCGTGGAGAAGCCGGCGGATTTCAGCGCGCAGGACCTGCACATCAGCATCGACGGCAATGGCTTCGCCACGCACTTCACGCTGCGCGCCCCGCAGGGCTCCATCCCGGTCACGCTGCATCTCGCGGGCCGTCACAACGTGCTGAACGCTCTGTGCGCGGCCGCGGCGGCCAGCGCCGCCGGTGCCACGCTCGACGACGTGCGGGCGGGGCTTGCCACAATGCGCCCGGTTCCTGGCCGATTGCAGTTCAAAACCGCGCCCAGTGGTGCCTGGATCGTCGACGACTCTTACAACGCGAATCCCAGCTCCATGAAGGCCGGGATCGAGGTGCTGGCCGCGGTGGATGCGCGCCGCTGGCTGGTGATGGGCGACATGGGCGAACTCGGCGACTACGCCGAGGAAAGCCACGGCGACATCGGCCGTTTCGCGCGCAACCACCGCATCGACCGGCTGTTCGCCACCGGCAAGCTGTCGGCGCTGGCGGTGGAGGCCTTCGGCTCGGGCGGCGAGTGGTTCGCCGACACCGAGGCGCTGGCGCGCGCGGTCAACGCCGAGCTCACGCGCGAGGTGTGCGTGCTGGTCAAGGGCTCGCGCAGCAACCGCCTCGAGCGCGTGGTCGAGGCGCTGGTCGGATCTCCATCGGAACACGGGACGCACTGACGAAGATGCTGTACTGGCTCGCCAAGCAACTGACGCCTTACTACTCGGGATTCAACGTCTTCTCGTACCTGACGACGCGGACGATCTTCGCCGTGATCACCGCGCTCACGCTCGGGCTGCTGCTCGGCCCGTGGATGATCGAGAAGCTGAAGTTCGGGCGCGTGGGCCAGGTGGTGCGCGACGACGGCCCCAGGACCCATTTCTCCAAGGCCGGCACGCCCACCATGGGCGGCATGCTGATCCTGGTCGCCATCTTCGTGAGCACGCTCTTGTGGGCCGACCTCACCAACCGCTTCGTGTGGGTGGTGCTGGCCGTGACCTTCTTCTTCGGGCTGATCGGCTTCTGGGACGACTACCTCAAGCTCGCCAAGAAGAACCCGAAGGGACTGATCGCGCGCTACAAGTACTCCTGGCAGTCGCTGTTCGGCCTGGCGGCGGCGTTCTTCCTGTTCTACACGGCGAAGACCCCGGCCGAGACCACGCTCTATCTACCGTTCTTCAAGAATTTCGCCGTGCCCATGGGCGCCGCCTCGTTCGTGGTGCTGACGTATTTCATGATCGTCGGCATGAGCAACGCGGTGAACCTCACCGACGGGCTCGACGGCCTGGCCATCATGCCCGCGGTGCTGGTGGGCGGCGCGCTGGGCGTGTTCGCCTACGCCAGCGGCAACGCCGAGTTCGTGAAGTACCTGCAGATCCCGGCCGTGCCCGGCGCGGGCGAAGTGCTGATCTTCTGCGGCGCCCTGGTGGGCGCGGGACTCGGCTTCCTGTGGTTCAATACCTATCCCGCGCAGGTCTTCATGGGCGACATCGGCGCGCTGGCGCTGGGCGCCGCGCTCGGCACCATCGCCGTGATCGTGCGCCAGGAACTGGTGGTGCTGATCATGGGCGGCGTGTTCGTGGTCGAGACCGCCTCGGTGATCCTGCAGGTGCTGTCGTACAAGACCACGGGCAAGCGCATCTTCCGCATGGCGCCCATCCACCACCACTTCGAGCTCAAGGGCTGGGCCGAGCCGAAGGTGATCGTGCGTTTCTGGATCATCAGCTTCATCCTCATGCTCGCGGGCCTCGCGACGTTGAAACTCAGATGAGCCCGCAGGTTTCACAAGCACCGAACGCAGTGGTCGTCGGCATGGGCCGCACCGGCCTTTCGGTGGCGCGCCACCTGCATCGCAGCGGCTTCCGCATCGCGGTGACCGACAGCCGCGCGGCGCCGCCGGAGATCGAGGGCGTGCGCGCGCTCGGCCCGCAGGTGGTGACGCGCACTGGCGGATTCGATCCGCAGCTGCTGGAGCGCGCGGACATCGTGGTGACCTCCCCGGGCGTGCCGCTCGACGATCCGTTCTTCGTGCAGGCGCGCGCCCGCGGCCTCGACATCGTCGGCGACATCGAACTGTTCGCGCGCGCCGCGGACGCGCCGGTGGTCGGCATCACCGGTACCAACGGCAAGAGCACGGTGACCACCTTGCTGGGCCGCATGGCGGAACGCGCCGGCGTGCGCGTGCGCGTGGGCGGCAACCTCGGCCAGCCGGCGCTCGACCTGCTCGACCGCGGCCCCACGGACCTTTATGTGCTCGAGCTGTCGTCGTTCCAGCTCGACACCACGCACTCGCTCAAGCTCAAGGCCGGCGTGGTGCTCAACGTGTCCGCCGACCACATGGACCGGTACGCCACGCTCAAGGCGTACGCGGCCTCCAAGGCGCGCATCTACGCCAACAGCGAGACGGCGGTGGTGAACGCCGACGAGCCGTTGGTGGTCGGCATGCCGCGCGCCGGGCAACGAGTGTTGTCGTTCAGCCTGCTCGACGAGAAGGCCGATTTCTCGTTGAAGACGCCGGCGGGGCGCGAGGGCCCGTGGCTGGCGCGCCGCGGCGATCCGTTGCTGCCGCTGGCCGCGCTGCGTATTTCCGGCCGGCACAATGCCGCCAACGCGCTGGCCACGCTGGCACTGGGCGACGCGCTGCGCCTGCCGCTCGCGCCCATGCTCGACGAGCTGCGGGAATTCACCGGCCTGCCGCACCGCGCGCAATGGGTCGCGGACCTGGGCGGCGTGCGTTACATCAACGATTCGAAGGGCACCAATGTCGGCGCGACGCTGGCCGCTGTGGGCGGCCTTTCCGGGCCGCTGGTGGTGATCGCCGGCGGTGACGGCAAGGGCCAGGACTTCTCGCCGCTGGCTGACGCGTTCCGCGGCAAGGTGCGCACCACCGTGCTGCTGGGCCGCGATGCCGGGCTGATCGAAACCGCGCTGGCCGGCATCTGCCACACCACGCGTGCCGCCACCATGCAGGCCGCGGTGCAGGCCGCCGCGCGCTTCGCGCAGCCCGGCGACACCGTGCTGCTGTCGCCGGCCTGCTCGAGCCTCGACATGTTTCGCGACTACGCCGAGCGCGGCAACTTGTTCGCGGCCGCCGTCAAGGAGCTCACCCCGAGCGAGCAGCCGGGCGAGCGGGAGAATCGACGATGAGACCCGGCGCGCGCCTCTACATCGACCCCGTGGCCGTGGCGCTGGTCTCGGGCATCGTGCTGCTGGGTCTCATCATGGTGACCTCGGCCTCGATCTCGATCGCCAGCCGCGACGGCGGCGACGCGTTCTCGTTCCTGGAGCGCCAGCTGGTGTTGTGCCTGGTGGGCACACTGCTCGCGACGCTGGTGTTCTGCATCCGCACCGAATACATCGAGAAGTCGGCCTGGCCGCTGCTCATCGTGGCCGTGGTGCTGCTGTTCGTGGTGTTGATCCCCGGGCTCGGCCACGTGGTGAATGGCAGCCGCCGCTGGATCCGGGTGCTGGGCTTCAACTTCCAGGCCTCCGAGCTGGCGCGCGTGCTGGTGCTGATCTTCATCGCGAGTTACGCCGTGCGCCGCGAGGACGAGCTGCGCAGCACGGCGATGGGGCTGGTGAAACCCATCCTGCTGCTGGGCTTCATCGCGCTGCTGCTGCTGGCCGAGCCGGATTTCGGCGCGGCCTCGGTGCTGTTCATCGCCGGGTTCGGCGTGCTGTTCGTGGCCGGCGCGCGATTGCGCTACGTGCTGCTCGCGGCGGTGGCCGGCGCGGCCGCCATGGCGCTACTCGTGCTGCTGGTGCCCTACCGCATGGCGCGCGTCACCTCGTTCCTCGATCCCTGGGCCGACCCGTTCAACAGCGGCTTCCAGCTCACGCAGTCGCTGATCGCCATCGGGCGCGGCGAGTGGTTCGGCGTCGGCCTCGGCGAGAGCGTGCAGAAGCTGTTCTATCTACCCGAGGCACACACCGACTTCCTGTTCGCTGTGCTGGCCGAGGAGCTGGGGCTGGTGGGCGTGGCGGCGACGCTGGCGCTGTTCATCGGCCTGGTGTGGCGCAGCTTCTGGATCGCGCAGCTCGCGTCGCGCGCCAATCTCAAGTTCCAGGCCTACCTCGCCGCGGGTTTCGGCATCTGGCTGGGTTGCCAGGCGCTGATCAACATCGGCGTGAACATGGGCGTGTTGCCCACCAAGGGACTGACGCTGCCGCTCATGAGCTACGGGCGCTCGAGCATGATCGTCACGCTGGCCTGGGTGGGGCTGCTGCTGCGCGTGTACCACGAGGCCATGCAGGGTTCGCGTGGCATGGCATCCGTGCGCCGTTCCGACGACGCGCGAACGCTGCGCACGGCCGGGGCGGAAGCATGAGCGCGCCGCGACGGGTACTCATCATGGCGGGCGGCACCGGCGGGCACGTATTCCCGGCGCTGGCGCTGGCGCGGCTGCTGCGCTCGGCCTCGCATGAAGTCGTCTGGCTGGGCACGCAACGCGGCCTCGAGGCGCGCGTGGTGCCGGCCGAGCAGATTCCCATCGAGTGGCTGTCCATGAGCGGCGTGCGCGGCAAGGGCGTGCTGACGCTGTTGCTGGCGCCGTTCAAGCTCGCCTGGAGCGTCTGGCAGGCGCTCGGCGTCATGCGCCGCCGCCAGCCCGCGCTGGTGGTGGGCTTCGGTGGATTCGTCACCGGCCCCGGCGGCGTCGCGGCCTGGCTCACGCGCCGGCCGCTCGTGATCCACGAGCAGAACGCGATCGCCGGGTATTCCAACCGCATGCTGGCGCACCTGGCGCGCCGCGTGCTCACGGCGTTTCCGCAGTCGTTTCCCGCGGGCGTCGATGCCCAGGTGGTCGGAAACCCCGTGCGCGCGGACATCGTGATGCAGCCGCCGCCGGCTGAACGATTCGCGCGGCGCGAGGGCGCGCTGCGCCTGCTGGTCGTGGGTGGCAGCCTCGGCGCCTCGCGGCTCAACGCCGTGGTGCCTTTCGCCGTCGAGCAATCGGGGCTCGAGCTGCACGTGCGCCACCAGGCGGGCGAACGCGGCCTCGACTCGGCGCGCGCCGCCTACGAGGAAGCGGGCGTGAGCGCCGACATCTCCGCGTTCATCACCGACATGGCGCAGGCCTACGCCGACGCCGATCTCGTGATCTGCCGCGCGGGCGCGCTCACCGTCTCCGAGCTCGCGGCCGTGGGCGTGGCCTCCATCCTCGTGCCGTTCCCGGCCGCGGTGGACGATCACCAGACCGTCAATGCCCAGTACCTGGTGCGCGAAGGCGCGGCGGTGCTGATCGCGGACCGCGACCTCACGCCCGCGCGGCTGGCCTCCGAGCTCAAGCTGCTGTGCGCGGGGCGCGGCAAACTACTCGCCATGGGGGAGCGCGCGCGCCTGCTCGCGAAGCCGCGCGCCGCCGAGGACATGGCGGCGGCCTGCATGCAGCAGCTGGAGGCGGCATGAGCGACCGCATGCGCCGCATCCACCGCATCCACTTCGTCGGCATCGGCGGCAGTGGCATGAGCGGCATCGCCGAAGTGCTGGTGAACCTCGGCTACGAAGTGCAGGGCAGCGACCTCAAGCCCAATGCCGTCACCGACCGGCTCTCCGAACTGGGCGCACGCATCATGATCGGCCACGCCGCGGCCAACGTCGGCGAAGCCGACGTGGTGGTGACCTCGAGCGCGGTGTCGCAGGAGAATCCCGAAGTCGCGGCGGCGCTGGCCAGGCGCATCCCGGTGGTGCCACGCGCCGAGATGCTCGGCGAACTCATGCGCTTCCGCTACGCCATCGCGATCGCGGGCACGCACGGCAAGACGACGACCACGAGCCTGACCTCGTCCATCCTCGCCGAGGGCGGCGAGGATCCCACCTTCGTGATCGGCGGGCGCCTGAAAAGCGCCGGCACCAACGCGCGCCTGGGTGCGGGCAAGTACCTTGTCGCCGAGGCCGACGAGAGCGACGCCTCGTTCCTGCACCTGAACCCGATGATCGCCATCGTCACCAACATCGACAACGATCACCTCGGCACGCACGACGGCGACTTCGAGCGACTCAAGGGCAGCTTCGTCGAGTTCCTGCACAACCTGCCGTTCTACGGCCTCGCGGTGCTGTGCGTGGACGATGCGCACATCCGCGGCATCCTGCCGCGCGTCAACCGCCCGGTGGTGGGTTACGGATTCTCGGCGAGCGCCGACCTGCACGCCGACAACCTGCGCCGCGACGGATTGCGCACGCACTTCGACGTGGTGCGCCGCGCCGACGGCCTGCGGCTGCCCGTGACCGTGAACCTGCCGGGCATGCACAACGTGCTGAACTCGCTGGCGGCCATTGCCGTGGCGCTCGAAATCGGCATCCCGCACGAGTCCATCCAGCGCGCGCTGGCCAATTTCCAGGGCATCGACCGCCGCCTCACGCACGTCGCCGACGTGAAGATCGCGGCCGGCGGCGATCCCGTGACCATCATCGACGACTACGGGCATCACCCCACGGAGATCGCCGCGACGCTCGACGCCATCCGCCAGGGATACGCGGGCCGCCGGCTTGTGCTGGCCTTCCAGCCGCATCGCTACACGCGCACGCGCGACCTGCTGGACGACTTCGCCTCGGTGCTGGGCGGTGCCGACTCGCTGCTGGTCACCGAGGTGTACGCCGCGGGCGAGCCGCCCATTCCTGCTGCCGACGGCCGCGCCATCTGCCGCGCGGTGCGTACCCGCGGCAAGGTCGAGCCCGTGTTCGTCGAAAAGGTCGAGACGCTGCACGAGGCGCTGCGCGCCGTGCTCAAGCCGGGCGACGTGCTGGTCACCATGGGCGCCGGCTCGATCAGCGCGGTGTCGCACCAGCTCGCCGGGAAGTTGGGGGCTGCCTCGGCCCGGAGGCAGGCTTGAGATGCCCAACTCTTTGAGAAAGACGGCCGTGAAGAAACCGTTGCGCGAGGCCGCTTACATGAGCGAAGGCACACTGATCGTCGATGCCGAGTTCGAGTCGCGCGTAAAACGCGGTGAACCGATGTCGCGGCACACCTCGTGGCACGTCGGCGGGCCCGCGGACCTGTACTTCAGCCCGCGCGACCGCGCCGACCTGCTGGCGTTCCTCGCGACCCTGCCCGAGGGCACGCCGCTGTTCTGGCTCGGCCTCGGCAGCAACCTGCTGGTGCGCGATGGCGGCATCCGCGGGGTGGTCATCGACACGCAGAGCGGGCTCACGCGCCTCGAACGCGTCAACGACACCACGGTGACCTGCGAAGCCGGCGTGCCCTGCGCGCGCCTGGCGCGCCAGTGCATCAAGTGGGGACTGTCGCCGGCGGAATTCCTGGCCGGCATTCCCGGCACGCTGGGCGGCGCGTTGTTCATGAACGCCGGCGCTTTCGGCGGCGAGACCTGGCCGCGCGTGCGCAGCGTCGACGTGTGCGATGCGCGCGGCAACGAGCGCCGGCGCCCGGCCAGCGATTACCAGTACGGCTACCGGCACATCGTGCCGCCCGCGCCCGGCGAATACTTCCTCGCCGCGGCGCTGGAGTTCGACTATCAACCGGGCGTGACCGAGGAGGCGATGCGCCAGCTGCTGCTGCGCCGCAAGGAAACACAGCCCATCGGTGAATGGAGCTGCGGCTCGACGTTCACCAATCCGCCGGGCGACCACGCCGCGCGGCTCATCGAGGCCGCGGGCCTCAAGGGCACGCGCATCGGCGACATCATGGTGTCGCCCAAGCATGCCAACTTCCTGGTCAACGTCGAGGCGGCCACGGCTGCCGACGTCGAACGGCTGGTGCAGCTCATCCAGCAGGAAGTGAAGAAGCAGTTCGGCGTGGACCTGGTGCCCGAGTTCCGCACCGTGGGGGAGCCGGCCTGATGCGACTGCGCCACGATCCCAGGCTCATCCGGCACGTCACCGAGGCGAAGGAATTCGGCCGCGTGGCCGTGATGTTCGGCGGCACGTCGAGCGAGCGCGAGATCTCGCTGCTGTCGGGCAACGCCTGCCTTCAGGCGCTGCTCAGGCGTGGCGTGGACGCGCATCCCTTCGACCCGCGCGACAAGCCGCTGGCCGAACTGGTGACGCGCAACTTCGACCGCGTGTTCATCGCGCTGCACGGACCGGGCGGCGAGGACGGCACGCTGCAGGGTGCGCTGGAATTCCTGGGCATGCCCTACACCGGCAGCGGCGTCATGGGCTCGGCCATCGGCATGGACAAGCTGCGCACCAAGCGGTTGGCGCAGGCCGTCGGCATCCCGACCACCGACTACATGGTGCTGCGTTCGCCGGCCGACCTCGACACCTGCCTCGAGCGCCTCGGCCTGCCGCTCATCGTGAAGCCGGCGACCCAGGGTTCGTCGGTGGGCATGACCAAGGTCGAGAAGGCCGAAGACCTTCCGGCTGCCTACCAGGCCGCCGCGTTGCTCGAGCCCAGCGTGTTCGCGGAGCCGTGGATCACCGGCGCCGAGTACACCGTTGCCGTGCTGCAGGGCAGGGCGTTGCCGTCGATCCGCATCGAGACGCCGGCCGCCTTCTACGACTACCAGGCCAAGTATTTCCGCAACGATACGAAGTACCACTGCCCGTCGGGGCTGTCGGCCGAAGCGGAGAAACACCTGGCGAGCCTGGCGCTCGCGACCTTCGCGGCGGTGGGTGCCGAGGGCTGGGGCCGCGCCGACTTCATGATGGACGAGACCGGCCGTCCCTACCTGCTCGAGATCAACACCGTGCCCGGCATGACGGACCACAGCCTCGTGCCCATGGCGGCACGTGCGCTCGACATCACCTTCGAGCAGCTCGCATGGCAGGTGCTAGAGACCTCATTCAGCCGCACGAGGGTCACCGCATGATCTTCGGCAACCGGAAGAAGGGTAACCGGCGCACGCCGGCCGAGAAGCAGCCGTGGTTGTCGCGCGCGCTGCTGGCGCGGCTCGGCATCGCCGGCCTCAGCACCGCCGCATTGGCCATCGCGGCCACGCTCACGGTGGGCATGCTCGACCAGAACATCAGCCAGGTGTCGGTGTCCGGCCGCTTCCAGCGCGTGTCGCCCGTGGAGGTGGAGCAGGCGGTCAAGGCGCGCGTGCGCGACATGGGCCTCATCTCCGTGGACCTGGGCGCCGTGCAGCGCGCCGTCGAGCAGTTGCCCTGGGTAGATAGCGCCACCGTCGAGCGCCGCTGGCCGCGCGCGCTCAGCATCCGCGTGGTGGAGCAGGTGCCCGCGGCGCGCTGGGGCGCGAACGGCCTGCTGAACACGCGTGGCGAGCTGTTCATCTCCGAGGCGCGGCACATCCCGCCGGAACTGCCGCGGTTGTCCGGGCCGCACGGCAGCGAGGCCGAGGTGGCGCGGCGCTACCTCGCGGCGCAGGGACAGCTCATCGAGGCGGGCATGCGCCTCACGGCCGTAAGGCTGGATCCACGCGGCGCCTGGGAATTCGATCTCGACAACGGCATCACGGTGCGGCTCGGCCGCCGCCAGGTGGACGAGCGCTTCCAGCGTTTCGTCACCGCCGGCGTCCACCAGATCGCCACGCACGCCAACGACATCAACTACATCGACATGCGTTACACGAACGGATTCGCGATCGGCTGGCGCGTCGGCGGCCAGCGGGTCGCCACCGGCGCCGCAGAGGAAGACAACTCAGATGGTTAACTACATGGGTAAACGGCCTGACAAGAACCTCATCATCGGCCTGGACGTCGGCACTTCGAAGATCGCCGCGCTGGTGGGCGAGATCGCACCCGACAACTCCATCGAGGTCATCGGCATCGGCCTGCAGCCATCACGCGGTCTCAAGAAGGGCGTGGTGGTCAACATCGAATCGACGGTGCAGTCGATACAGCGCGCCATCGAGGAAGCCGAGCTCATGGCCGGCTGCGAGATCAGGTCGGTGTTCGCCGGTATTGCCGGAAGCCACGTGCGCAGCCTGAACTCCCACGGCGTGGTCGCGATCCGCGACCGCGAGGTGAGCGACGCGGACGTGCAGCACGTGGTCGACGCCGCCAAGGCGGTTGCCATCCCCGCGGACCAGAAGATCCTGCACGTGCTGCCGCAGGAATTCATCATCGACGGGCAGGAAGGCATCCGCGATCCCATCGGCATGTCGGGCGTGCGGCTCGAGGCCAAGGTGCACATCGTCACCGGCGCGGACAGCGCGGCGCAGAACATCGAGAAGTGCATCCAGCGCTGCGGCCTGGAAGTCGACGACATCGTGCTCGAGCAGCTGGCCTCCAGCTTCGCCTGCCTCACCGAGGACGAGAAGGAGCTCGGCGTCTGCATCATCGACATCGGCGGCGGCACCACCGACCTCGCGGTGTTCTCGCAGGGCGCGATCCGCCACACGGCGGTGATCCCGATCGCGGGTGACCAGGTCACCAACGACATCGCGGTGTCCATGCGCACGCCGACGCAGTACGCCGAGGACATCAAGATCAAGTACGCCTGCGCGTTGTCGCAGCTCGCCAACCCCGACGAGAGCGTCGAGGTGCCCTCGGTGGGTGACCGCCCCGCGCGGCGCCTGGCGCGCCAGACGCTGGCCGAGGTGGTCGAGCCGCGCTACGAGGAATTGTTCGGCCTGGCGCGCGAGGAACTGCGCCGCTCGGGCTTCGAGGAGATCATCGCCGCCGGCATCGTGCTGACCGGCGGCAGCGCCAAGATGGAAGGCGCCATCGAACTCGCCGAGGAGGTGTTCCACGTGCCGGTCAGGCTCGGCCTGCCGCAGCACATCAAGGGACTCTCCAACGTGGTGCGCAACCCTATCTACTCGACCGGCGCGGGACTGCTGCTGTACGCGCGCGACAACGCGCTGGCCGGCAACCGCGGCCGCTCGCTCGCGGGCAACGCGCTGTCGATGGTCGACCGCATGAAGAACTGGTTTCAGGGGCGCCTGTGACGCGGGTCTGCCGCGCGCAACGTCATTGAACGATGAAAACCGAAGCTGACAGAACTTCGTAAACAAGGAGCGAATCAAATGTTCGAACTGATGGACGCTTACAGCCAGAACGCTGTAATCAAGGTCATAGGGGTAGGAGGCGGCGGCGGCAACGCGGTCGCCCACATGGTCACCAGTGGCATCGAGGGCGTGGAGTTCATGTGCATCAACACCGATGCGCAGGCGCTCAAGCACTCGAAGGTCAAGACCAGCCTGCAGATCGGCTGCAACATCACCAAGGGCCTCGGGGCCGGCGCCGACCCGGAAGTGGGCCGCCAGGCCGCGATGGAAGATCGCGACCGCATCATCGAGATGATCGAAGGCTGCGACATGTTGTTCATCACCGCCGGCATGGGTGGCGGCACGGGCACGGGCGCGGCGCCGGTCGTGGCGCAGGTCGCCAAGGAACTCGGCATCCTCACGGTGGCCGTGGTCACCCGGCCCTTCGAGATGGAAGGCGGCAAGCGCACGCTGGTCGCTAACCACGGCCTGGCCGAGCTCGGCAAGTACGTCGACTCGCTGATCACCATCCCGAACCAGAAACTGCTGACGGTGCTCGGTGCGAAGACGACCTTGCTGGACGCCTTCAAGAGCGCCAACCACGTGTTGCAGGGCGCGGTGCAGGGCATCGCCGAACTGATCACGCGTCCCGGCCTCATCAACGTGGACTTCGCCGACGTGCGCACGGTGATGAGTGAAACCGGCATGGCGATGATGGGTTCGGGCGTGGCCCGGGGTGAACAGCGCGCCAAGGAAGCCGCCGAGATGGCGGTGTCCTCACCCTTGCTGGAGGACATCAATCTGCAGGGCGCCCACGGCATCCTCGTGAACGTCACCGCCGGCATGGACCTGTCGATCGGCGAGTTCCAGGAAGTCGGCAGCATCGTGAAGCAGTTCGCATCCGACGATGCCACCGTGGTCGTGGGAACCGTCATCGATCCGGAGTTGTCGGACGAGATGCGCGTCACCGTGGTTGCAACCGGGCTCGGTCGCCCGGAGGTCGCGGCGGTGGGTCGCTCACCCTACGGACGCGACGTCCCCACGCTCCAGAAAGCAGCTCCCCCGGCCGCGCAGCAGCCCCAGGAACCGCCCATGCGCGTCGTGCCGCGTCGCCCGTTGACGGCCGCCGACTACGCCGCGCTGGACAAGCCGGCGGTGCAGCGGCAAAGGGCCGTAGGGGATGGCCTGCACGGGGCTGCGGAAACCGAGGATGTGCTCGACATCCCGGCCTTCCTGCGCCGCCAGGCAGACTGATGGCGAGGGCCAGCCAAGACTGACAATGGCAGTTGTGTTACGGTAGCGCCCCTTTTGGGGGCTCGGTGCCGCGAAGTCCTTGGGACGTTGTCCCAGAACAATGCGGCTACGCTCCCCGATGCCGCCCATGTCCACCGGGACGAGGCGGCGCTACCGGTGCACTCGACTGCCGAGCGACCGGGAGACACTGATGCTCGGACAACGCACGCTCAAAAACTCGATCCGCGCCCAGGGCGTCGGCCTGCACTCCGGGCAGAAAGTGTTGATGACACTTAGACCGGCCGCACCCGACACCGGCATCGTCTTCCATCGCACGGACATGGATCCGCCGGGGGAAGTGCGCGCCCGCGCCGAAAACGTCGGTGACACCCAGCTCGGCACCTCTCTTATAAATGGCGACGCCCGCGTCTCCACCGTCGAGCACCTGCTGTCGGCGTTCGCCGGCCTCGGGATCGACAACGCGCACGTGGACCTGAGCGCCGCCGAAGTGCCCATCATGGACGGCAGCGCCGGCCCGTTCGTGTTCCTGCTGCAGTCGGCCGGCTTCGAAGACCAGCGCGCGCCCAAGAAATTCGTGCGCATCAAGTCACGCGTGCGCGTCGAGGACGGCGACAAGTGGGCCGAGTTCCGCCCCTTCGACGGCTTCAAGGTGAACTTCGAAATCGAGTTCAACCATCCGCTGTTCAAGCGCCGCGCCAACAAGGCGTCGATGGATTTCTCGACCACCTCGTTCCTCAAGGAAGTGAGCCGCGCGCGCACTTTCGGCTTCATGCGCGACCTCGAGATGATGCGCGCTCGTAACCTCGCGCTCGGCGGCAACCTCGACAACGCCATCGTGCTCGACGATTTTCGCGTGCTCAACGAGGACGGCCTGCGCTACGAAGACGAATTCGTGAAGCACAAGATCCTCGACGCGATCGGCGACCTGTACCTGCTGGGCCACAGCCTGATCGGCGAATTCAGCGGCTACAAATCGGGCCACAAGCTCAACAACCAGCTGCTGCGCAAGCTCATCGCCGACACTTCGACGTGGGAAGCGGTGGTGTTCGAGAAGCCTTCCGACGCACCCATCGCCTACGTACAGCCGCCGCCGGTACCGGTGGGCTCGGTCATCTGAGATTTCCCGGGGATTCCCGCGGCAAGGAATTGCCGCCGCTGTAGTCCATTTTCCACGCGCCCGGAATTCATGATCCGGCGCACCCTTTCCCGATCCAGTTCGATGCACCGTGGCCGATATCCCGGTCTGAGGGAATCAGGGGTCATCTCGTGTCGGAGCTGGAGTCGTCAAGCCACGCAAGCCTGAACCGCCGTGCATTGCTGCTCGGCGCCGTGTTCCTCGTGGGCGGCAGCGCCGCGCTGCTGCGCTTCACGCGCGATCCGCAGGACACCTCCGCGGCGGGCGTGGCGTTCTCGCCCGACGAGTTCGGGCTGCTCGAACAGGTCACCGAGGTGATGATCCCGGCCACGGATACCCCGGGCGCGCGCGGCACCGGCGTGCCCGCGTTCCTGCGCCAGCTGCTGGCCGACTGGGGTTCGGACGAGACGCGTGCCGCCATGGTCGGCGTGTTGCAGGCCATCGAGAAACGCGCCTGGAACAGGTTCGGTGCCGGTTTCATCGAGTTGACCGGCGAACGCCGGCTCGAGCTCATGCGCGCCCACGACGAGCAGGCCATCGCGATGCGCGACCCGGCCTACGGACGCTTCAAATACCTGGTGTTGCTCGCCTATTACCACTCCGAGGTCGGCGCCACGCAGGAACTGCGCTACGAGCTGGTGCCCGGCGCGTGGAAGTCGTGCCTGCCGCTGGCCGAAGTCGGACGCGCTTCCGCGGTCTGACGCGCGGGGAAAGCACATGGATTTCGACGCCATCGTCATCGGTTCCGGAATCAGCGGAGGCTGGGCCGCCAAGGAGCTGTGCGAGCGCGGCCTGAAGACGCTGCTGCTCGAGCGCGGCCGGCACATCGATCACAAGGTCGACTACCTGGACTTCGCCTCGCCCTGGGAAGTGCCGAACCGCGGCATGGTGCCGGAGGCGGAACGCGCCGGGCACTACGCCATCCAGAGCACCTGCCACGCCTTCAGCGCCGCCACGCAGCAGTGGTGGGTTCGTGACAGCGAACATCCCTACAGCACGCCGGCCGACCGGCCGTTTTCGTGGATCCGCGGCTATCACCTCGGCGGCCGTTCCATCACCTGGGGCCGGCAGACCTACCGGATGAGCGACTACGACTTCAACGCCAACAAGCTTGACGGCCATGGCGTCGACTGGCCGATTCGTTACGCCGACATCTCGCCCTGGTACGACCGCGTCGAGAGTTTCGCCGGCGTCTCGGGCGCCAACGAAGGACTCGAGCAACTCCCCGACGGGCAGTTCATGGCGCCGCTCGGCCTCAATTGCCTGGAGCTCGCATTCAAGCAGAAGACCGAGGCCGATCACCCGGATCGCCGCGTGACGGTGGGACGCTGCGCGCATCTCACCGAGCCGCGGGCCGAACACATCGCGCTGGGCCGCGGCCCCTGCCAGTTGCGCAATGTCTGTGAACGCGGCTGCGGCTACGGCGCGTATTTCTCGTCGTTGTCGGCGACGCTGCCGGCGGCGCAGAAGACCGGCAACCTGACCATCGTCACCGACGCCATTGTCGAACGCCTCGACTACGACGCGGCCAAGCGGCGCGTGTCCAACGTGCGCGTCATCCACGCGAACACCGGGCAGGGCTCCTCCTACCAGGCGCGCGTGGTGTTCCTGTGCGCCTCGACCATCGCCAGCACGCAGATCCTGCTCGCGTCGCGTTCCGAGCATTTTCCCCGCGGGCTCGCCAACCGCTCGGACACCGTCGGCCGCCATCTCATGGACCACGTGGTCGGCATCGGCGCGAGCGGCACGCATCCGGGTTTCCTCGACCGCTACTACTACGGGCGGCGGCCCACGGGCTTCTATCTACCGCGCTACGTGAACCTCGAGGAGCAGGACGGCGACTTCGTGCGCGGCTTCGGTTTCCAGGGATATTCGGGGCGCAGCGGCTGGGAGCGCGGCGCGCAGGAGGTGGGCGTCGGAGTCGAGCTCAAGCAGCGCCTGCGCAAACCCGGCCGCTGGGACATGCGCCTGGTCGGTTTCGCCGAGATGCTGCCGCGCGCCGACAACCGCGTGCAGCTCGACGAGGGGCGCAAGGACAAGTGGGGCCTGCCGCTGGTCAATATCGATTGCACACACGGCGAGAACGAACGGCGCCTGGCGGAGCGCGCCAACCGCGACGCCGCGCAGATGCTGGCCGCGGCGGGTTTCGAAAACATCGCGCCCCTGGGCAATGTCTGTCCGCCGGGGCAGGCCGTGCACGAGATGGGCACGGCGCGCATGGGCCACGACCCGGCGACGTCGGTCCTGAACCGTTACAACCAGGCGCACGACGTGGCCAACCTGTTCATCACCGACGGCTCGTGCATGACCTCGTCGGGCACCGTGAATCCCTCGCTGACTTACATGGCACTGTCGGCCCGTGCAGCCCACCACGCCGCCGACCTGCTCGGTTCCGGCGAAATCTGAGGAGCGAGGGGGATGAGGCCAGATCAGCGTTTCGGGCGGGGCGGATTGGTGGGGCGGACTCGCACCGTGAGCTCGCGAAATCCGGGCACCAGCTTGCCCAAGGTGGGTTCGATTTCGGCCAGGACGAAGCGCATCCGGGCCGCCCAGGCGGAGGATTCCGCGACCACCGTAAGCTTTCCGCTATCGAGGGAGCAGCGATTTACCTTATTCGCGAGCTCAGGCCCCAAGGCCTCCATTACTGCGACCTGCCACTCGGACGCCTTGGCAGTTGCCGGTGCACCCTTAACCAGAATTGGCAGGCGCGCCGAGATTAAGTCGCCGACCGACCTCGGGGGTAACCCTTGGCGGACCCTTTGCTTGTCTCGGCGGGGTGTTTTCGGCATAGTTTCGCGCCTGCTGGGCCTTGAATGTATTGCAGTCAAACGTCTCGAGGGAGCTATGACAACGGGGTTTCCAGCTGGGTGCAAGTCCTTGATGTTACTTGGTTCGCCGAATAGAACAGCATCATCGATGGCGACCGGTATCTCGGGCAGAGTCGTTTTGGAGCGGGCGGGATGAACATCATTTTTTTCTCTCGCCGCGAAGGACGCGCCCGCCACGTCAACTTAGGACATCCCCTGGCCGTCGCCGGCTTCGCGACGGTGCTGATCGCCATCCTGGCCACCGCTTTCAGCCTCGGACTCAAGATCGGTGAGAGCCGCAGGGCTCCCGGTGGCGTGCAGACCTGGTCGGCCACGCTCGCCGAGCAGCAGGCCGAGATCAAGGAACTCAAGGCCGAATTGCAGCGCCGCGTGGACGCGGTGGCCATGCGCATCGGCCAGATGAATGCCCACGTCATCCGCCTCGACGCGCTGGGCAAGCGCCTCACGCAGATGGCGAACATCGACAACCGCGAGTTCGATTTCGAGAGCCAGCCGGCCATCGGTGGCCCGGAGTCGGACATCGGCGCGGCCATGCAGGCGCCGGATCTCAACGCCCTGTTGAATGGCCTGGAACAGAAGATTTCCTCGCGCGACGCGCAGCTCGCGGCGCTCGAGAATGCGCTGCTGTCGAAAAAGCTCGATGAGCAGATCCGACCCGACGGCCGCCCGGTGCGTAACGGCCACATCTCCTCGTACTTCGGCGAGCGGCAGGACCCCTTCAATGGCCACCAGGCCTTCCACAAGGGCATCGATTTCGCGAGCCCGCGGGGCGCGGACGTGGTGGCCGTGGCCGCCGGCGTCGTGACCTTCTCGGGCGAAAAGGCCGGCTACGGCAACCTGGTCGAGGTCAGCCATGGCAATGGCCTGATCACACGCTACGGCCACAACCAGAGCCTGGCCGTGCCCGTGGGCCGCACCGTGGCGCGCGGCGATACGCTGGCCTACGTCGGCTCGACCGGCCGCTCCACCGGCCCGCACGTCCACTTCGAAGTCCTCAAGAACGGCCGCCAGATCGACCCCCTGACCTTCATCGGCCGCTAACCCCGAGGTTGGGTGTCAGAGAGGGATTGCCGGGATTCTTCCCGGGCCTCCCTCGCCATTGATCTCCACCAGCCGAATCCCGATAACCCCGCTCTGACACCACTGTTCGGGGTACAGAGCTGAAACCAGTACCGCGTGCTCGGGTCTATCCGTAGAATACCGGCCCGGTCGACGGCGCTCAGCCCTAAGTTGCTGACAATACTGCAGTTTTCTCGTTCGTTTCTGGCAAGGATCCGTAAGTGCTCAATCTCCTGACGCGACTCTTCGGCAGTCGCAACGATCGAATCGTCCGTGGCTACGAGGCGACGGTTCGCAAAGCCGGGGCGTTCGAAGACACGCTGAAGGCATTGAGCGACGAGGCCCTGCAAGCCAAGACCGACGAATTCCGCAAGCGCCTCGCCGCGGGCGAAACGCTGAACGACCTGGCGCCGGAAGCCTTCGCGGTCGTGCGCGAAGCCTCGCGCCGCACCCTCGGCATGCGCCACTTCGACGTGCAGCTCATCGGTGGCCTGACTCTGCACGACGGCCGCATCGCCGAGATGCGCACCGGCGAAGGCAAGACGCTGATGTCGACGCTCGCCGCCTACCTCAACGCGCTCACCGGCGAAGGCGTCCACGTCGTCACCGTCAACGAATACCTGGCGCAGCGTGACGCGGACTGGATGGGGCCCATCTACCGCTTCCTCGGCCTCACCGTCGGTGTCATCAGGAACCAGCAGGACTCCGCCGAGAAGCGCGCCGCTTACGCCTGCGACATCACCTACGGCACCAACAACGAATTCGGTTTCGACTACCTGCGCGACAACCTGGCCTTCAGCCTCGAGGAACGCGTGCAGCGCAAGCTGGCCTTCGCCATCGTCGACGAAGTCGACTCCATCCTCATCGACGAGGCGCGCACGCCGCTCATCATCTCCGGCCCCGCGGAAGAGAACACCGATCTCTACCTCAAGATCGACAAGCTGGTGCCGCGCCTCAAGAAACAGATCGGCGAAGAAGACAAGCAGGGCAACACCCCGGCAGATTTCGTCCCCGGTGACTACACCGTCGACGAGAAGCAGAAGCAGACCCACCTCACCGAGGCCGGCCACGAGCGCGTCGAGCAGCTCATGCTCGAAGCCGGCCTGCTGCGCGAGGGCGAGAGTCTCTACGACCCGGCCAACATCCGCCTGATGCACCACCTGAACGCGGCGCTGCGCGCGCACGCGATCTACAAGCGCGACGTGGAATACATCGTGCGCGGCGGCGAAGTCATCATCGTCGACGAATTCACCGGCCGCACCATGCCGGGCCGGCGCTGGTCCGACGGCCTGCACCAGGCGGTCGAGGCGAAGGAAGGCGTGAAGGTCCGCGCGGAAAACCAGACCGTCGCGAGCATCACCTTCCAGAACTATTTTCGCCTGTACAAGAAACTCTCCGGCATGACCGGCACCGCCGACACCGAGGCGCCGGAATTCATGCAGATCTACGGCCTGGAAGTGGTCGTGATCCCGACCAACAAACCGATGATCCGCCAGGATCACCCGGACTTCGTCTATCTCACGCAGCAGGACAAGTACAAGGCCATCATCGAGGACATCGAGGACTGCGTGAAACGCGGCCAGCCGGTGCTGGTCGGCACGACGTCCATCGAAAGCTCCGAGCTCATCTCGGGCGTGCTGACCAAGCATGGCATCGAGCACGACGTGCTCAATGCCAAGCAGCACGAGCGCGAGGCGCACATCGTCGAGCAGGCCGGCATGCCCGGCAAAGTGACGATCGCGACGAACATGGCCGGCCGCGGTACCGACATCAAGCTCGGCGGCAACCTCGAAGCCGAGCTCGAAGCGGCCGCCAAGGCGGCAGGCGAGGCCGGGCTCGACGAAGTCACGGCCGCGCGCATCCGCGCCGAGTGGCAGGAGCGGCACGACAGGGTGGTGGCGGCGGGCGGCCTGCACATCGTCGGCACCGAGCGCCACGAATCACGCCGCATCGACAACCAGCTGCGCGGCCGTTCGGGCCGCCAGGGTGACCCGGGCTCGAGCCGCTTCTATCTATCGATGGAAGACAACCTCATGCGCATCTTCGGCGACCCGAATCGCACGAAGAAGTGGCTGGCCATGGCCGGCATGAAGGAAGGCGAGGTCATCGAGAGCGGCATGCTCACGCGCCAGATCGAGAAGGCGCAGCGCAAGGTGGAAGC
>DASUGK010000103.1:0-30575 GCA_036274075.1 Steroidobacteraceae bacterium | reverse complement strand
CCGAACAGGACCAGGTGAACAGGGCCGAGAGTTCGCTTGAGCTCTCCGCGATCGAACTCGGTCTGGACCTGAGCAATGGACTTGGTACGCCAACCCATCGGGCACCCCACGAAGTTGTAATGGCCGGATTGTAGGGACGCGACGCGCGTTAAGCGAGTATTCCCGGGCGCTCACGCGCCACTTCGGACGACGACGCCATACATAAAGTGGGCGGGAATCGACGGCCGCCTCAGCCGCCTTCGCTCTCGTCCCGCTTGTTCCGCCGCTCATCCATGAGCCGTCGCAGCCGGATGTTCACCATCTCGACGCCCACTGAGAACGCCATGGCGAAGTACAGGTAACCCTTGGGCACGTCGAAGTGGAACGAGTCCGCCACCAGCACCACGCCGACGAGGATCAGGAAGGCCAGCGCCAGGATCTTGATGGTCGGATGTTTCTCGATGAAGGCGCTGATGGTGCCAGACACCCACATCATGACGAGGATGGCGATCACGATGGCCGCGACCATGATGGGCAGCTGGTCCGGCCGCGCGAGGCCCACGGCAGTGAACACCGAGTCGAGCGAGAACACGATGTCGATGATGGCGATCTGCACCACGATCACCGTGAAACTCGCGAACACCCGCGTGTGCCGTTCGTTCTCCGCTCCTTCGAGGGTGTCGTGGATCTCGGTGACGCTCTTGGCGAGCAGGAACAGGCCGCCCAGGAACAGGATGATGTCGCGCCCCGAGACTTCGTTGCCGAAGACCGGCAGCGTGAAAAGCGGCTTCGTGAGCCGCGTCAGCCACACGATCGAGAACAGCAGCGCGATGCGCGTGAGCATGGCCAGCGCGAGACCGGTGATGCGCGCCGACTCGCGCCGCTCGGGCGGCAGGCGGCTCACCAGGATGGAGATGAAGATGATGTTGTCGATGCCGAGTACGATCTCCAGCGCCGACAGCGTGAGGAACGCTATCCACGCCTGCGGATCGGTGAGTAGCTCGGCCATCCCGGATCCGCGCCGGCTACGGCATCATGTCGGCGGGATCCCTGCGCACCGGCGGGAACACGTGTTCGGCCTTGAGGCCGCACGACAGCGCGACGGCACTCGAGATCCAGATGGACGAGTAGGTGCCGGCGATGATGCCGATCAGCAGCGCCTCGGAGAAACCGCGCAGGGCCTCGCCGCCCAGCAGCAGCAGCATGACGACCACGATGCTGGTGGTCACCTTGGTCATGATGGTGCGCGACAACGTCTGGTTGATGGCGTTGTCGAGGGTCTGGTGCGCGGGCAGGCGGCGGTTCTTCTCGAAGTTCTCGCGGATGCGGTCGAACACGATCACGGTGTCGTTGAGCGAGTAACCGATGACCGCGAGGATGGCCGCGACCACGGGCAGGTCGAACTTGGTCTGCGTCACCGAGAACACGCCGAGCACGAGGATCGGGTCGTGCATCACGGCGAGGATGGCGCCCAGCGACAGGCGCCAGGTGTGGAAGCGCAGGACGATGTAGATGGCGATGAGCACCAGCGTCACGGCCAGCGAGACGATGGCCGAGGTGCGCAACTCGTCGCCCACCTGCGGGCCCACCACTTCCAGCGAGGTGATGCGCACGCCGGGATCGACCTTCCCCAGCGCAGTCTCGAACACCTTGCGGACCTGGTCGGCGGTCTGCCCGGTGGGCTGCAATTCCACGCCCACGTCGCGCGTCGTGCCGAGGTACTTCACCTGCGGCTCGTGGAAGCCGGCTTCGATGACGGCCGCGCGGACCGCTTCGACGTCGACCTCCTTCGGGTAGTTGGCCTCCACGGAGATGCCACCGGTGAAGTCGATGGCGAAGTTAAGGCCGCGCATGAAGAACGACGCGAACGACACCGCCATCAGCACGATCGACAGCGTGTACCACACCCTGCGGGTGTCCATGAACGGGAAGTTGGTTTTCTTATGGAAGAATTCCACGAGGTCTGTCCTTTATCGCCCGGCGCGGCTTCAGCCGATCGCCAGCTTGTTGATCTTGCGCTTGCCGCCGTACATCAGCGTGAGCAGCGCGCGTGAACCCATCAGCGCCGTGAACATCGACGTGCCGATACCCAGCGTCAGCACGATGGCGAAGCCGCGGATGGCGCCGGTGCCGAACACCCACAGCACCACGCCGGCGATGGCGGTCGTGACGTTGGAGTCGGCGATGGCCGAGAAGGCCTTCTCGAAGCCCGCGCGGATGGCGGCCTGCGGCGAGACCCCGTTGCGCAGTTCCTCGCGTATGCGTTCGTAGATCAGCACGTTCGCGTCCACCGCCATGCCGACGGTGAGGATGATGCCGGCGATGCCGGGCAAGGTGAGCGCCGTGCCGAACAGCGACAGCAGCGCCGTCAGCACCACGACGTTGGCCAGCAGCACCAGGTCCGCGACCACGCCGAACAGGTGATAGTAGATGATCATGAAAATGAACAGCGCGGCCATGCCGAGGACCAGTGCCTTCACGCCCTTCTCGATGTTCTCCTTGCCGAGCGTGCCGGTGATGGTGCGTTCATTGGCGATCGCGATGGGCGCCGACAACGCGCCACCGCGCAGCAGCAGCGCGGTCTCGCGCGCCTGCGCGGCCGTGAGCCCGGTGGTCTGGAAGCGGTTGCTGAACACGCCCTGGATGGTGGCGACGCTGATGACCTTCTCTTCCTTGACCTTGCGCGTGACCGGCTTGCCGTCGACGATGGTCTGTTCGTTGCGCTGCTCGATGAACACCACGGCCATGGGCTTGCCGACGTTGGCGCGCGTGGTGCGCAGCATGTTTTCGCCGCCGGCGCTGTCGAGCGTCACGTCCACCTGCGGACCGTTCTGGCCCACGCTGTTGGTGGCGTTCACGAGCTGGTTGCCCGTGACGATGACTTCGCGCTTGAGCATGATCTTGCCGACGTACTGGCCGCTCTCGTACTGGTCGTAGATCTTGGCGCCGAGCGGCGCGCGGCCGTTCGGCGGAATGGGCCGTGGATCCACGAGGCGATACTCGAGCGTCGCCACCTTGCCGAGCATGTCCTTCACCTCGGCGGAGTTCTGCACGCCGGCGAGCTGTACCACGATGCGGTTGAGGCCCTGGCGCTGCACGATGGGCTCGGAGACGCCCAGCGCGTTCACGCGGTTGCGCAGCGTGGTGATGTTGGCGGTGATCGCCGAGTCGCGGCGCTCGCGCACCTGCTGCGGCGTCATGACGCAATCGACCGCGGAGCCGCCCGTGACGATGGCATCGCGGCAGGCGAGATCCGGCTGCGCCTTCTGCAGCACCGAACGCACGTTGCCGAGGTCGGCGTTGGCCGGCAGCAGCACGCGCAGGCCGTTGTTCACGTCCGAATCGACTTTCAGCACGTTGATGTCGGTGAACGGGATGTTGGCTTCACGCAGGACGCGGCGGAAATCCTGCTCGTAGCTCTGCACCACCTGCTCCACCGCGGCGTCGATGTCCACTTCGTAGAGCAGGTAGAGGCCGCCGCGCAGGTCCAGGCCCAGCGGCATGGCGCGCAGGTGCAGGGCCTGCATCCAGCGCGGCGCCCGCGAGGCGTACATCATCGCGTTTACGTAGTCCTTCGTGAGCCCGTACTTCTCGTCCTTGGCGATGTCGCGCGCGTGCAGCTGCTGGGCGTCTTCCTCGAATCGCAGCAGGATGCTGCCGTCCTCGATGCCGATGCTCTTGTAGACGGCGCCGGCGTCCTTGAACACCTTCTCGACCTGCGCGAGTTGTTCGGTGGTGACCGGCTCGCGATCCTTGCGTGAAATCTGCAGCGCACGGTCGTCGCCGAACACGTTCGGCAACGCCAGGATCAGCGCGAACAGCAGGACTACCGAGACGAGGATGTACTTCCAGCGCGCGTACTCGAGCATGAAAAGACCTCAGGCTCCCTTGATCGTGCCTTTCGGCACCAGCGAGGTGACCTGAAAGCGCTGGACCTTGATGCGCACGTTTTCGGCGATCTCGATGGTCAGGTATTGCTCGCCGAGTTCGACGATGCGGCCGAGGATGCCGCCCGCGAGGACGACTTCATCGCCCGCCGCCAGCTGCTTCAGCATGGCCTGGTGTTCCTTCTGCTTCTTCTGCTGGGGGCGGATCAGCAGGAAGTAAAAGATCACGACGAACAGGCCCATCATGACCAGCATGGACATGCCGGATGCCTGCTGGGCGCCGCCGGCGGTCTGCGCCACGGCCTCGGGGATCAATGAATTCATGGTGTTATCTCATCCGTAACGAAGTAGCCGACCCCTGTACGGGGCGGCGGGGCCGCGTATTTTGGCCGAAAAACAAATTTATGCCACAGAGACTTGCGAACCCTTGGTGGGTTCCTGGGTGGGTTCCTGGGTGGGTTCCTGGGCAGCTTCCTGCGCGTACGCCCGCAGCACCGGATCGAGCGACCCGGCCTCGATCCCGGCGCGCAGCTTGCGCATCAGGTCCAGGTAGTAATGCAGGTTGTGGATGGTATTGAGCCGGCTGCCCAGGATCTCGTTGCAGCGGTCGAGGTGGCGCAGGTAGGCGCGCGAGAAATTGCGGCAGGTGTAGCAGCTGCAGGCCGGGTCCAGGGGCCGCACGTCCGACTGGTGCGCGGCGTTGCGGATGTTGACCACGCCCTCGGAGGTGAACAGGTGCCCGTTGCGCGCATGCCGCGTCGGCATCACGCAATCGAACATGTCGATGCCGCGAAGCACGGCCGCGATGATGTCGCGGGGCCGCCCCACACCCATGAGATACCGCGGCCGGTTCGCCGGCATGTGCGGCACCAGGCCTTCGAGAATCCGCAGGCGTTCTTCCTCGGTTTCGCCGACGGCGAGTCCGCCCACCGCGAGTCCCTTCCACGGTAGTTTGTCGAGCTCGGCCAGCGAGGCCAGCCGCAGCGGCAGGTGCATGCCGCCCTGCACGATGCCGAACAATTCCCCGGGCGCAGCGTCCAGCCCGGCGTCGGCGCAGCCCTTGCCGTAGTAATGCGCGTGGCTGCGCACCGCCCAGCGCATGGAACGCTCCATCGATTCGCGCGCCTGCTTCTCGGTGGCGGGATGTGGCGTGCAGTCGTCGAGCGCCATGGCAATGTCGGAGCCCAGCGCGAGCTGCACGTCCATGGAGTCCTCGGGCGTGAGCCGCACGGCGCCGCCGTCGATGGGCGAACGGAAATTCACGCCCTCCTCGGTGATCTTGCGCAGCGACTCGAGGCTGAAGACCTGGAAGCCGCCCGAGTCGGTGAGGATGGGACGCCGCCAGTTCATGAAGCCGTGCAGGCCACCGTGCGCGCGCACGATTTCCTTCCCGGGCCGCAGCATCAAGTGGAAGGTGTTGCCGAGCACGATGTCCGCGCCGAGGCCTGCGAGCTCCTCCGGCGTCATCGCCTTGACGGTGCCGTATGTGCCGACCGGCATGAAGGCTGGCGTCTCCACTACACCATGCGCGAGTTGCAGACGGCCACGGCGCGCGGCGCCGGCGGTGCCCAGCAGGGTGAATTCGGCGGTCATCAGGCGTGCGCGCCCGGGCTCGGAGTGACGAACATGGCATCACCATAACTGAAAAAACGGTACTGCCCCGCCACGGCATGCCGGTATGCGGCCAGCACGGCGTCGCGGCCCGCGAAGGCACTGACCAGCATCAGCAGCGTCGACTCCGGCAAATGGAAGTTGGTCACCATGGCGTCCACGACCCGGAAACGGAATCCCGGCACGATGAACAGCGACGAATCGCCGAGATACGGCGCAAGCGTGCCGCCACCGGCGGCGCTCTCGAGTGCGCGGACCACCGTGGTGCCCACGGCGATGACGCGCGCGCCGCGGGCCCGCGCGCCGGCGACCGCGGCGCAGGCGTCGGCGCCCACCTCGACGAACTCGGCGTGCATGACGTGCGCGCCGACCGCATCGGTACGCACCGGCTGGAACGTGCCCGCGCCCACGTGCAACGTGACGAAGGCGCGCTGCACGCCGCGAGCGTCCAGTTCCGCGAGCAGCGAGTCATCGAAGTGCAGGCTGGCGGTGGGCGCGGCAACGGCGCCATGGCGCCGCGCGAACACGCTCTGGTAGCGGCTGACGTCGCTGGCGTCGGGCTCGCGGCGGATGTACGGCGGCAGCGGCATCTGCCCGTAGGTCTCGAAGAAGCCGAGCGCGGATTCGGGAAAATCCACCACCCACAGGTCGCCGCGGCGCTCGACCACGCGGATCGGCCCGCCCCGGCTCTGCAACAACATCGCCGGCTTGAGCGGCTTGCTGGCTCGTGCGTGCACCAGCGCCTGGCTGCCTTCGAGCGGACGCTCGAGCAGCAATTCCACCTTGCCGCCGGTGTCCTTGGCCGCGTACAGGCGCGCCGGGATCACGCGCGTGTCATTGAACACCAGCAGGTCGCCGGGATTCACGAGCGACGGCAGGTCGCGCATGCGGCGGTCGGCCAACGCGCCGCTGGCGCCATCGAGCGTCAGCAACCGGCTCGCGGATCGCTCCGCGAGCGGTTGCTGGGCTATGAGTTCTTCGGGGAGTTCGTAGGTGAAGTCGCTGCGGCGCACGGCGGAGAGTTTACCGCCATGGCCGCGGTTGACCGTTTCAGGCGCCCGAGGGAGGTGCCGCCGGTGTCGCGGGCACTGCCGGCAAGGGCGGCCGCGGAGGCTCCGGCGGCACGGGCGCGAGGAGGTTTCCGTCGAACTCGGGGCGCTCGGGCATGGTGATGGCCAGCGTCAGCGGCTTGCGCTGCCGCAGCACGGAGAGATTGAGTTTCTCGCCTGCCTTGTACGAACGCAGGATGCGCATGGCATGCGCGCCATCCTCGGGCTTGCGGCCATCGATGGCCTGGATCACGTCGCCGTCCTCGAGTTTGAAGGCCGCGTCCTGCGGCGCCTGCACCACCAGCACGCCTTCGCTGGTACCGAAGTAGGCGCCGAGCTTTGGCGTGATGCTGGCCAGTTCCATGCCGACGAATTCGCCGGGCCAGAAGTGGCGGAACTCACGGACCTCGGCGATGGGGCCCGGGCCCGCCATCACCGCACCCATGGCGCCACCCGCCGGAACGCCAAAATTGAATTTTGGTCCCATGCCCATCGCCATCATCGGCCGCGTCACGACGACGAAGTCCTTGTTCTTGCCGTCACGCAGCACGCGCACCTTCACTTTCTGTTCCGGCTTGACTGTGCGCATGTGTTCGACCACCGCGCGGTTCGGGTTCGCCGTGGCGGCAATGTTCTTGCCGTCGATCGAAACGATCACGTCGCCCTTCTGCAGGCCGGCCTCTTCCGCGGCACTGCCCGGGCTCACGCTCGACAGCCGCGCACCTTCCTTGCCGCTGGCCGGATCGATCTGCACGCCGAGGACGGCACGCCGCGGACCGCCTTCGTTGAAGAAGAAGACGTTCGGGCCCTCGCCGCGGCCCAGTTGCATGGACAACTCGGCGACCCTTTGCGCCGCCTTGTCGAGCTCGGCCCGCGCCTTCGAGAGCTCTTCGCGCATCCTGGCCTCGTCGGCTTCGAGCCTGGCCGCGTCGGGCTCCATCTTCGCGGCCGGCCTGGCATCCGCCTGTGCCAGCAACAACTCGTCCTGTGCCGATACCACGCTGGCGAAACCCAGCAACCCGATCATCATCAACTTCTTCATGGACGCTCTCCGGTCAGAAATTCGCGCTCACCATCTCGGCGTAGCGCACCTGTTGATACGAAGCGATCAGCTCGGCGCGGGTGCGCTCGAGGCGCGCGACATCCTCGGTGCCGCCGCGCAGCCGCGCCACGTTGAGCAGGTCGTCGACGCTGGCGATGTGATCCTCGAGCGCCGCCACAGCGAAGTACGTATCGGCGCGCACGATGCGCGGCTGCGGCGCCGGCTGCGGCGCGGGAACGGCCTTGGCCATCGTCTCGGCGGGATCCGCGCGGTGCTGTTCGAGGCGCCAGGCACTGGCCCCCACCAGAGCGACCACCAGGCCCACTGCCGCCACGCGCGTCAGCACCGCGCGGCGGCGTGCGCTTGCCATGCCCTGCGCATGGCGCGTGAGCATGCCGTCGTAGTCGAAGGCCGGCGCCGGCGCACCGGCGCCGGCATCGAGCCGCCTGAGCCGCGCGACCAGCTCCGCGTCGCGGGTTTCGTCACTGTCCATCGCAATCATTTTTCAACGCGCTCCTCAGCGGAATCACCAGCGCCGCGCTCACGGGCGCCTGCAGCTCGGTGCGCAGCCGCGCGTGTCCGCGCGCCAGCTGCGACTTGGAAAAACTCACGCTGCGTCCGAAGGCACGGGCGATCTCCTCGTGCGACCAGCCCTCGACGTCGTACAGCCACACCACGGCGCGGGTCACCGGCGACAATTTCGCGAGCGCGCGGTCGAGATCGATGAGATCGGACGTGCGCCCGGCGGACTCGCCCAGCGCGTGGCTGTCTTCGGTCCAGGACTCGAGCGCCACGCGCGCGCGATGCCAGGGCGAGCGAAAGGCCATGAGGCAGCGGCTCACGGCAATGCTGCGCACCCAGATGCCGAACGGCGCCTCGCCGCGAAACTCACCGAGATGCTCGAACATCGCGATGAGCGTGTCCTGCAGCAGATCCTCCGCCAGCGCTCGCTGCGCCACCAGCCGGCGGATGATCCCCAGAGTGGGCGGCGCCACCCGCTCGAACAATGCCCGGCGCGCCTCGCGGTCGCCGGCGCGCGCCGCTTCGAGCTCCCCGGCCGTGATTTCGATTTCAGCGAGTCTCTGCATTTATGTACGCCCTGATGCGCCAGGCAGGCCAAAGGTCGCAAGAATTCCCAAGGATCACGTCGGCTTGCCCTATACTTCGCCCCCCGCGCCGGGATGGCGGAACTGGTAGACGCGGCGGACTCAAAATCCGTTGCCCTAAAAAGGCGTGTGGGTTCGATTCCCTCTCCCGGCACCACTTATTCATTGATGAACTTCTGCAGCAACTGTGGCTCCCGCGTCCTCCTCAAAGTTCCGGAGGGCGATTTCCTGCCTCGCCACGTGTGCGACAACTGCGGGACCATCCATTACCTGAACCCGAAGGTCGTCGTCGGCAGCGTGCCGGTCTACGAAGGGCGCATCCTGCTCTGCAAGCGTGGCATCGAGCCGCGCCTGGGTTACTGGACCATCCCTGCCGGGTTCATGGAAAACGACGAGACCCTGGAAGCCGGCGCAGCCCGGGAGGCCGCCGAGGAAGCCCGCATCCAGGTCGAGATCGGCAGCCTGCTGCTGCTCGCCAATGTCACCAGCGCGCGCCAGGTGCACGTGTTCTTCCGCTCGCGCATGCTGACTCCCGATTTCGGCGTCACCCACGAGAGCCTCGAGGTGCGGCTCATGGACGAGAAGGAGATTCCCTGGTCGGAACTGGCCTTCCCGAGCACCGAATACGCGCTGCGGCGCTTCGTCGAGGACCGCGCGGCGGGCGTGGAACGGCACCACGTGGCCGAAATGCACCGAAGATTCGGCTGATCAGGCAAAATACAGGCCCCCGCATTCCCCTGGTTCGAGTGAGGATTTGAGCGATGACGTTCGTGGTCACGGAAGCGTGCATCAAGTGCAAGTACACCGACTGCGTGGAAGTGTGCCCGGTGGACTGCTTCCACGAAGGGCCTAACTTCCTCGTCATCGATCCGGACGAGTGCATCGACTGCACGCTGTGCGAGCCGGAATGCCCGGTCGAAGCCATCTTCTCCGAGGACGAGGTGCCGGCGGGCCAGGAAGAGTACAAGAAGCTCAACGCCGAGCTGGCCAAGAAGTGGCCGGTGATCACCGAAAAGAAGCCGGCGCCACCCGACGCCAAGGAGTGGGAAGGCGTGCTCGAGAAACGGAAATTGCTGGAGACCTAGAGTCCCCGGCCGGCTACATCTTCCCGGTCTTGAGATACCGCGCGAGCTGCGCGGGCGGCGCATAACCGCCGAGCATCTCTCCGCTCGGCAACACGATGGACGGCGTGCCTTCGACGGCCAGCTTGTGGCCCAGCTCCCAGTCGCGAGCGATGACATCCGCCGGGCAACTCGGTGCCTTGATGGCTTCATCGCGCTTGGCGCGGGTCAGAGCCTCGTTGCGATTCGCCGAACACCACACCTGCTCGGCCTTGTGCCAGGACTCGGTGTCGGGGCCGCTGCGCGGATAGAACAGGTAACGCACGCGGATGCCGAGCTTGTTGTACTCGGCGATCTGCGAGTGCAGGCGGCGGCAATAGCCGCAGTCGATGTCGGTGAACACCGTGATGGTGTACTTCGGATCCTTGGGCGAGAACACGATCATCTCGCTCTCGGGAATGGCGCCCAGGAGTCCATTGCGAATGCTGCGACGGCGGTTCTCGGTGAGATCCGTGTCGCTCTCGATGTCATACATGCCGAAGTCCGGGCCCATGATGACGTAACGGCCGTCACTCGAGACGTAGCTGATCTGCGCGCCGCGCGTGATCTCGAACACCCCGTTGATCGGCGTCAGCCGCACGTCTTCGAGCTTGAGCCCGTCGATCTTCTTCACGATGACGGCGCGCGGGTCGTCCTTCTTGCTCGTGGACGCGGATGCGGGCGGGGTCGAATTGGACTGGGCCAGGACGGCAGCGCTGGCCAGGGTGCAGGCCAGGACGGAAATCAGCAGGCGGGGCTTCAGGTGCATGGAACGCTCGCGCAAGGGGTAGCGATTCGACCGGGCCAGGGCGACGAAGTTCGCGCGCCTGGCAGCGCGTCAAAGTCTAGCAGGGACGGCTCGAAGGTCGAGCCGGGACACCCTCAGCCGCGCGGGTGATGCGAGCCGTGCAGCTCTTTCATGCGCTCGCGGGCGACGTGCGTGTAGATCTGCGTGGTCGACAGGTCCGAATGACCCAGCAGCATCTGCACCACGCGCAGGTCGGCGCCATGGTTGAGCAGGTGCGTGGCGAAGGCGTGGCGCAGCGTGTGCGGCGACAGTTCCTTGTCGATGGCCGCCTTGCGCGCGTAGCGCTTGATGATGTGCCAGAAGGCCTGGCGCGTCATGCGGTCGCCGCGGCGCGTCGGGAACAGGTAGTCAGTGGTGCGGTCCAGCAGGATCTCGCTGCGCGGCGCGCGGACGAAGTCCGTCAGCCAGCGCACGGCTTCCTCGCCGAGCGGAATCAGGCGCTCGCGGTTGCCCTTGCCCATGATCCGGATGACACCCTGGTTGGTGTTGATCTGGTTGTACTTGAGGTTGACCAGCTCCGAGACGCGCAGGCCAGTGGCGTACAGCACCTCGAGCATGGTCCGGTCGCGATGGCCCAGCGGATCGCCGATGACCGGGGCGCCGAGCAGTGACTCGACTTCTTCCTCGGTGAGCGACTTCGGCAGGGAGCGGCCGATCTTCGGCATCGCAATCTGCGCCGTCGGGTCGTCGCGGATGACCCCTTCGCGCACGAAGTAGCGGAAGAAGCGGCGGAAAGAGGACAGTTGGCGCGCGGTGGACCGGGGTCGGGCACCCGCCTCGACGCGCCACGCGATGAAACCGAGCAGGTCCGCACGCGTGGTCTTGATGATGGGCGTGCCACGCTCGGCCAGCCAGCGCGCCAGCGCGGTCAGGTCGGCGCGATATGCGGCGAGCGTATTGGCGGACAGGCCGCGCTCCATCCAGACCGCATCGAGGAACTTCGATACGGTGGCGTCGGCGGTGTCAGCGGCATGCGTCTCGCTGGACGCTGTAGCTTGTTTGACCAAGACGTGGTTGCCTTAATACGTATGCGGATTAACGCTTCACGGCAGTATGGGTTTGTGATGAGGCAACGAGGCGTGATGACCTTCACAGCTTCCGGAAACCATTAACATAAAGAGAACCAGTTCACATGAATCGGCCCTCTGGTCGAGCAAAACCCCGCGCATGACCTCTTCTTCGAGCCCAACGGCCCCTCGCTGGCCTGCGCCGGTTTCCGTCCCCCTGAGATTCGTGTACGGCCTATACGCGGTCGCGCTGTTCCTGGCTGTCGTCGTCTTCGCCCTGGTCGGCGTCATCCTTTTGCCTACATTGAAGCTGCGCCGTGGCGCGGCCCGCATTGCAGCAAGGGTGTTTTTCGCCGGCGCCGGCATGCCGGTGCGGATCCGCGGCGCGGAGAACCTGCCGGCCGGGCAATGCGTCGTGGTCGCCAACCACGCCAGCTACCTGGATGGCGTGGTCATGACCGCCGCCCTGCCGCCCCGCTTCGGCTTCGTGATCAAGCGAGAGATGAACGGCGTGCCGGGCGCGGGCCTGCTGCTGCGCCGGCTGGGATCGGAATTCGTCGAGCGCTTCGATCGCCACAAGGGCGCGACGGACGCGCGGCGCGTGCTGCGTACCGCGGCCAATGGCCATTCGCTGGTGTTCTTTCCCGAGGGCACGTTCAAGCACGAGGTGGGGCTCGGCAAGTTCCACACCGGTGCCTTCGCCATCGCGGCGCGCGCCGAGTGCCCGGTGGTGCCCGCGGTCATCCTCGGCACGCGGCGGAACATGCCCGCGACGCGCATCCTGCCGCGGCCGGGACCGATCGAAGTGCGCTACGGGCAGCCCATCGTGCCCGTGGCCGGCGGCAGCGAAGATCCCGTCCTCAAGCTGCGCGACGAGTCACGCGCCGCCATCCTCTCGCAGCTCGGCGAGCCCGATCTCACCGACCGCGCCACCGGCACCGACGGTTGATCACATGTTGCGGCGGTATTGGCCGCCGACTTCGTACAGCGCGTGGCTGATCTGGCCGAGCGAGCACACCTGCACGGTGTCGAGCAGTTCGGCGAACACGTTGCCGCCGCTCGCGGCCACCGATTGCAGCCGGTGCAACGCCTCGGGCGCCTCGGCCTGGTGGCGCGCCTGGAAATCCTTCACCGCCGCCACCTGGGCCTGCTGTTCTTCGTCGCTGGCGCGGAACAACGGCGCGGCCGCGTGTTCGTCATGCGCGTCGCGTTCGTTGAGGAAGGTGTTCACGCCCACGATGGGCAGCGAGCCGTCGTGCTTGCGCGTCTCGTAGTGCAGGGACTCCTCCTGGATCTTGCCGCGCTGGTACATGGTCTCCATGGCGCCGAGCACGCCGCCGCGTTCGGCCAGCGACTCGAACTCCTTGTAGACCGCTTCCTCGACGAGATCGGTGAGCGCCTCGATGGCGTACGACCCCTGCCACGGGTTCTGGATCTTGTTGAGCCCGAGTTCGCGATTGATGATGAGCTGGATCGCGACCGCGCGGCGCACGCTCTCTTCCGTCGGCGTGGTCAGCGCCTCGTCGTAGGCGTTGGTGTGCAGGGAGTTGCAGTTGTCGAAGAGCGCATACAACGCCTGCAGCGTGGTGCGGATATCGTTGAACTGGATTTCGCGCGCGTGCAGGCTGCGGCCGGACGTCTGGATGTGGTACTTCAGCATCTGGCTGCGCGGGCCGCCCTTGTATATGTCCTTCATGGCGCGGGCCCAGATGCGGCGCGCCACGCGGCCGATCACGGCGTATTCGGCGTCCATGCCATTCGAGAAAAAGAACGAGAGATTCGGCGCGAAGTCGTCGATCTTCATGCCGCGCGCCAGGTAGTACTCGACGATGGTGAAACCGTTGGCGAGCGTGAACGCCAGCTGCGTCACCGGGTTCGCGCCGGCCTCGGCGATGTGATACCCGGAGATCGACACCGAGTAGAAATTGCGCACCGCGTTGTCGCTGAAGAACTGCTGCACGTCGCCCATCATGCGCAGCGCGAACTCGGTGGAGAAAATGCAGGTGTTCTGCGCCTGGTCTTCCTTGAGGATGTCGGCCTGCACGGTGCCGCGCACGCTGGACAGCGCCTCGGCGCGCAGCCGCGCGTAGTCGTCGGCCGCGAGCACGCCGAACTCCACCAGCCTGCGCGAGCTCACGCCCAGCAGGCCGAGGCCGCTGCCATCGTGTCCGGGCGGCAGCTCGCCGCGGTATTCGGGCTGGCGGATCCCGGCCTTCGCGATCGCGGCCTCGACGTCCGGCCAGCGGCCGGCCCTGCGCAGGTGCTGCTCGACGCGCTGGTCGATCGCCGTGTTCATGAACATGGCGAGGATCATCGGCGCCGGGCCGTTGATGGTCATGGACACCGAGGTCGACGGCTTGCACAGGTCGAAGCCCGAATACAGCTTCTTCATGTCGTCGAGCGTGGCGATCGACACTCCCGAGTTGCCGGTGCGGCCGAAGATGTCGGGCCGCGTGTCCGGATCCTCGCCGTACAAGGTGGTCGAATCGAAGGCGGTCGAGAGGCGCGTGGCCTCGTGGCCCGAGGCGAGATAGTGGAAGCGGCGATTGGTGCGCTCGGGCGCGCCTTCGCCGGCGAACATACGCGTCGGGTCTTCTTCCTCGCGGCGATACGGATACACGCCGCCGGTGTAGGGATAGGCGCCCGGCAGGTTCTCGTTCTGCAGGAAGCGCAGGATCTCGCCCCAGCTTTCGAACCGCGGCGCGACCAGCTTGGGGATCTGGTTGTGGCTCAGCGATTCGGTGTAATTGCTGCCGCGCACTTCGCGGCCGCGCACCGTGTACGAATACTCGGGCGTGCTGATGCCTTCGCGCCGCTCATGCCAGGCGCGCAACGCGGCGAGGCCGGCGGCGCCGACATCGTTGAGCGCGCGGTTGTAGGCGGCGCGCAGCGCGTCCAGTCCGTCGCCGGTCTTTTCCTCCGGCGCCGGTGAAAATGGCGCAGGCAGCAACTTGTCGCCGAGCTGTTCCAGCGAGAGGTACAGGCCATGTGCGCGCTGTGCGGCGGCCGCGCGCGCCTCGTCGGCGCGCCGCGCTTCGCGGCCCTGGTTCGCGATCTCCGCGAGATATCGCACGCGCGCCGCGGGTACCAGCGGATCGCGCGAGCGGAATTCCGTGGGGGCGTCCGCGAGCGGCGTGCCCTCGAGCACCGACCAGCGCCCGTCCTGGCCGCTCTCGCGATCGAGGGCGCCGCCCAGTGCCCTGAACAGGCGATTGACGCCCGGATCGTTGTAGCGGCTGGCGATGGTGGGGAACACCGGGATCTCGGCATCCGGCAGCTTCGCGCGGTCGGGATGATTGCGGCGCCACTGCTTGCGCACGTCGCGCAGCGCATCCTCGGCACCGCGTTTCTCGAACTTGTTCAGCACCACCATGTCGGCGAAGTCGAGCATGTCGATCTTCTCGAGCTGGCTGGCGGCGCCGTACTCGGCTGTCATGACGTACAGCGAAATGTCGGCGAGATCGACGATCTCGGTGTCGCTCTGTCCGATGCCCGCGGTCTCCACCACGACGAGGTCGAAGCCCACCGCGCGGTACAGCGCGATGACGTCGGCCAGCACGGCGCTGGTCGCCAGGTGCTGGCGGCGCGTGGCCAGCGAGCGCATGAACACCTGCGGCGCCGACAGCGAATTCATGCGTATGCGATCGCCCAGCAGCGCACCGCCCGAGCGGCGGCGCGTGGGATCGATGGCCACGACGGCGATGCGACGGTCCGGATACTGGCGCAGGAATCGCTGCAACAGTTCGTCCGTGAGCGAGCTCTTGCCGGCGCCGCCGGTGCCGGTGAGGCCCACGACGGGCGCCGGATGCGGACCGGACACGGCCTCGCTGAGCAACCGCCGCAAATCGTCGGCGTCGCCGCCATCGGCCGCCCCGCCGCCCTCGAGCAGCGTGATGGCGCGCGCGATGCCGCCGTGATCGTCGACGCGCGGCAGGCTCGTGATGCGCGGCGCAGTCCGCCGCTCGATGCGGCCGAACACGTCCTGGATCATGCCGCTGAGGCCGAGACGGCGGCCATCCTCGGGCGTGTAGATCCTGGTGACTCCGTAAGCCTCGAGCTCGGCGATTTCCGCCGGGGAAATCGTGCCGCCCCCGCCGACCACCACGCGGATATGATCCGCGCCCTGCTCGCGCAGCATGTCGACCATGTAGCGGAAGTACTCGTTGTGCCCGCCCTGGTAACTGCTCACGGCGATGGCGTCGGCGTCCTCGGCGATGGCCGCGCGCACGATGTCGGCCACGCTGCGGTTGTGGCCCAGGTGCACCACTTCCGCGCCGCCGGACTGCAGCAGGCGGCGGATCATGTTGATGGCGGCGTCGTGGCCGTCGAACAGCGACGCCGCGGAGACGAATCTCGGCGGCCTTCCGGGCTCTGGTGGCTTCATGTTACTGGCTGGTAAGATGCGTTACCCAAGAGTAACACGAGCCCGTCCCGGGCTGGAGCCCGATTCGCCCATGGCCGTCGCCACCGCCAGATCCAAAGCCCGCCGCGGCGCCGCAAGTGCCGCGCCCTCCCCCTGGGAGTCGCGCCGCGGCGCAGCAGGCGACCGCGCGCTGAAACGCGACGCGGTGATCCTTGCTGCGGCGCGCGCGTTCCGCGAGCGCGGCTACCACAACACCTCGCTCGACGACCTGGCAGGCAGCCTCAAGGTCACCAAGCCCACGCTCTATTTATATGTGCCGAACAAGGAGGCCATCCTGTTCGAATGCTTCCGGGCCGGGCTCGCGCAGATCCAGGACACGCTCGACGAGGTCGAGCGCGCCGGCGGCCCTGCCCGCGAGAAGCTGTTCGCCTTCATCCGCGGCTACGCCGCCGCGATTGTCGGGGACTTCGGGTGGTGCATGCTGCGCGCCGAGGACCAGCACCTGTCGGCGGGCCTGTCCCGACGCATCAAACTACTCAAGGCCGGCATCGACAAGCGCATGCGCGCGCTCATCGAGGCCGGCGTCGCCGACGGCTCGATCCGCGCCTGCGACACGCGCATGACGGCCTTCGCCCTCGCCGGCGCGCTCAACTGGATGGGACACTGGTACCGCGAGGACGCCTCGCTCAAGCCCCACGAAATCGCCGATCGGTTCATCGACGTGTTCAACCGCGGCCTGCGCGGCCGCGACTGAGCACCCACGGAGTCATTCATGGAAAAGCCCCAAGTCGTCATCGCTTCCGCCACCCGCACGCCCATCGGCGCCTTCCAGGGCGTGCTCTCCCCTGTCACTGCGCCGCAGCTCGGCACGGCCGCTATTGTCGGTGCCATCACGCGGGCCGGCATCGACCCTGCCGACGTGCAGGAGGTGCTCATGGGCTGCGTGCTGCCGGCCGGCCTCGGGCAGGCGCCGGCGCGCCAGGCGGCGCTCGGCGCCTCCATCCCGAAGAGCGTGCCCGCCACCACCATCAACAAGATGTGCGGCTCGGGCATGAAGGCCATCATGATGGCCGCCGACCAGATCCGCACCGGCGACGTGTCGGTCGCGGTGGCGGGCGGCCTCGAGTCGATGACCAATGCACCCTATCTACTTCCCAAGGCGCGCGGCGGCATGCGAATGGGCCACGGCGAAGTGCTCGACCACATGTTCTACGACGGCCTGCAGAGCCCGTTCGACGGCCAGCTCATGGGCGTGTTCGCCGAGAACACGGCGCAGAAATACGGCTTCACGCGCGCCGACCAGGACGCCTTCGCCACCGAATCCACGCAGCGCGCGCTGAAGGCCGTCAACTCGGGAGCCTTCGCCGCGGAAATCTCGCCGGTCACGGTCAGGGGCCGCAAGGGCGAAACCGTCGTCGATCGCGACGAGACGCCGTTCACCGTCGACCTCGCCAAGATCCCCACGCTGAAGCCGGCCTTCCGCAAGGACGGCACCGTGACCGCGGCTTCCTCCTCGTCGATTTCCGACGGCGCGTCGGCCACCGTGCTCATGTCCGCCTCGGAAGCGGCGCGCCGCGGAATCAAGCCGCTCGCGAGGATCCTGGGGTACGCGAGCTTCGCCCGCGAGCCCGAGTGGTTCACGACCGCGCCGGCCGGCGCCATCCAGAAGCTGCTCGCGCAGCTGGGCTGGAAGCCGCAGGAAGCCGCGCTCTACGAGGTCAACGAAGCCTTCGCGGCGGTCGCCATGGCGGCCATGCGCGAGGTCGGCTTCGACCATGCACGCACCAACGTGCTGGGCGGGGCCTGTGCACTCGGCCATCCCATCGGCGCCACCGGCGCCCGCATCGTGACCACGCTGGTGCACGCGCTGCGGGCACGGGGCGGCGGCCGCGGCATCGCGTCCCTGTGCATCGGCGGCGGCGAGGCCACGGCCATCGCGGTCGAAGTTGCCGGCTGATTTCCATGGCCGGGCGCCGGTTCGTTATGCTGCGCGTCCTGGATCCTGCAGGGGTACCGCCAGATGAAACTCACTGAAGCGCGCGCGGTCGTCACGGGCGGCGCCTCCGGCCTCGGGCTGGCCGTCGCACGCCACGTCGCGGCCGCGGGCGGGCGCGTCACCTTGTTAGACGTCCAGGAAGGGCCCGGGGCCGCGGCCGCCGCGTCCCTCGGCGCCAATGCCGGCTTCGCCAAGTGCGACGTGACCTCCGAGACCGAGGTGAACAGCGCGATGGAAACCGCGCGTGCCGCCATGGGCGGCATCAACCTGCTGGTGAACTGCGCGGGGGTCATCGGCGCCGGCCGCGTGCTCGGCAAGAACGGCCCGATGGCCGGGGACTTCTTCACGCGCGTGGTGCACATCAACCTCATCGGCACCTTCCTGTGCGACAAGGCCGCCGCGGCGGCCATGCAGCAGAATTCCCCCAATGCCGACGGCGAGCGCGGCGTCATCGTGCATACCTCGTCGGTGGCCGCGTTCGAAGGGCAGATCGGCCAGGCCGCCTACTCGGCCACCAAGGCCGCCGTGGCCGGCATGACGCTGCCCATCGCGCGCGAGCTCGCGATGTTCGGCATCCGCGTCTGCTCCATTGCGCCGGGCATTTTCGGTACACCCATGCTCGCGGCCATGCCGCCCGAGCTGCAGGAGTCCCTCGGCAAGCAGGTGCCCTTCCCGCCGCGCCTCGGCCGGCCCGAGGAATTCGCCTCGATGGTGCAGACCATCGTCGAGAACAGCTATCTCAACGGCGAGACCATACGTCTCGACGGCGCGATCCGCATGCAGCCGAAGTGAAGCAGGCACCGACCGCATGACCAGCAACAACGGCCCCGCTCAACGCGATGTGATGGAGTACGACGTCGCCGTGATCGGCGCCGGCCCGGCCGGCCTCGCCACGGCCATCCGCCTCAAGCAGCGCAAGCCCGAGCTCACGGTGTGCATCCTCGAGAAGGGATCGACGCTGGGCGCACACATTCTTTCGGGCGCCGTGCTCGAGCCGGGGCCGCTCGATGCGCTGCTGCCCGAGTGGCGCCAGGCGGCGCTGCCCATTTGTGTCCCCGTGACTCGCGACGAATTCCGCTGGCTGGGCCGCAAGGGCTCCTGGCGCGTGCCGTGGATCCCGGGTTACCTGCACAACCAGGGGAATTTCATCATCTCGCTGGGCGGGCTGGTGCAGTGGATGGGCGCGCAGGCCGAGGCGCTCGGCATCGACGTGTTCGCCGGATTCGCCGCCGCCCTGCCGCTGTTCGACGATGACGGCTCGGTCGCCGGCGTGCAGATCGGCGACATGGGCGTGCAACACGACGGCACGCGCGGGCCTAACTACACGCCGGGACCGGAAGTGCGCGCGCGGCTCACCGTCATCGCGGAAGGCTGCCGCGGCAGCGTCGCCAAGGTGCTGATCAGGCGCTACAAGCTCGACGAGAAGGCCGATCCGCAGGTCTATGCGCTGGGCATGAAGGAGCTGTGGCAGCTTCCGCCGGGGCGCGTGCAGCCCGGCCTGGTGCAACACACCGTCGGCTGGCCGCTGGATGCGAAAACCTACGGCGGCAGCTTCGTCTACCACCTGGCCGACAACCGCGCCTACGTCGGTTTCGTCGCGGGGCTCGACTACCGCGATCCGCGCTTCTTCCCGTTCGAAGCCTTCCAGCAGTTCAAGCATCACCCGACGATGCACGAGTTCCTCAAGGGCGGAGAGATCCTGTCGGCCGGCGCGCGCAGCATCTCCGCCGGCGGCTTCCAGTCCATGCCCAAGCTCGAGATGCCCGGCGCCGTGCTGGTCGGCGATTCCGCCGGCACGCTCAATGTTCCCAAGATCAAGGGCATTCACCAGGCGATCCGCTGCGGCATGGCCGCGGCCGACTACTTCGCGGAGAACAACACCAGCATCGGGTTCGATGCCATCTGGCGCAAGACCGAAGCCGTCGCCGAGCTCAGGGAAGTGCGCAACATCAAGCCGGGCTTCAAGGGTGGCCTGAAGATCGGACTGCTCAACGCCGGCATCGAAAGCATGGTCGGCGGCAACACGCCCTGGACGCTGCGCAACAAGGCCAGCTTCCCGATGGAAAAGCTCGCCGAGTACGAATCGCCGAACCGCCATTGGGTGAACCGCGACCTGCCCCCCCGCGATCGCCTGTCGTCGGTGTTCTTCGCCGTGACGGCGCACGATGAAGTGCAGCCCGCGCACCTCAAGGTGCGCGACACCAGCATCTGCGCCACGCGCTGCGCGGCCGAGTACGACAATCCCTGCACGCGCTTCTGCCCGGCGCATGTCTACGAAATGGTCGACGATGGCGCGGGCGGCAAGCGCCTGCAGATCAACGCGGCCAATTGCGTGCATTGCAAGGCCTGCGACATCAAGGATCCCTACCAGATCATCGACTGGACCACGCCCGAGGGCGGCTCCGGCCCCAATTACCAACTGCTGTGAATCATTCCAACGACGTGCTCGGCGCGCTCTACGCGCGCGAGACCGCCAAGCGCGGCTTTACCCCGGACCCGGCGCAGGTCGAGGCCTTGCGTCATCTCGAGCGGCTGCGCGCCGAGCTCACCGCCGCGGCCTCGGTGCCGCTCGGCAAGCGCCTGCTGCGCGGGCTGACGCGCGACAACGGCAACGGGGCACCGAAGGGCGTGTACCTGTGGGGCGGCGTCGGCCGCGGCAAGACCTGGCTGATGGATCTCTTCTATTCGAGCCTGGCCATCACGCAGAAGCGGCGCACGCACTTCTACCGCTTCATGCAGGAAGTGCACGCCGATCTCAAGCGCCTCAAGGGCATGCAGTCGCCGCTGGAAGGCGTGGCAGACAAGGTAGCGAAGAAATCGCAGGTCATCTGTTTCGACGAATTGTTCGTCTCGGACATCGCCGACGCCATGATCCTCGCGGGCCTGTTCGGTGCGCTCGTCAAGCGTGGCGTGGCGCTGGTGTTCACCTCGAACGTGAAACCCAGGGATCTGTACAAGGGCGGGCTGCAGCGCGACCGCTTCGTGCCGACCATCGCCCTCATCGAGAAACATTGCAACGTCGTGGCCGTGGAAGGCGGCGTCGATTACCGGCTGAGGCAACTGACCGCCGCGTCCATCTACCTGCCCTCGGGTGACGCCGGCACGCAGAAGAGGCTCGAAGAACTGTTCGACGACCTGTCCGACGACGACGTCGAGACCGACGGCTCGATCACCGTGAACCATCGCAAGATCAAGGTGCTGCGCGAGAGCGAGAACGTCATCTGGTTCGATTTCGCCGCGCTGTGCGAAGGACCCCGCAGCCCCGCGGACTACATCGCCATCGCCAGCGAATACCAGTCGGTGGTGATCGGCAACGTGCCCGTGCTGCACGACACCGCCGACAACGCCGCGCGGCGTTTCATCTCGGTGATCGACGAGTTCTACGACCGCGGCGTGAAGGTGGTCATCTCGGCCGCCGCCGCGCCCGCGGATTTGTACAAGGGCGAGAAGCTCAAGTTCGAATTCCAGCGCACCGCGAGCCGGCTGGTGGAGATGCAGACGGCGGAGTATCTCGCGCGCGCTCACCGCGCGGCATAGACAATCGCGAGCACCGCGCGGCGGCGCCTAGAACAGCGTGACGACGCGCGCCACCACGCCGATGAAGTCGCCGACGGCCTTCAGCACCTTGGCGGTCGATTCGAGCCTCGCCAGCGCCATTCTCATGCGCTTGCTGGACGCGGCGATGTCGCCTTCGTTCTCGATGAGCTGGTCGCGAAAAGCCGCGAGCGCCTGGGTTTCCAGGTCGAGCAACGCCAGCTGCACTTTCATGAGATTGTCCGCCGCCGCCTGCCGCTGGGGCTTGGGCGCTTCGCGAATCATCGAAAGCCATTCCGCCGACATCAGCTGCGTGCGAGTGGCACGCAGGTCGCGAATCAGCTGGTCGCGATTTTCTCCGGGTGTCGCCATGATCCGTTACCTCGTTCCCTGCCTTACGGCTTGCCCTTGACGTTTTCGAGGATCTCGACCAGCGCAGTCAGGTCGTTCACCAGCAGTTGCAATTGCCCTGGTGCGAGCCGGCCCTCCGACGCCGCGGTCAGCGCCGTGCGCAACTTGCGCGCCGCCGCCTGTGCATTGCCCACGGCCGACATGTCGACGCTGCGCTCGAGGAAGGCCTGGCGCGTGGCCGGCCAGTCGTCCGGAAGGTCTTCGCCGCGGATGTACGGCGTGAATACCGCGTCGGCCTCCCTGGGTCCTTGCACCGCGGCGTCATCCGCCTGGATCTTTTCGGCCAGGAAGCCCATCAATGCTTCAGACGCCAGCAACTCGCGATCGATGGCCTTGCCGTTGGTGCGCAGTTCCTGCTCCAGCGCGCGGGACCGCAGGTTGGCGACCAGCAGGGGCACGGCCTGCTCGGTGAAATCCTTCACGGACTGATCACCGAATTTCAGGTTCTCGAAGCCGGGACTGAGTTTTCCCAAGGCGGCGATGATTCCGCCGGCCGAACTGCCGATGGCGGAGTCCGCATCACCCGCATCGGCGAGCGCGCCCAGAGTCACGAAGTATTCCTTGATCAGTTCCTGGTGCCGCCGGATCCGGGAGAACACCGCCAGCTGCTCGCGCAGCGCCTTCGACTGGTCCGTGAGCGCCTGGCGCCGCTTCGCCGGGTCATCCTCGAGCTCGCGCGTGACGAGCAGCGTCGCCGTGTCGGCGTCGATGCTGCCGTCGGCCGCCTGGTCGATGACCGCGCCGGCCGCGTCCGAATAGGCGATCCCCACCTTGCTGAGCTCGGCGAAGGAATTGAGCTTCGCAGTCGTGGTGCAGCCGGCCGCAAGGATGCACAGCAGGCCCGGCACCAGGACGCGCCTGGCGCCGGAGAGGAATTGCAACAACATAGTGTCGTCTCCCGGGTTTGGTTTCCTGGCGTCCTGCCTCATGACTCGAGACTATGCGGGCGCCGCTCACGTATCGCTTACGCCCGCGGCGCGCCGCGCGGCGCCTTCGGGCGCCCGTGCATAACACGTCGCGACTTACGGATGAGTCACCGCGCGCACCTCGGTAGTTTGTTAGTGTGAAGAATTGCCGCCGGCAGCCGGTTGCGCGGTGCACAACGGTCCAGCCTAGCTATTTCCACGTGGACGCCCTGCTTCCGCAGGTCCACAATCGCCCTCACGTTCATCTGCGGCGCTCTGGGAGGAGCCAGTGGACGGTGCGGAAGGAACACAGCACTCGGCGCTGCTGATCGGCGTCGGCCACTACGCGAACCCCGATCTCGCCACGCTCGCGGGGCCGGGCGTGGACCTGCGCAGCATGAAAGCCGCGCTCGAGAACCCGCAGATCGGCGGCTACCAGGTCAGCACCCTCGAAGACGTCGACAGCCAGACCGCGTGCCTGCGCATCGAGGAGTTCCTTGGCAATCGCAGCGAGGACGAAACGGTCGTTCTCTACTATTCCGGGCACGGCTTCATCGATCGCAAGGGGGCGCTGTACCTCTGCACCACCAACTCCTCGTTCGCGACGCCGCGGTCGTCCAGCATCCGCGCGGACTTCGTCACCGACCTCATCGACAACTGCGCCTCGAAACGCGTGCTGCTGCTGCTCGATTGTTGCTACAGCGGCAATTTCGAGGGAACGGCGAAGGCGACCAGCGTCGTCGAACCGCAATTCAAGGGCACCGGTCTCGGACGAGTGGTTCTCACGGCGGGCGCCGGTGACCAGCTCGCCTGGGACCTCGGTGCGCAGGGGTCGCTGTTCTCCCGCCACATCGCGCAGGGCCTGACTACCGGCGCAGCCGACATCGACCAGGACGGTCGAATCACGGTGCAGGAGCTGTACGACTACGTGTACCGGGAAGTGACGCGGGAACAGCCACGGCAGCGGCCCGGCAAATGGACCTACAAGGAAGACGGGCCGTCGTTCCTGGTTGCACGGTCGCCGATCCAGCCGACGCGGGAACTGCCGCCGGACCTCGTGCACGCACTCGAAAGCGATTTCCCCAAGTCGCGCGCCGCCGCGCTGAAGGAACTCGAGATCTACGCCAGGCGCAATGCCTGGGCGGTGGACGCAATTACCGAGAAATTGCGCATCGCCGTCAACGACGACAGCGATTCGGTCAAGAACACGGCGAGAGAAATTCTGGGCCGTCTCACGGGTGGCGCGTGGGCGCCGCCACTGAAGCCGGTCGCGCCAGCTGCAGCACCGGGCCCCCAGCGCCCGGAGCCGGCATCACGATCCATGGCGGCGGAAAGCCGCGCTCAGATGCCGCCGAAAGGCGTGCGCCGCTACCCCATCGTCCGCGACATCGCATTGTGGTGCGCGTGGGTAGCCATTACTTCCATTCCAATCATTTCCATTCCCAAGGCAATCGTTTTCAGCACCGTCGAAATCTACGATTACAACGTGGCTTTCCAGTTCCTTGTTTTTCTGTACGCACAATTTCTGACGAATGCTTTCGTGATCGCGGCAGCGTGGTACTACCGGATCGTCACATCACTTCGGGATGTGGTTGGCTCGACCCTTGTTCGTGTATTGCTTGGCACGATGGCGATTTCATGCATCACGCTGGCATGGATGCTCAACGACAATCCGGGTGGAACTCACGCACTCATCCTGGGCTCACTGGACGTCGTTGCCGTCACGATTTGCTGGAAACTGCTTCTCGACTTGCGCTGGAGATGGGCCATACCGATCGGCTTGCTGAGCACTATCTACCTGGTGTTCTCACTGGTGATTCTGTCTGAGCAGTTCTACGGCAACATGGAAATCTCCCGCAGGACGGCGGACTTCTATGCCGCGTGCGTCGCATTCACCCCTTTCGTCATCCTGCTCGGTGCGCTGGCCCGCCGTCGCGCCCTCCATTCCCATGGCAAATGAATCCCTGGTCCACACCGCCAACGTGGCAGGTGATGCCACGCATGTCATTGCGATCGGCGTCGGCGCCTACGACCACCTCGTGGGCGCGAACCCGGGGCCAGTCAGCCCGCACGGCGAAGGCATGGGCCAGCTCACTTCCGCGCCCATTTCCGTCACCGCCTTCACCGACTGGGTGATCTCGCGTTACCGCAATCCCAAGGAACTCGCGAGCGTGCGGCTGCTCGGCTCGGGCCTGCCGGGCGGCGTCTACAAGAATCCTCGGACCAGCCAGTCCTACAACGTGCCGCCCGCCACGATGAAGAACGTGAAGCAGGCGATCCGCGAGTGGAAAGCGGCGGGCGACGCCAGCCTATCCAACCTGCTCATCTTCTATTTCGTCGGCCACGGCATCGCGAGCGGCACGCTGCAATCGCTGCTGCTCGGGGACTTCGGCGAAGACGACAACGCACCGCTGGAAAACGCCATCGACTTCACGGCCATGCGCGTCGGGATGCAACGCTGCAAAGCCAGGCAACAGGTGTACCTCGTCGACGCCTGCCGTGCGATTTCGCGCAAGCTGCTTGCCGGCGGCTATTCCGGCGATCCCATCATCCAGCCCGGCCTGGACGCGGCGATCGCCGAGCCCTGGGAAGCCCCGGTGTTCTTCTCGACCTTGCTGGGCCAGGAAGCCTACGGCCGGCCGGGCAAGACCAGCGTGTTCACCGAGGCGCTGCTGCGTTCGTTCCGTGGCTCGGCCAGCGACAACTCGGTGGGTGAATGGCGCGTGCACACCAGCGGAATCATCGATGCGCTGCGCTTCTACATGCGGCGCGCGGACGAGGACTACGAGCTCGTCCAGATCCCGACGTCGAGCGACACGAGCGTGATCTTCCTGCACCAGCTGGATGCCAAGCCGATGCTGCCGGTGCTGCTCCGCTGCGATCCGCCGGAAGCCAATGCACACGTGGAATTCAGCTATCGCTCCAACGGCGACCCGCCCACCGTCAAGAAGGGCGGCCCGCTCGACGTCGAAGTTCCACAGGGCGACTACCAGTTCGACTGGACGTTCCCGAATCCGCCGCCAGGTGCGATGTACCAGAACTTCACCCAGTCTCAGCTGGTGATCCCGCCGGGATTCAACCCGCCGCCGCGCAAGGTGACCGCATGAGCAAACTCGTCATCGGCATCGAAAAGGCTTTTGACGGCCCCTTCAGCGGGCCGGGAGCGCTGCTCAACGTCATCCCGGTCGCGGACGCCAATGGCAGGGCGCTGGAACCGCAGGCGCAACGCGAACGCCGCCGGGAAAATGTCATCGTGCCCGTGGGCGATCGCGGCGAAATGCGCGAGCTGGACGATCTGCCGGACGGCGAATACGTCGCGCGCGTGCGCCTGCCTACCGGTGAAACCATCGACCGGGCATTCTCCACGAAGAAAGGTGCGCCGCCGGTGGAGATCAAGCTGCAGGCCGCACCGTCGAAGCACGAGTGGCTGAGCTGGCAGCAGCTCAGCGGCAACACCACGCCGGTGTCGAGCAGCGTGCAATTGCGGGCCACGACGCGAGGCGCCGGCGCCACGACGGGCGCCCGCCCCAAGGCGGCTTACGCGCACACCGATCGCGCCGACCTGCGGCAGGCGTTCACCGCATTCGACGTCGGTATTACCGCTCAGGGCCCCTGCGGCAACGGGCAACTGTGGGAGGGATTGTTGCGCGCCGGGCAGAGCCCGCCCGAAGCCTGGCAGCGTTTCGGCAATCCTGCACCCGCCTGCTGGAGCGGCGAGCTGAACGCCATCGACCGGGAAGACGAAGAGTTCCGGCTGGTGCGTACCTCGCGCAGCGACGCACGCTGGGAGGGCCGCACGCAGGAATCCTGGCGGCACTTCTTCGTCCTGCGCAGCAAGGATGCGCTGGAGATCGCCAGCGTGCCGCTGGCGTGGAGAACCTCGAGTGGCGTGGCGCGGCACAACGTGGAGATCCTGGTGAAGAAGCGCGCAACCGCGGATGCCTTCCTGACCAGCGTCGCCATTGCCGATGAACAGGCGAGCGCGATGTTGTCGTACATGGCGCAGGGACGGCCCGATCTCGCACGGCCGTTCGTCGAGTACGCCCGCGGACTGCTGTTCGAGAAGATCGACAACCCGCTCGGCGCCGCGGCGGGCGGTTACGTGCTGCTCGCCAATGCGAGCGCGGCGGGCGACTCAAACTGGCAGAACTGGACCGGCAACCTGAAGTCCATGGCGCAATGGCTGCCCGATGGCGCCATCCTGCACGGCATCCGCAAGCTGCGCATGGGGACCACGGAACAGGACTTCCGCATCGCCGGCGACAACCTGCTCGAAGCCTACCGGCGCGGGCCGCCGGTGTTCTCGCTGGGAATCCCGCTGCTGCAGGAAGGGCTCATGCAGATGGCCCACCAATGGAAGGAGCCGGCGATGCAGCAGGCGCTCAAGACGGTCAACGCATTCGCCGCGCACCTGGACACCGCGCAACCCTTCACGACGCTGAGATTCGACCGCGAGGCCTGAGATGTTCGAGATCGAACTGCTGCAGGCCAGCGAAGGCGACTGCGTGCTGCTCCACTACGGCGACCCGCTCGAGCCCACGCACACCCTGATCGACACCGGTCGCCAGGCCACGTGGCCCGCGTTGAAGGCGCGGCTCGACGCCATCCACGCGCGCGGCGAGATCCTGGAGCTGCTGGTGATTTCGCACGTCGATCGCGATCACATCGAGGGCGTGCTCCAACTCATGAAGGATCCAATAGTCAAGCAGTTCGGCGACATCTGGTTCAACGGCTATCACCACCTGCAGAACCAGACTCTCGAGGCCTTCGGGGCACTCCAGGGCGAGGCGCTGACCCAGGCCATCGTCGACCAGCATCTGCCGTGGAACAAACACGTGAAGTGGAATCGCGGACCGGTGGCGTTGCCGACGCCGGCGGCGCCGGTCACGCTCACCCTCGACAGCGAGCTGAAGATCACGTTGCTGTCACCCACGCTCGCGCAGCTTTCGGCGCTCAAGGGCGAATGGGAAGCCGCCTGCGAAGATGCACACGTCGTCCCGGGGCATGCCGTGGAAGAGCGGCGCGAACTCGAAGGCTTCGAGCGCTTCGGCGCCGTCGACATCAATGCGCTGGCCGACTCGGCTTTCAAGCAGGATTCGGCGAAGCCCAATGGCTCGAGCATCGCCTTCATCGCCGAGTTCGAAGGCAAGCGCGCGCTGCTGGGCGCGGATGCGCATCCCGGACAGCTCGTCGCCGCGCTGGATGCGCTCGGCGGCCGCCAGTCGCTCGCCGCGTTCAAGGTGCCGCACCATGGCAGCCGCGCCAATCTTTCCCGGGAGCTGCTGCAGCGAGTGACCTGCCAGGACTATCTGGTGTCCACGAACGGGTCGTATTTCAAGCATCCCGACCGCGAAGCCATCGCCCGCATCGTGAAGTACGGCGGCACGCAGCCGCGCATCCACTTCAATTACACCTCGCCGCAGAATGAAATCTGGAAAGACGCCGGTCTCCAGCAGCAATTCACATTCGACCCGCGCTTCCCGCCGGCGGCAGCCACCTCGGTCACACTCACCCTCTGATACACGCGCGCGCCGTATCGGCAACCAGAGACCGCAGCAACTCGGCCGCGCGCCGGTGTTTCAGCAGCGGGGCGCCCTGCCCCGACCACAGCGAGATGAGGTCGGCCCGGCCCGCCGCCAGCGCCGCCTGCCGGAATCGTGCGGTGAGCCAGCCCTGTACCGGGTACGGTGGCAGCAGCTTTTCCTTGCCTTGCAACGCTTCGATGAACCCGTTGTGGATGCTGCGGGCGAGCCGTCCCGTGAAAGCGCGCGTGAGTGTCGTCCGCCGCGCGTCGGCGCCGAAAAGTTTTTCCCGGTGCAACGGCGCGGCATTCGACTCCTCGCAGGCCAGGAAGGCGGTGCCCACCTGTGCCGCGGCCGCGCCGAGCCCGAGCACGGCGGCAATGCCCCGTCCATCGGCCAGCCCGCCGGCGGCAATCACCGGCACGTTCACGGTGTCGACCACCTGCGGAACCAGCGCCAGCGTTCCCGTGAGGCATTCCTCCGGTTCACGCAGGAAAGAAATGCGGTGCCCGCCGGCTTCCATGCCCGAGGCCACGACCATGTCGACGCCGGCATCGGCCAGTAGTTTGGCCTCGGCCGGAGTCGTCGCGGCGCCGATGGTCGCGATGCCCGCCCGGCGGCATCGCTCCAGCACATCGGGGGAAGGGACTCCGAACACGAAGCTGAATACCGGCGGCTTGAGCTCGAGCAGGGTTTCCACCTGTTCCTCGTAGCGTGGCCCGAATCGCGCCGGCCGCGCCGGCAATGGCACGCCGAGTTCCTCGAAGAACGGCCGCAGCAGTGCGCAGGCGTCCTGCCATTGCCTGTCCGTGAGCTGCGGATCGTCGCTGTCGCCCATCGGGATCCACAGGTTCAGCGCGAAAGGCCGCGCCGTGCGCGCGCGAATCTGGTTCGCGATTTCGCGGATGCCGGCACCATCGAGATGGTGGACACCGAAAGACCCGAGCCCGCCGCCTTCGCTCACGGCCACCACCAGATCCACGGCCGAGAGCCCGCTGCCGAAGGGTCCCTGCACGATGGGCGCGTCGAGCTTCAGTCGCCGGCTGACTTCAGTGTCTTTCCACATGGAAGCGAGCGTATGCTCGCAGTGCCCGTTTGATAAGTACGCACCTTTCGGTAACCACCCATGAGTACCCGTAAACCACGCGCCGACGTCTACAACAGCGACTGCCCCTCGCAGGGAATCCTCGCGCTGATCGGCAGCAAGTGGTCGATGCTGATCCTCTGCGCGCTGCGCGCCGGCCCGATGCGAACCAACGAATTGAAGCGCCGGCTCCGCGGCGTCTCCGCGAAGATGCTCACGCAGACGCTGCGCGAGCTGGAGCGTCACGGCATCGTCGAGCGCGAGGACTTCGGCGAGGTACCGCCGCGAGTGGAATATCGCCTGTCAGCGATGGGACGTTCGCTGGCAGCACTGATCGTCGAGATCGAGAACTGGGTGACCAGTCACTACACGCGCATCACGCGGGTGGTTCACAGCGCCGAGGCGCATTCCTGATCATTCCAGCGGCGGGCCCTTGACCGCCTCGATTTTCCAGGCGATCGGCGCGCCGTCGGGATCGAGCAGAACCTCCGTCGACGGCTGCCCGAATGCGAAGCGCAAAGGTGCGAGCCACTCGTCGAGGTCCGCAGGCGAGACGCAACAGGCGTTCAGGCACTCGGCAAGGCATCGCTCCGGCGCGAGTGCTTCCTCGATGGCTTTCCAGATGGCTTGCCGCTCGCGCGGGGTTCGTCCCAGCCGCGACGGCAGCGAACGCGCGAGCTCGGCCACCAGGTCGTCGCGCGGAAACCGCGTCTGCAGCGCGTGCATCTCGGCGCTGAACATGCGCGAATCGCCGTTGCGGAACGCCGTGCTGAGATCCGGGCCGAGGAAATAGTTGATGGCCTCGAGGCGGGCGCGGTTGGTCGCGACGATGGAGCTGCCCGCGTGGTGTACGAGCATCGAGACCCTTGCGCCCGGTTCGAGCACGTTGGCCAGCTCACGCGCCGCGACGTCGACGTCGCCGTATTCGAAACCGAACTGGCTGACAGCGGCGCCGAAACTGTGCTCGGCGAACGGCAGGCATTCCATGGCCGTGTCCGACAGGAGTTCGACGTTGGGCAGGATCGTGAGCGGAATGCGCGCGAAGTCGATGCCGGTGACGTGGATGTCGTCGCGGGCCGCCAGCAGCAACCGCGCCACGGCGCCCGCGCCACAGGCGATGTCGAGGATGCGGATGCCGGGGGAAAGCGAGGCCGAGAAAGCGTCCCAGTGT
>DASUGK010000102.1:0-16179 GCA_036274075.1 Steroidobacteraceae bacterium | reverse complement strand
CGGGATTACGCGGTCAGCGCGTCGCGCCGCGTAATCCCGACATTCCCTCTCTGACACCGCTCGGGTCGCCGCTCGGCCGACAGCAGGGTGTTGTGAAGGAGCATGGCGCGCGTCATCGGCCCGACGCCGCCCGGCACCGGCGAGATGAACGAGGCCTTCCTGCGCACGCCCTCGAAATCGACGTCGCCGACGATGCGGCCATCGGGCAGGCGGTTGATGCCCACGTCGATGACCACCGCGCCGGTGCGCACCATCTGCGGGATGATGAGCCCGGGCACGCCGGCCGCGACCACCAGGATGTCGGCCAGCAGCGTGTACTGCGCGAGGTCGCGCGTCTTCTTGTGGCAGATAGACACCGTCGCATCCTTCTGCATGAGCATCATCGCCGTGGGCTTGCCGACGATGTTGCTCGCGCCGACCACCACCACGTTGCGGCCGTCGAGCCCGATGCCTTCGTGCTCGAGCAGCTTCTGCACGCCATAGGGCGTGCAGGGCGGGAACACCTGGTGCCCGGTGACCAGCCCGCCGACGTTGTAGAGATGGAAGCCGTCGACGTCCTTGTCCACCGAGATGCGTTCCAGCACCTTGCGGATCTCGACGTGTTTCGGCAGCGGCAGCTGGATCAGGATGCCGTGCACCGAATCGTCGGCATTGAGCGCGTCGATGCGCGACAGCAGCTCGGCCTCGGCGGTCGAGGCCGGCAGTTCGATCAGCGTCGAGTGGATACCCACCTCGGCGCAGTCGCGGATCTTGTTGCGCACGTAGACCTGCGAGGCCGGATCCTCGCCGACCAGGATGACCGCCAGCCCCGGCGTGATGCCGCGCCCGCTGCGCATCTTCGCGATGCGCCCCCGGTACTCCTCACGCAATTTCGCCGCGACGGCCCTGCCGTCAATCACTCTTGCGGACATGGAGGCGGTGTCAGAGAGGGAATGTCGGGATTGTGGTGAATGAGCTGGAGCCAGGAACGCCGGCGATTGCGCCGTAATCCCGACAATCCCTCTCTGACACCACCACGACCTAAGCGGACTTCTGCTGGGGCTGGACGTACTTGGAGCCGGGGTGGCCGATGGCCAGGGCCTTCTTCACCGAGTCACGCTCCAGCATGCGGTTGTACCAGGCGATGACCCTGGGCGAGTCCTTCTCGTTGACGATGTCGGCGTAGCGCACCGGCATGTTGATGAGCATCGAGAAGCAGGACACGTCCGCGAGCGTGAACTGTTCACCCATGACCCAGGGGCCCTTCATGCCGTTCTCGATGCGTTCGACGGACACCTTCACCTTGCGCCGCCAGTCGGCGAGCTGCTCGGGCGTCCACACCTGCCTGGCGGATTCGCGCCACTTGTCCTGCTGCTCCTTGAGAGGAATGCGCGCCACCTTGGCTTCGAACTCGGCCTCCGACAGGTGCGCCACGGCGTTCTTGATCATGGCGTGCCAGCCCAGGAACGACAGCGCCGGGCAGAAATACTCGTCGACGAACTTGGTCCACACGCGCATCTGGTGCCGGCCGTAGGCATCGGAAGGCTTGAGCGGCAGGCCCGGGAACGTGTCGTCCACGTACTCGTTGATCAGCGTCGATTCGTCGAGCACGTAGTCGCCGTGCACCAGCACCGGCACCTGGCCGCGCGGATTGATCTTCACGAACCACGGCTCGTGCTGCTCGAAATCGATGAGGCGCATGAGGTGGCTCTTGAAGTCCACGTTCTTCTCGAACAGCGGCAACAGCGACTTCAGCGAATTGGCGGCAGCACCACCGTGGTAGAGCACGATCGACATGGGTCCTCCGTTGCGAGGAATTCAGCGCCATCCGCCCGGCCTCGGCTCGACTCGCAGCGAAATGTGGTGTTCCCGGCCCGGGCGTAGCACCGGTGGTCGAGTTCGAACGCCCGGTAATTATTAACATCGGATGGGCGGCTATACTGGCCGCGCCGCGTGCAAAAATACGACACGAGTCGGGAGCCAGCATGAGCGAGCCAACCGCAGCGGACACCGCCCCCGGGCAGGCAGCCGGGTATTCCCGGCGCGAGTTCATCAAGCGCGTCATCGCCTCGGGCGCGACGGTCTCCGCCGCCGCCTACCTCTACGGCGGGCTGACCGGATGCGGCCGCAAGGGTCGCGCCGCCGGCGGCGTCGAACGGCTCATTTCTCTCAACGTGAACGGCCAGGTACGGCGCGTCGACGTGCTGCCCAACGAAACCCTGGCGATGACGCTGCGCTACAAGCTAGGCCTCACCGGCACGAAACTCGGTTGCGACCGCGGCGAGTGCGGCGCCTGCACCGTGGTCATCGACGACGTCGCCTACAACTCCTGCTCGACGCTCACGCACACCGTGCGCACGCGCAAGGTGCTGACCATCGAGGGCCTCGCGGGACCGAACGGCGAGTTGCACCCGGTGCAGAAGGCCTTCGTCGAGGAGCTCTCGCCCCAGTGCGGCTTCTGCACGCCGGGCCAATGCATGTCGGCGGTGGCGCTGCTCAAGCACAATCCCAGACCCACGCGCGACGAGGCCCGACTGGCCATGTCCGGCAACCTCTGCCGTTGCGGCGCCTACGACAATTACCTCAATGGCGTGATGCGCGCGGCTGCTGAAGGCGGTGCCGCATGAACAACTTCAAGCACATCGGCAAGGACTTCATCCCGCACGACGTGGTCGCCAAGGTCACGGGCACGGCCAAGTACGCCGAGGATTTCCGTGCCGATGGCATGGTGTTCTGCCGGCTGCTCACCAGCCCCATGCCGCATGCGCGCGTGAAGAACATCGACGCCGCCGAAGCGCTCAAGATGGAAGGCGTGCTCGGCATGCTCACGGCCGAGGACATCCCCGCCGGCCCGCCGGGTTTCGCGCCCTCGCTGACCAAGGAGCCGATGTACGTCGGCGAACCCATCCTCGCCGTGGCCGCGCTCTCCGAGCAGGCGGCCGAGGATGCGATCGCGAAGATCAAGATCGACTACGAGCCGCTGCCATTCACGCACGATCCCCTGGAGAGCCTGTTCCCCGGCGGCAAGGACGCGCGCAGCGACGGCTTCAACACCGGCACGCTCGCCGGACTGCCACCCGGCAAGCTCAAGTGGACCGCCGCGGATTTCGCGCGCGTGAAGCAGGGCGAGCAGCTGCCGATGGGCAAGCCGGCCGAGGAGTGGCACTTCGGCGACGTCGAGGCCGAGTTCAGGAAGTGCAAGGTGATCTACGACGAGCCCTTCGTCACCGCCTCGCTGGCGCACCACAGCATGGAGCCGCGTTCCGCGATGGCCTACTGGCAGAACGGCAAGTGCTTCGTGCACGCCTCGTTGCAGAGCCAGTCGTTCGCGCTGCCGCCCCTGGCGCAGATGCTGGGCCTCAAGCCCGAGGAAGTGGTGCTGATCGCCGAGTACTGCGGCGGTGGCTTCGGCTCCAAGGGCTCGGCCTATCCCTGCATGGTCATCCCGGCCTACATGTAGAAGAAGCTCGGCAAGCCGGTGATGATGCGCATCAGCCGTGCGGAGGAGTACTACCTGGGCTCGGCCCGCAATGCCTTCCAGGGCAACATCAAGGTGGGCTTCGACGCCTCGGGCAAACTACTCGCCGCCGATGTCTACGTGGTGCAGGACTCGGGCGCGCACATCAGCTTCTGGGACTACCGGGCTTTTGGAGACGCGCTCGCCCTGGTCTATCAACCGAATGCCATGCGCTGGCGCGGCCTGCCGGTGTTCACCAATGCGCCGACGCGCACCGCGCAGCGCGGCCCGGGCCAGAACCAGCTGGCCTGCATCATGGAGCCGCTGGTCGATCGCGCGGCGCGCGACCTCAAGATCGATCGCGTCGCGATCCGGCAGAAGAACAACCCCGTGAACGGCTCGGCCGGGAGCCCGGGCCCCGATGGCAAGCGCGGCGTGGTACCCAGCGCCTACCTGCGCGACGCGCTCGACAAGGGCAAGGCGAAGTTCAAGTGGGCCGAGCGCCTGAAGCGCAGCGGCCAGAAGAACGGTCCGCGCGTCACCGGCATCGGCGTCGGCCAGGCGTTCCATCCTTCGGGATTCGCCGGCTTCGACGGCCTGCTGTGCCTCAAGCCCGACGGCAAGCTCTACATCCATACCGGCGTCGGCAACCTCGGCACCTTCTCGCACTCGGGCACTTCGCGCATCGCCGCCGAGGTGTTGAAGATCGACTGGGACAACTGCGTCATCGAGCGTGGTGACAGCCGCAAGAACCTGCCCTGGAACATCGGCCAGTTCGGCAGCAATACCTCGTACACCATGACCCGCACCAACTACGTCGCGGCGCAGGACATGCTGGCCAAGCTCAGGGAAATCGCCGCGCAGGACCTGGGCGGCAAGCCCGAGGACTACGACGTCGACGGCACGAAGGTGTTCTCGAAGAGCGGCAAGTCCCTGTCGTACGCCGATGCCGCGAAGCGCGCCATCGCGCTCGGCGGGAAATTCGACGGCCACGAGCTGCCCAGGGACATCAACCCGATGACCCAGGCCTCGGCGACCGCGCTCGCGGGCACGGGCCTCATCGGCGTCGCCAAGGACAACCTGCCCTGGATGGGCCAGCCGTCGGCCTTCGCCGCCTGTTTCATCGAGATCGAACTCGACACCGAGACTGGCATGCATCGCATCGTCGACCTGGTGTCGGTGGCCGACTGCGGCACCGTGATCCATCCCATGGGCCTGGTCACGCAGATCAAGGGTGGCGCGGTGCAGGGCATCGGCATGGCGACGCTCGAACGGCTGGTGTTCGATCCGCAGAACGGCCTGCCGGCCAACGTCGGCCTGCACCAGCAGAAGCCGCCCAGCTACCTGGACCTGCCCACGGAGATGTTCACCGACGCGGTGGACAAGCCCGATCCATCCAACCCGGTGGGCGCCAAGGGCATCGGCGAGCCGTTGATGGGCGCTTCGGCCTCGGCGCTGCTGTGCGCGATTTCCGATGCCATGGGCGGTCACGTGTTCAATCGCACGCCGGTCCTGCCCGACATGATCGTCAATCATTTCGCGGACCGGCCGCAGCCGCGCAAGCCGCTCAGCATCAACACGCAGTAAGGAGCACGCACGATGTCACGCGACATGATGCCTTCGTTCGAGCTCTACCAGCCCGACACCATCGAAGGCGCCGCGAAGCTCGCCAAGGACGTGGAGAACAGCTGGCTGCTGGCCGGCGGGCAGGACAGCTACGACTGGTTCAAGGACCGCGCCAAGCATCCCGAGGCGCTCATCGATCTCGGCGGCATCTCCACGCTCAAGGGCATCCGCGGCACGGACGCGGGCGTGGAGATCGGTGCATTGACCACGCTCACCGAGATCGCCGGGAGCGAGCTGCTCAAGGCCAACTACACCGTGCTGGCGCGGGCCGCGGCGCGCGTCGCGAGCCCGCAGATCCGCAACGCGGCCACGCTGGGCGGCAACCTGTGCCAGGACGCGCGCTGCTGGTATTACCGCGCGGGCGTGGACTGTTACCGCGCCGGCGGCAATACCTGTTACGCCGACACGCCGCAGGGCCAGAATCGCGAGCATTGCCTGTTCGGCGCCGCGCGGTGCATCGCCGTGTCGCCATCGGATTGCGCACCGGCGGTCGTGGCGCTGGAGGGCACCATCGTCATCGCGGGTGACTCGGGCTCGCGCGAGGTGCCGGCCGAGGAGTTCTTCATCGGCCCGTCGGTGGACATCACGCGCATGACCATCCTCAAGCCGGGCGAGATCGTCACGGCGGTGCGGCTGCCGAAGAAATGGTCGGGCGCGAAGTTCTACTTCGAGAAAGTCACGGACCGCGCCACCTGGGACTTCGCGCTGGTCAACGTCGCCTCGGCCATGCACGTCGAGGGCGGCACCATCAAGGACGCGCGCATCGTCTGCGGCGCGGTGGAATGCGTGCCGCGGCGCCTGAAGGCCGTGGAGCAGGCCGTCATCGGCCAGCCGCAGAACGAAGACACGGCGTTGATCGCCGGCCGCATCGCCAGCCAGGGCGCGACCCCGGTGCAATACAACGGCTACAAGGTCCCGCTCATGGAGAACCTGGTGCGCCGCGCGGTGCGCGATAGTTAGACTGCGGGGCCGGCGTGGAGATCTTCCGCATCACGCGAAATGCCTGGGGCCAGGAGACACTCGAGGGCATGTCCTGGGACCTGCTGCCCGTGGCATTCGGGCTGGGCCTCGCGATCATCATCGGCCACCTGGTGTGGCGCGCCGTGCGCAGGAAGGGCAGCGGGGAGAGGGGACGGTCCCCTTCGTGACGATGAGCCAACAGTCTCGTCCGCTGCCGGCGGGCAATCGCGATGGGGACGGTCAACTCCTGATCACCCGGCACGCGCCCGTGGACCGCGTGTTCCACTGGATCACCGCGCTGGCGGTGCTGGTGCTGCTGGCCAGCGCCTTCGTGCCGATCCTGGGGCTCAAGTTCTCCTGGGTGCCGCTGCACTGGATCACCGGCGTGGTGCTCACCGCGGCGGTGCTGTTCCACCTGCTGCGCGCCTTCCCACGGCTGCGCTGCATGTGGATCCGGGTGAAGGATTTCCGCGACCTCGCCGGCGGGCGGCGCGCGGCCAAGTACACGCTGGCGCAGAAGCTCATGCACGCCGCGATGGGTCTCGCGGTCCTGGTGGTCACCGCCACCGGCGTCGTCATGCTGGCCAAGGTCGATACGCCGCTGTGGCAGCGCAATCCCTACCTGCTCGAGTCGGACACCTGGGGCTGGGTATACGTATTGCACGGCGCTGCGGCGCTGGTGATCCTCACGCTCACGATGGCGCATATCTACTTCTCGCTGCTGCCGGAGAAACGCGCCTACCTGCGTGCCATGATCGGCGGGCAGATGACCCGCGAGGAAGCCGCGGTGTTCCACGATCCCCAGCGCTGGTCCGGCCAGCGCAAAGACGACCCACGCGAAAACCACACATGAGCAACGACACCCTGGCCGAGCGTCTCGACACCATCGAGGCGGGATACGAATTTTGCCTGGCCTACGCGGCGCAGGGACGCACCGACGATGCAGGGTCGCCCATCCGCGCGACGCTGGAGAAGACGTTCGCGGCGCTCGACGGGCTGGCGCCGCTGCTCGAGGGCGCCGTGCTGCGCGAGAATGCGGCGCATGCGGCGGGTACGCGCGCATTCCTCGACGCCGTGAAACGCGATGTGGCGGTTGCGCAGGGCGCGATCGGCATGGTGCTCGACTGCGGCGCCATCGGTTCCCTGCTGGTCGACAACCTCAACGCGTCCATCCACCTGCGCGCGCTGCTCACCGACCTGTTTCTCATCGACCAGGCGCGCCGGAAAACGGGCTAGAGCTTCATCCCGGTCCAGATCACGAACTCGGTGGCGGCGCTGACCGCGGGCTTGAGTACACGCGGCCAGAAGATTCCCTGCCGCGGTTCCTGGGCGGCGCGGTCGTGGTGTGACCGCTCGTCGTCGAGGATGGAAGAAATGGCGGCATGTGCCGCCGCGTCCACGCCTTCGAGCTCGCGCAGCTGGACCTCGAGATGCCGCAGCACCACGCGCTCCACGGCGACGGTGACCGCCGCGATGGAAGCGCGCCCGCAGATCCCGGTGAGCACGCCCAGCACGAAGCCGCCCAGCCCGCACAGCCGGTAACTGCGGCAGCGACGCACACCGCGGCGCTCGAGCTCGGCGGCGAAGATGGCGCGATGGCGCTCCTCGTGTGCGCGGAACTCCTCGAGTTCGCGCTTCAGCGCCTCGTCGCGCCAGGAGCACACCAGCCGCTGCCCGCGGTAGATGTTCACGGCGCCGTGTTCGCCGGCGTGGTCCACCTTGAGGACGCGATCGGCGTAGGCCAGGGCCATGGCGGTCTAGCCGGCGGGGGCCATGGTGCGCAGCAGGTCGCTGCCGTCTGCCGGCGGCAATTGCAGGATGCGCTCGTAGAGGGAAATCGCGATGGTGCACACCTTGGCGCGATCGACGCGCGGATCCTCGGCGTGCGCCAGCGCCTGCGCGTCGGCGCCGTAGTCGGCGTAGACCGCGTTGACGATGCCGGCGAGGTTGTCCTTGACCTTGTCGGGATCGGGCGGCGGCGCCGCATCCTCGGCGGCACTGCGGATCACCTCGGCCATGAGTTGCAGGGTGCGTGCCTGTGAGTCGGCGTCGATGACGGTGGCGACATCCGGCGTGCCGGCGATGTTCGGGTAAAGGAACTGGAAGCAGGCATCACCGGGCACGGCCTGCAGCTTCTTCGCCGTGACCACCATGTCCTCGACCATCGCCCGCACGGATTCCCGCGAGGCGCGTCCCATCGCATTGGTGGCGGACCTGCTGATCTCGGCATTGGCGTAATTCACGAAGCGCTCGCGGCTTTCCTCCCCGCGCAGCAGCAGGCGGTAACGCGCCAGCAGGCCGTCGTAGAGCGCGCGGTCGTGCTGCTCGAGCACCCGGTAGACAGGCTGGGCCAGGAGCCTGGACTCGCTGCGGTACTGCCCGTACCACCAGTTGCCCACGGCGGCGGCGATGAGGGCGGCGAGGCCGATGAGGATCCACTTGAACATCGGGACCGCAGACTACCATCTGGCCGTGCGGGGCTCCGGCTGGCGGATTCCGGGGTTTGCCCGGGATTCGCTTTGACCCCGGGGCCCGGGCCTGTATAGTCGCGCGCGCTTACTCAGGGTCGAGCGGTCATCGCCCCCTAAAGCACGCAAGTCCGAAAGCGTCCACAAGGCGCAGTCGATTCGCAAATTCCCTCGCTAATGACCGCCGCCCGGACCGCTGGTCTTCAAAGACCGGGTCCGAGGCACTGCGAGTCTCGTTTCCCGTTTCTACAAGGTATTTCAATGTCATTCGCCGATCTCGGGCTCAAGCCCGAGTTGCTCCGTGCCGTGGCCGACAAGGGTTACACGGTCCCCACTCCCATCCAGCTCGAAGCCATCCCGGCCGTCCTGTCCGGCCGCGACGTGCTCGCCGGCGCCCAGACCGGTACCGGCAAGACCGCCGGATTCACGCTGCCGCTGCTGCAGAAGTTAGGCACCCGCGGCGGCCGCAATCCGCGCGCGCTGGTGCTGACGCCGACCCGCGAGCTCGCCGCGCAGGTCGAACAGAGCGTGCAGGACTACGGCAAGTACGTCGACCTGCGTTCGCTCGTGATCTTCGGCGGCGTCTCCGAGAAGCCGCAGATCGACAAGCTGCGCCACGGCTGCGACATCCTGGTCGCCACGCCGGGCCGCCTGCTCGACCTGTGCGAGCAGCGCGCCGTGTCGCTCTCCGACGTGCAGGTGTTCGTGCTCGACGAAGCCGACCGCATGCTCGACATGGGTTTCATCCACGACATCAAGCGCGTGCTCAAGCTGCTGCCGCAGCAGCGCCAGAACCTGATGTTCTCGGCCACCTACTCCGACGACATCCGCGACCTCGCCAACCGCTTCGTGAAGAACCCGGTCAGCGTACAGGTCACGCCGCGCAACGCCACCGCCGACAAGGTCGAGCAGAGCGCCTACCGCGTTCCCAAGGACCACAAGCGCCACCTGCTGGCGCACCTCATCAACGAGGGCAACTGGCACCAGGTGCTGGTGTTCACGCGCACCAAGCACGGCGCCAACCGCCTCACGCAGCAGCTCGAGCGCGCGGGCATCACCGCCATGGCCATCCACGGCAACAAGAGCCAGAACGCGCGCGTGCGGGCCCTCGAGGATTTCAAGGAGAACCGCATCACGGCGCTGGTGGCGACCGAAGTCGCGGCGCGCGGCCTCGACATCAAGGAGCTGCCGCACGTCGTGAACTACGAGCTGCCCAACGTGCCCGAAGACTACGTGCACCGCATCGGCCGCACCGCGCGCGCGGGCTCGAGCGGCGCGGCGGTTTCGCTGGTGTCGCCCGATGAAGTGCCGCTGCTCAAGGACATCGAGAAGCTGCTCAAGCGCAACGTGGAATTCGCGCCCACGCCAAAGTTCGAGATCAGGGAAGGCTCACACACGCCGCGGCCCGAAAGCCGCGAGCCGGGTGAGTACCAGCCGCACCAGGATCCGCGCCGGCGCCCTGAGCACCGCCGGCCGCGCGGCGGCCAGCCGCAAGCGGGCCGCGGCCATCGCCAGGGTGGTTCGCAGCGCGCGCCGGGTACCGCCAGCCACGATGCGTATTCCGCGCAGGACCAGCGGTCGTCCGATCGGCCGCGCCGCGACGAGCGGGGCAGCACACAACGATCGCAGCGCTCGCAGGGGCACCGCCAGGGTGGGCATCACTCCGGTGGTCACCCGTCGGGCGGACAGCGCCCGGATGGACGTTCACACGGCCAGGGCCACGGCCAGCGGCAGGAAGGCCGTCATCGCGGCCACGGTGAAAGGCGCGGCGGACAGGGTTCGCAGCAGCGCGGTGGATTCGTGCGCGGCGCGCGTTCCGGCCGCGGCAGGGGTGGTTCGGGAGGCGGCCAGTCCTCCGGCGGCTTCTCGCGCATGATCTGATGCGCCAAGACCCGCGCGGCCTTGCGGCCGCGCGGGCGCCCGACTGTCAAAGGATCCGCGGGAGGCTATTGCCGCGGGGTTTCGGTGTCGGGCGGAGGGCTGGTGGTGTCGGGCGGTGGCGTGGTGGAGTCCGGTGGCGTCGTGCTCGGCGCCGGCTCGGTCGGATCCGAAGGCATGGACTGCTGCCTGGGCTCCTTGCTGCCCTTCTTGCTCGACTTCCATTCGTCGTTGTCGAGATAGCCGTCGCCATTGGCGTCCGCGCTCGAGAACACGACGCTCGAATCCGCCGCGGCCTCGGCCTGTGAGATGCGGCCGTCACCGTTGGTGTCGAGCTTCTTGAAGCTCGAATCGTGCATCGTCGACTTGTCCTTGTTGCCGTATTGATCGTTGTCCGCCGCGATGGCGGCGCCGAGCGGCAGCACGGCTGCGATCGCTGCGGCGATCAAGGTCCTGCTTGCTTTCATGACTCATCTCCTCGTGAGGTACAGGGTTACCGGGAGGTGCAAGTGATGTGCCAATGCGCTTTCGCGCATTGCGGGGCCCGCACGGGGAATTCCGCGCCGCGGGGTCGCGGCGCCACGACAACGGCCCATCCGGGCGACGCCGTGCGGCGACGCGCGCGGGCAACCTAACTACAAACAGTCACTTGGAGGTCGGCGATCGGGGACGTCGGACGCGATCCGTCGCCGCCTGTCGGCCGGCGCCGTCGACATGCGCCAGCAGCGTCGGATGCAGGACGCAGCGATAGCCGGCACGCAACGCCGCGACCGTCGACGGTGGAGTCAGCAGGCCATCGGCGTCCTGCAGGATGCGGGGTGCTTCATAACCCTGTGCGGTCCAATGGAAGGCCCGGCCTTGAGCCACGACGTAAGCCTCGCCCGACAACGCCACTGCGGTGCCATCCGGGAGTGCAGACATTGCAATGCGCAGCGGATGTATTTTCTTCTGCGTGCCCTGCAGGCGTTCGGCGTGCAGCACGGCGTCGATGTCGGTGGCGGAGACAGTGCCGGATCGGCGTGCGCTCGCCCAGGCCTGCGCGAAGGCCGTCGCCGCGGGTCGCCGGCAGTAATAGCAGGGACGGTGGCCGGCGGCGAGCGCCGTGGCTTCGTCGAGGAAGAACAGTTCCGTCCAGCTGCGGCGGGACATGACCGCGCGGCGCACGCCGCGGAACTCGCAGACGCAGATGATCCACGCCTTGTTAGTCCAGCGGCGCGCGAGCAGCGTGCGCGTGGCCGGATCGTGGATGATGCCGCGGTTGCCCATGAGCAGCCCGCGCTGCTCGATCGCGACGATCTCGCCGAAGGGTGTCACGCGGTTCTGCAGCGGCATGGGATTTACGGCATTCTTGCGTGCAAACCGGACGGCAGTCCATTCGGGAGGGGGCGATGAGCGAATCGGCAGAGAATTCGCGGCGTGACCTTGCGCCATGGCAGCAGGCGGACCTGCCGCAGCCACCCTATCCGCGCGGGCTCGGATGGATCGCGATCTGCGGGCCCGGCGTCATCGTGCTGGGCGTGTCGATCGGCAGCGGCGAGTTCCTGCTGGGGCCCGCGACCTTCGTCAGGCACGGCCTGTCGCTGCTGTGGGTGACGCTGGTGGCGGTTTTCTTCCAGACCGTGTTCAACACCGAGGTCATGCGCTACACCGTGGCCACCGGTGAACCGGTGGTCACCGGCTTCATGCGCACGCGGCCCGGAAAATCCTTCTGGGCCTGGTTCTACGCCTTCCTCTATTTCCTGCAGGTGGGCTGGCCGGCCTGGGCCGCCACCGCCGCCGGCGCCATCTTCTTCGTGTTCCTGGGGCGGCTGGCGGCGCCACCGGCGGACGCGGGGACTATCTACCTCATCGGCGTGGCGACCTTCCTGGCCTGCGTGGTGGTGCTGCTGCTCGGCAGGCGCATCGCGCGCACTCTGGAGATCCTCAATTGGATCCTGGTCGCGGTGATCCTCGGCGGCTTCTTCGTTCTGGGGCTGATCTTCGTGCCGGCGTCCACCTGGGGCGCCGCGCTGGCGGGATTCACGGGATTCAGCACGGCGACCGGATCGTTCAATTTCCTGCCTCCCGGCGTGGACATGTTGTTGCTGGGCGCGCTGGTCGGTTATTCGGGCGGCGGTGGCGTGCTCAACCTGACGCTGTCGAACTGGGCGCGCGACAAAGGCTACGGCATGGGCAGCCGCGTCGGCCACATCGGCGGCGCGCTCGGCGGCAAGAAGAGCCATCTCGCGGACACGGGATTCATCTTCGTCGCGGACGATGCCAACCTGCAGCGCTGGCGCGGCTGGTGGCGCATCGTGCGCGTCGACCAATGGGGCATCTTCTTCGTCGGCGCGCTCCTCGGGATGATGCTGCCGGCGCTGTTGTACGTGACGTTCGTGCCGGCGGGCACCGACATCAAGGGCCTGGCCATCAGCGCGGTGCTGGCGCAGACCATCGGCGCGACCGCGGCGCCGCTGCTGGGACTGACGGTGGCGGTGCTGGGCGCCTGGATCCTCTTCAAGACCCAGCTCGACTGCGTCGAAGGCATGACCCGCTCGATCACCGACATCCTCTGGACTGGCAGCAGGCGCGTGCGCGCCTGGCGCGGCGGTGACGCGCGCGCCGTCTACTACGCGGTGCTCGCGGTGGTGGTGGCGTGGGGCATCATCGCGCTGAACCTGGCGGCACCAGTGATGCTGCTGCAGATCGGCGCCAACGTCGCCGGCGTGATCTTCACGATCTCGGGCCTGCACCTGCTGTACCTCAACACGCGCGTGTTGCCGGAGGCACTGCGTCCGCCGATGTGGCGCCGGCTGGCGCTGGTGGGCATGGTGCTGTTCTACAGCTTCTTCACGTTCCTGGTGGCGCGGTCGCTGCTGTGAGCGCCGGGGACGGGGCTCAGCGCTTGCGGCTGATCTCGATGCCGTTGCCGACCTCGACCAGCACCGAGTCGAGGTCCCCGGCCTGGCGCACGCGAGCGCGGTAGGCCTCGGCCTGGGGACGCACCACCTCCGGCAGCAGCATGTTGTCCGCCACGAGGATGGCGCCGGGCGCGAGCCTGGGATGGACGAGTTCGAAACACGGCAGGTACAGGTCTTTCCAGACGTCGAGCAGCACGAAGTCGAACGGGCCGGGCAGGGTCTTGAGGGTTTCCAGGCAGTCGCCGGCGTGGAACTCGACGCGCGAGGACAGGCCCGCGCGCGTCAGCGCCTGGCGCGCGTGCTCGATCTTGAAATCGCGCAGCTCGAGCGACTGCACCTTGCCGCCGGTGGCGCGCGCCGCCGCCGCCAGCCACACCGTGGAATAGCCGTACGACGTGCCGAGCTCGAGGATGCGCCGCGAGCCCGCGCCCGTGGCGAGTAGATAGAGAAGGGTGCCGGCTTCGCGTCCCACCGACAGCAGCAGATCGTCGAGGTTGGTGCCGGGCGCGTCGAAATTGGTGCGGCGGTGTTCTTCCTCGGCGCGGCGTTCGAATTCGGAGAGTACGCGTTCGATGACGGGATCGACGAGTGGTGGCATGGTGTCGTTGATGTTGCTGCGGAGGCCACTCGCATCGCGCGGGCGGTGGCGAATAGTGCACGGAAGTCGGCCTGACAAACAAGACGCGCGACCTGCAGGTTTCCTGCACTGTTTTTCCGGCGCTGCACATATTTCCGGTGGTTCAGGGATTCCCGGTGGATGGGCCCGTCAGAGGGTTCTGATGCGGGTGAAACATCCGTGACGCGTGGAGGTGTACTCCGGGCGGCGGGCGTTGCGCCTTGACGTATTCCACCGCACTATCGCCGGGCCCCACCTGCCGCCGCGGCGGCGTGGACGGCCCCAACACCAGGATCCCGAGGATTCGGACATGCATACCAGGAATTTCGCCCGAGTAGTTAGTCTGTCGCTGGCGCTGTGCGGCGGCGCCGCCCTGGCCGCGGATGACGGCATCACGGTCCCGGCCGGCTTCAGCATCACCGTGGTGCACGAAGGCCTCGGCGCGGGACGCAACCTGGCCGTGGCCGCAAACGGCGACGTCTACCTCGCCAGCCGCAACGGCCTGGTCGCGCTGCGCGACACGGACAAGGACGGCAAGGCCGACAAGGCCGAGAAGTTCGGCGACGTGCAGGGCACGGGCGTGCTCATCCGCGGCGACTGGCTGTACGCATCCGACAATGTCGGCGTCTACCGCTACGCGCTGAAGAAGGGTGAGCTCGTGCCCACCGGGCCGCGGCAGACGGTGGTGTCCGGGTTCCCGATGGAACGGCAGCACGCGGACAAGACCTTCGCGATGGATGCGAAGGGCACGTTGTACGTGAACGTCGGCGCGCCCTCGAACTCCTGCCAGCAGAAGGATCGCCAGGAAGGGTCACTCGGCCAGTCGCCGTGCCCGATCCTCGAGAAGTACGGCGGCGTCTGGGTGTTCGACGGCAACAAGCTCAACCAGACGCCGGCGGACGGGCGCCGCTTCGCCACCGGCATGCGCAACGCGGTCGCGATCGAGTGGAATGCCGCGCAGAACGCGTTGTACGCGGTCATCCATGGCCGCGATTCGCTCGACACATTGTTTCCCTCGCTGTACACGGCGCAAGACAACGCCACGCGCCAGGCCGAGGAATTCCACCAGATCGTCGACGGTGGCAATTACGGCTGGCCGTACACCTTCTTCGACACCAAGTTGGGCAAGCGCGTGGTCGCGCCCGAGTACGGCGGCGATGGGAAGAAGACGCCGGAGGCCGGCAAGTATCCGGATCCGCTCGTGGCTTTCCCGGCGCACTGGGCGCCCAACGACCTGCTGTTCTACTCGGGCAAGAGCTTCCCCGCGCAGTACCAGGGCGGTGCGTTCATTGCGTTCCACGGCAGCTGGAACCGCGCGCCGGAACCGCAGGCCGGTTACAAGGTGGTGTTCCAGCCGATGAAGGACGGCAAGCCGAGCGGCGAGTACCAGGTGTTTGCCGATGGTTTCGCCGGCGACATGGCGGACAACAGCCCGCGCAATGCGCGCTACCGGCCGGTGGGGCTGGCGGTAGGTCCGGACGGATCGCTGTACGTGGCGGATTCGCAGAAAGGCCGCATCTGGCGCATTTCGTACACCGGGAAATGAGATTCGCGGCCGCATTCGCCATTCCCGTCGCGGTGCTGGTCGCCGCGGCCTGTGCGACGGCGGCCGATCCACCGCAGGCGGCAACGCCTGCGCCTGCAGCATCGGCGGCGCCGTCGACTGATACGCGGCCGCCGGGCCAGCGGCTGTACGCGCGGCACTGCCTTTCATGTCACCAGTCCGATGGCGGCGGCGTGCCCAACATGCAGCCACCCATCGTCGGCGGCACCTGGGTCAAGGGTGATCCCAAGGCGCTGGCATTGTTCGTGATGACCGGCGGGTTCGGCAGCGCGGATCGCAAGGACGGCGCCGTCGACAACGTCATGCCCGAATTCCGCCAGCTACCGGACGAAGACCTCGCCTCGATCCTCACCTACATCCGCGAGAAGTTCGGCGGCGGCGCCTCCCCCGTGAGCCCCTCCGACATCGCCGCCGCCCGCACCGACCTGTAATGGGGTAATGGGGACATTCCTCGTTTCCTAGCAAACGGGGACGGGGTTGCGGTGGTGGTGATGCGGCCGGCACATGCACCTATCATGAGTGCGCTTTTCGCCGGGCCCTTCGGTGATTGTTTCGCAAGATTAGGGCCGCCGCTCTTTGGTCCATGATTTGGGCGCGGAATCGGCTGGGCGTTGGCACTCGCCATCACTCGGTCGGGGACGGCTTCGTGCCTTGCGAATTTGGTGTCCCGGCCCGCGCACTCATGATAGGTGCATATGCCGTCCGCCCCACTGTCACGGCAAGTCCGTGCT
>DASUGK010000101.1:0-11681 GCA_036274075.1 Steroidobacteraceae bacterium | reverse complement strand
GCCGCGATCGACCTGATCCGCAAGCGCAAGCGTCGCAGCGAAGAGGAAATCGATCCCGACGCGCACGAGTCGCCGCCCGAATCCGCCCCCGAAGGCGAATACATCGGCGAAGCCCTCACCCGCGACCTGGCAGAAGCGATGCAGCGGCTGACCACCAACGAACGCCAGGCCTTCCTCCTCAAGCACGTCGAAGGCTGGAAGCTCGAGGAAATCGCCGAGAGCACCCAAACCAACATCAACAACGTCAAAAGCACGTTGTTCCGCGCGATCCGCAAGTTGCGCGTCGTGATGCACGCCTGGAGCGAGTCATGATTTCCGACGACGATCTCATTCTCTACTACTACCGCGATGGGCTCGACGCGGCGGAGCGGGCGCGCATCGGCGCGGCGCTGGCGGAGCAGCCGGAACTTGCGCAGCGGCTGCATCGCCTGGTCGGCCGGCTCGATGCGGCGGCGGCGATTCCGGATGTGCCGGTGCCGGAGGAGACGCAGCAGCGCTGGCGCGCGGCGCTCGACAGGGCCGCCGCGCAGGACCAGTCCAACGTCATCGCGCTGCCGACCCGCAAGCGTTTCAACTACACGCCGTGGCTGGCTGCCGCCGCGAGCGCGCTGATCGCGGTGATCGTCGTGGTTCAGTTCACGCGCCAGCCGCCGCCAGAGATCGCGCACGTCACGCCGCCGCCGCAGGAGCAGCAGCCGAACAACACCTCCGCCTACGAACGCGGCCTGGCCTCGCATCTCGCGAGCACCGAGCAGCAGCTCGTCTCGCTCGAGAGCGCGACGCCCGAGGAACGCGCCAGGCTGGTCGAGACCATCATCGAGCAAAACCGTCTCTACGCGCTCGCCGCCGAAAAGGCCGGCGAGCCGCAACTGGCGCGCGTGCTGCGCGCCTTCACTCCCATCCTGGAAAGCGTCCAGCAGGGCGGCAGCGGCGCGGCCGCAGACGTCTCGCAGCTCGCTTTCGAACTTCGCGTGATGCAGGGCCGGCTGGCCACCGGCAAGGCATCCAACACCCGATCCACGACTTTGTAGTTAGAGGTAGACATGTCACTCATTCGAACCACCATCCTGGCCGCGCTCATCGCAGGCGGTGCGGCGCACGCGCAGACGGCGCCGGCGCAGGCGCCGAAACCCGCGCAGGCCCCGAAGCCCGCGCAGCCGGCCAAGCCGGCCGTCGCGGCGAAGCCCGCCGCCCGCAGCGCGGAGCGCGTCCCCACCGAAGACGAGCAGCTCGCGATCGCGGCGCTCGAAGGACTGATGGCACAGCCGGCGGAGCGTGCGCTGCCCATCCTCAGGAAGGTCCTGGCGGGCCCGCAGTCGACGCTGGTCAAGCAGCGGGCGCTGTTCGTGCTGGGCCAGATCGACGGCGCAGAGGCGCGCGACATCCTGCTGCAGACGGCACGTTCGCCGTCCGACCTTCAGGCCGAAGCCGTTCGCAGCATCGGCATCGCAGGAGACAAGCAGTCGCTGGATGCGCTGCAGGAGATCTACAAGACGGCGAGTCGCGACGTGAAGTCGGGCATCCTGCAGGCCTGGTTGATCGCCGATCGAAACGACCTGGTGTACCAGGTGGCGGTGAGCGCGAAGTCGGAAGATGAAAGGTCCGAAGCGATCCGCTTGCTGGGAGCCATGGGCGCCACCGAGGAGCTGCGCAAGCTCGGCGACCAGCCGAACGCGTCGAACGGCCTGCTCGATGCCTACGCGATCGCCGGCGATCTGGCGGGCCTTCGCAAGATTGCCGAAGGCACGGGCGAGAAGTCGGTGCGCGTCGACGCGACGCGACGCATCGGTATCGTCGACACTGACGCGGCGCGCACTGCGCTTCACGAGATCTACGCGCGCAGCACGGATGCGGAGATCAGGGACGCGGCGCTGCAAGGCATGATGATCGCCGATGACGACGAGGGCGTGCTCGCCCTGTATCGCGCCGCGAAGTCACCCGAAGAGAAGCGCTCGCTGCTGCGCATGTTGTCGACCATGGACAGTGACGCCGCGCTGCAAGCCATCGACGCCACGCTGGAGAAAAAGCCGTGAACCACCTGATGGCCATTGCCATTGCGGCGCTCGCGCTCAGTACCCAGGCGCGCTCCGCGGAAATCACGACCCCGAAGGACGGCTGGGTGAGCTGGCAGATCGAGGCGGTCGAAGACGCACCTGCCTTCTGCTGCTGGAACTGGAACGACAAGTTCGCCAACGCCGGGGCCTGCAAGTTGGACGGCGATACAACCGGCTACGGTACGCGTGATCACGAGAAGACCGACGCAGCCCGCGTGTATGCGCGCTTCAAGGACGGCAAGCTCGATCGCCTGCGCACGCTGGCCGCCGCCTGCCGGGTCGAAGCCAAATCGCCCATCCAGGCGCTCGATGGCATCTCGACCGACGACAGCGCGCGCTGGCTCGCCGGCCTCACGGTCGGCAAGGGCCTGCAGGACGACGTCCTGATGTCGCTCGGCATGCATCGCGGCGAGCTCGCCTTTGGGACGCTGAACAGGCTCGCGCTCGGCGACGGCAATGTCGAAGCCCGCAAGCAGGCCATCTTCTGGCTGGCCGAGCTGCGCGGCACCGCGGGAGCGGAAGTCACCCGCAAGGCGATGTTCGGCGACAAGAGCGCTGAGATTCGCAAGCACGCGGCCTTCGCGATCACGCTGTCGAAGGTGCCGGACGTTGCGGACAGTCTCATCAAGCTCGGCAATACCGACCCGGAAGGCGGCGTGCGCGCGCAGGCGTGGTTCTGGCTGGCAAACACGGGCGCGCCGAACGCGGAGCAGGTGATCACGGCGGCGCTCAGGAAGGATCCGGACGACCAGGTGCGCGAGGAGGGCATCATGGCGCTCTCGCAGCTGCCGGATGAACGCGGCACTCGGGCGTTGATCGCGCTGGCCGAGGATCGTTCGCTGTCGCAGGAGCAGCGCAAGCGCGCGGTGTTCTGGCTGGGCCAGTCCGAATCCGCGGACGCGCTGGCCTACATGGACAAGGTGCTGCTGGGGAACACCAAGCGCTGAAGATGAACCACGCACTGTCGGAGCCTCCTCATGGCACGACAGTGCGTTGGCCGATGTAGCGCACGGCGCGGCGCGACTACGCTCGCGCCCATGAAAACCTTACTCAGACTCGCGCTCGCTGGAGCCCTCACCGCCGTCCTCGTCAGGTGGCTGCGCGACAGGTCCGAATCCGCGGACGCCACTCTTCCGAACCGCGAATCCGCTGGGCAGCCGACGGGCGACTGGGAGCCCGACGCAGCCGAGCCGCTGCGCGGCGAGAACCTGCGCGTCGAACCGGGCGGCATCCACTAACTACATCATCGGAGGCACACATGAGCATTTTCAGTCGCATCAGGGATGCGATCTTTCGCCACGCGGAATCCGAGGAGTCGACCCGGGCGCTGGAGTCCAAGGCTCAGACGCCCGCCGTCGAGAAGCCCTTCGTGCCGATGCAGCCACCCAGCAACTCGGGCCCGTCCGGAATTCCCGCCAGCCCGGTGGAGGCGAAGTGGGATCGCGAGGTGGACGTCGAAGCGGTACTGCAGGCACGCGCGGCCAAGGATCCGCAAAAGCTCAACTGGCGCAGCTCGATCGTCGATCTCATGAAGCTGCTCGACATCGACTCGAGCCTGGAGAATCGCCGGGAGCTGGCGCGCGAGTTGGGTTACACCGGCTCTACGGAAGACACCGCGGCCATGAACGTCTGGCTGCACCGCCGCGTGATGGAAGAGCTGCGCAAGAACGGCGGCAAGGTACCCGCGTCGCTCGTTGCCTGAACCCGCAGACGGCACGAAGCGTCAAAGACCTACGACGCCACACCCGTGATTCCGTAGCGTGCGCGCCGAGTCGGCGCGTACCTTCGGAATCACCATGAAAACACTCCTCAGATTCGCAATCGCGGTGGCGTTGACCACGGTGGCCGCGCGGGCGTTCCTCAGGCGGATGGAAGACCGCCGGAGCGAGCAATCCGGCGAGCGGCCATCCGACGACGCCGTTCCCACACTCCACGCCGTGCAGGACGCCGAGCCGCAGAAGCCGGAGCCGTTGCGCGAGGGTGACCTGAACGTCGCGCAGAACGCGCCGTTCTGATCGTCCAACGAGACGGCCATGGCCAACATCCAGCAGCAAACACCGCTGCGCGCGCCGCGCGGCGAATTCACCCCGGGCGAACTCGCGCCGGAGTCGACCGTGGACCTGCGCGGTGGAGCGCGGATGCCGGTGCTCGGCATGGGCTCGTGGATGCTCACCTCGCACACCGCTGAATCCGTTTTGCACGCCTTCGAGCTCGGCTATCGCATGGTCGACACTTCGCGGGACTATCACACGCAATCGGGCATCGGCCGCGCGATCCTGCGCAGCGACGTGCCGCGCGAGGCGCTCTTCATCTCGATGAAGGTCGAGGAGAACGAGGACGGCTACGAGGCCACGGTGAAGAATCTGAAGGAGCTCAAGCTCGCCTATGCGGACCTGGTGCTCATCCATCGCGCGCCGAAGACCAGCGTCGGCGAAAAAGTGTGGCGCGGACTCATGCAGGCGCGCGACGAGGGACTGACGCGCAGCATTGGCGTGTGCAGCTACAAGATCGCGCAGATCCAGGCGCTGGCCGACCAGACGGGCGAGATGCCGGCGGTGCACCAGATCGAGTGGAGCCCGTTCGGGCACAGCCTGGACATGCTGAATTTCTGCCGCGCCAACGACATCGTGGTGCAGGCCTACAGCCCGCTGACGCGCGGCAAGCGCCTCAAGGATGAGCGCCTCGCCGGGATCGCGATGAAGCACGGAAAGACGCCCGCGCAGGTCATCCTGCGCTGGGACCTGCAGCACGGCGTGGTGCCGATCCCGAAGGCGTACCGCGAGGATCACCAGCGGCAGAACATTGCGCTGTTCGACTTCGAATTGGACGCGGGCGACATGGCCATGCTGGACGGCCTCAACGAGCGATTTTCGGCGCTCGACGGGCTGGAATACCTCAACGAGGTCGAGCCGTCTTCCGGCGAGTGAGATAGCCGGGCTTCTGCATACAGGTCGTTGGGTAGGCGATGTGCCTATCGACCACCGTGACAGGGGCCCATGTCGCAATCGTTCGGCGATTCGGAAATCACCGTCACGCACCCGCACGGTGCGGATCACCTCTACGCGCTGGGCGCCGCCGCGACGGCCCTCTGTGACCGTGCGGCGCAGCTCATCACCAGCGGCCAGGCCTTTGCGGGATTCCGGCTTCTGGGCCCGGCGCTGACAAACCTGCACCAGGCCTCGATCGATGCGCGCTGCGAGGACGCCTTCATTGCGCGCATTCGAAGGCACCCGCTGTTCGAACTCTGCCAGCAGGATCCGTACACCGCGCGCGCCTTCCAGAAGCCGCGCGGCTACGCCGGCGATGCGGTGATGATGGATTACGTGTACTCGGGTAGCCCGCCCGCCGGCACTTCACCCGTGGGACAGCAGATCTTTCTCGCGACGACCCGCGTGCCCATGGGCCTGAGCGTGCTCTATCGGCGCGCGCTGCTGCACTCCCACATCAACGATCACATCGCGCGCCGCGACGGCTGCCGCATCCTGTCCGTGGCCTCGGGTCATTGCCGCGAGCTCGAGGACAGCCTGCTGTTCGAGCGGCAGTTCGACTGCGAGTTCGTGGCCCTCGACCAGGACAGCGAATCGATGGCGACCGTGGCCAGGGACTTCGCCCATCCGCGCCTGCGCGTGCTCGTCGAGCGCGTCAAGACGCTGGTGTTCGGCAAGCTCGACATCGGCGAGTTCGACTTCATCTATTCGGCCGGCCTCTACGACTATCTACCGGACGCCACCGCCGCACTGCTCACCTCGCGCCTGTGCGCGATGCTCAAGCCCGGCGGGCGGCTGCTGGCCGCGAACTTCCTGCCTGGCTGCTTCGGTCGAGGCTATCTCAGTGCGTTCATGGACTGGCACCTGAAGTACCGTTCCGCACAGGAGTTGCGCAACCTGTTTCCCGACCGGCTGCGCCCCGACGTGGTGCTGACGCAGGATCCGCACGCGAACGTGGCGTACGCGGAAGTCATCCGCAAGGATTGATCAGGGCGCGGCAGCCCTCACGCGCACGACGAACTCCACCGGCTCTTCGCCATCCGCCTGCGCGCGCAGTAGATAGTTCCCCGTGGCCAGCGCGCTGCCGCGCACGTAGATGCGCAGGCTGCCGTCGGCTTGCGCCGGCACGTCGGACAGCTTGCCGCGCGAATCGAGTGCACCGCCGTCGATCCGGAGCAGCTCCACTGTGTAGCGGCTGCCGGGCTTCTCGGCCCGCATGTCGATGCCGAGCTCGATGCTGGAGTCGACGTTCGGATCGAGCGAGGGCACCACGAGCACGTTGTCGGACTCGCCACGTGTGCGCACCACATCCAGGTGCGCGAGCACCGGCAACGCCACGCGACGGTTGTCCGTCAGGTCGCCGGCGGCGCTCGCCAGCATTGCACGCGTACCCCCGCCATGCGGCACCACCCAGAGGAATAGGGCAAGCGCGAGCGCCGCGACCGACGCCGCGATGAGTGCCGGCATCCACGCACGCCGGCGCGCCTGCACCACGGCCGCCAGCTCGCGGCGTTCATGCAGTGCGGCCAGGCCGCACTTCATGCGGCTCACGAGATCGATGTCCTGGATCACTTCGGGGTGCGCTTCGATGTAGGCCTCGAAGGCCTCGGCCTCCGGCTCGGTGAGCTGGCCCGCGAGGTACCGCTCGATGACATGGCGCTCGGCGATTTGCTTTGCGTCCATATGGGATGTCTGTGTCGGGTCAGCCATCTATCCCACCACCGCGACCAGGAGACTCAGGAAGTCCCCGCGTCGGAATCCGCGCCGTTCCAGAAGCTCGCGGAAGCGCTCGCGGGCCCGGTGGACCACGCGGTTGAAGTGCTCGCCGGTGAGGCCCAGCCGCGTGCAGATCGCGTCCTTGTCCTGCTCCTCGAGGTAGAAGGCGACGATGAGCTCGCGGTCCCGCGGGGTGGGGAGCTCGGCCAGGACCTCGCGCATCAGCCGCGCCCAGTGGGCGCGCTCGAGCGGTACCGTGGCCGCCGGCTGCTCGTCGGCCACGGCTTCGAGGCCTGCCGAACTTCCGCGGGTCGCCTGGGGGCTGCGGCGCAGGTTGCGCCAGTGGTTCAGGGCAACGCGGTAAACGTAGCCGACCAGCTTTTCCGGCTCGGCGATCTCGCCGCTGCGCAGCTTGCGAAGGGAGGTTTCGAGCGCCTCGCTCAGCAGGTCCTCGGCAATCGCCGCACTGCGACAGTGCCGCTCCAGTAGAGATTTGAGCCCCGCCAGGTCCTCCCGGCGCAAGGCACCTTCAGCCGTTCGCGCGTCCATCCCTTATCCGCTGCCGCTTGTTGGTGCGGAGGATAGCTGCGCGGGCCTGTACGGGTCCATGAACAAGGTGAAATGTCATGGGTAGGTGGGAGATTTGGTGGGGTCGTGACAGAAGTGACATGGGCCCAAACAAACAACAACCAGGCCCGGGGGTTCACATGAAGTCGATTGGGAAGCACGGCATCAGCCGTGTCGCCGCAATACTCGTAGGCGCTGCAATGCTCGTCGGTTGCACCGCGAAGCCGAAGACGGTGCTCGACCAAAAGGCCACAGTCGAGGGCTTTTGGACGACCCATGAAAAGTTTTGCAAGTTCGACTACGGGAATGGCATGGCTTCGAATTCAAATGACCCGGCGCTGAAGGAGCTGCACCTGAAAGTAGGGTCGAAGTTCAAGTTGAAGAATCGGCGCACGGAACAAGATACGAAGGCCGCTGTCGCGTCCAGCAATCCGCCGACCGTGGACTTCCTGAATGTGTACTGGAGTAGTTCGAGTGAAATCGAAGATCCCGACATGCGAGTGTTCAACGAGAACAAGGAGCCGCTCGGCCAGGACTATTGCGACGATGGTGGCGACTTGTCACAACACGTGTATGCATTTGGTATTCACGACATGACGGACTCCGAAAGCGGCCTGACAAACCCGCATGCCTTCATCTATATCCCGATGAACGTTGGCGGAAAAGCTCCGAGTCCCCTCGGTAACCGCCACTATCTGGCGATACTCTCCATCGAGAACGATTTGTCCTTGTGCGAGCCGAAGAATGGTTCGCCGCGACGACCCGATTACCCGCGCTGTGTGGCCTTGCGAGAGTTGGCCATCATGCAAATGGGAGGCCTGGGCGGCAAGGACTTTCGGGACGAGATCGAAAAGCGAATCTCGATCATTCTTCCACCCACGACGCCGTATCCGGCTCTCCGCATGAGATTTCACAACGGCGTGATCCACGGAAACCTCTGACGCCACTACGGCGCGCGTTCATAAAGAAGAAACGCCGCCCACGCAGGACGCTGACCTGGCACATCCGGGCCAGCGACCTTCTTCTGCGCACTAGCTAGCGCCACCGCTGGTGTCTTACCGGAAACCAGCCCCGCATAAAACTCCGCCATGAGCCGTGCGGTGACCGCGTCGTCCACCGCCCAAAGCGAAGCCACGACGCGTCGTGCACCGCCTCCCAGAAAAGCGCGCGCCAGCCCCGCCACGTTTTCACCCGGCGTCGAATCACCGCGCGCAGTATCGCAAGCGCTCAGCACCACGAGACTCGTGGAAGTGCGTTGTGACAACAGGTCGAGCGAACTGACGAACCCGTTGATCGGTTTGCCTTCCTTCGTGAAGGCGGTCAGCTGAAGTCCGGATCCATTAGGCCAGGTATCGCTCGCCACCGCATGCGTGGCGAAGTGCAACACGCTGGCCTGCATCACCGCCGGCGACAGCGCGCTCTCGCGTGACGCGAGATCATCGGAGTAACTCAGTACATTCGCCGACTTGAACAGTCGGGCGATGGCGTCGGTCTCGGCCCTGGAGCTCTTGAGTCGCGCCAACGCCGGAAACGCATCCGTCGACGTCACCCGCTTCTGGATGCGCTCGTCGTACGGCGTGAAGATGGGGTCGGAGAACAGCGCGACGCGCGACAAGTTCACGCGTCGCTTATCGTCCGGGAGGGCAGCGATGCGCAACGCGTCGCGCAGCGTCAGGCTCATCGTGACGTCATGCGCATCGATGAGCCGCTTGCCGTCGCTGTCCGCGAGCGCCGTCAGCGGCAGGGGCCCCAGCAGCGGGTCCGCCACTACGATCAGATGCGGATAGGCGGCCAGCAGCGAAAACCCGGTGAGCAGTTTGTCGCCTTGCTGTGAACGAGCGGCAGGCGTCCAATCGAGCGCCTCGAGCTCGCGTACGTGCCCGCGTGTTGCCAGGAACCGCCGCAGCGCCTTGGAGGAATCGAGCAACACGAGCACCGCGGTATCGGCGCGCACGCCGGCCGTGCCGTAGTCACCCGGTCCAAAACGCTGGTAGTTCGCGGACGGCGGCTTTAGCGCGTCGTACTCGCTGCGCAACCGCGCCAGCTCGCCGCGCAGCGCCGTGGCATCGACGCCCGTGGCGCCGCCGAGATCGACCGCCGCGAGCATGTTCTCGCGCACCGCGATCTCCGTAGCGACGGTGCGCAACTGCGTCTCGGCGCCGCCATCACCGGCCAACACGCGCGCCTCGGCCGTCTCGTGCACCAGTCCCGCCCGCGCTTCGTCGGCAGCCGCGAAAATCTCATTCAACATCGCTGCGCGGCGCTTCGCATCCGTTGTATTGCCGCGAAGCTCATCCAGTAGATCGACTCGAAGCTCATACGCCGCGCGGTACGACGCCGTCAGGCTGGTGTGCAACGACGGATTCGCAACGGCGAGCCGCAGCGACCGCAGCTGATCCAGTGCCTGGCCATTCAACGCGAGCGCGTCATCCAGCTTCCCGCGCAGATATTCCACTCGGGCGAGTGTATCGACGCGCTCGATCTCGAACTCGGGTGCCCCCACCGCGGCGAACAAACCCTTCAATCCAGTCAGCCGATCACGGGCATTCTCCAAGTCACCCGCTGCGATGGCGACGCGAATGGACTCGAGCTCCACCAGCAACTGCTGGATCTCCGACGCGCCACCGATCAGCTTCCGCGCCGATTCGACTTCGACGCGCGCATCCTTTGCATTGCCTGCCGCCAGGGCATCGCGCGCCAGCTCGAGATGAGCGCGCAGGCGCGCGGTGTCATTGCGCGAGCGCTCCAACGCCGCGCGATGCGACGCGGAGGCGGCAGCGGGATTCCCAAGTGCGCGCTGCGCATTGCCGGCGAGCGCGAGACTGATGAGCTCCGTGGTTTCACCGCCGGGCCCCGCGTCACCCGCGCGCCGCCGCAGCATCGAAGTCGACTGCTTCGCGTAATCGAGCGCCGCCGCCGGTACACCAATCCGCATGTAAGTCACCGACAGCCCATTGAGACTGCGCGCCATCCCACCAAAATCCGCGAACTGCTCGTGGATCTTCCACGCGCGCAGCAGCTGCGGGATCGCATTGTTGAAATCACCCGCGGCGCTGTGCATCGCGCCGCTGTTGTCGAGGATGTCGGCCAGCGCCGGCGTCGCCGCGTCGGGTGGATACTGCGCAAGCGTTTGCGCAAACGCCGCGGCCGCCCTCTTGTAGTCCGTCGCCTGGTTCCGCACGAAGGCGAGGTTGGCTTCGGCGCGCGTCACGCCCGCGGCCTCGCCCTCGCTCTCGTAGAGTTGCTTCGCAACGGAAAACGCCTCGAGGGCCTCCCGAAAGCGGCCCAACAGGAAATAGTTGTAGCCAATGTGTCCGCGCGCCTCGGCGGAAAAGTAGGGCTCGCCCGCGGCGTCGAATGTGGCGACTGCTTTGCCCAGGTCCTTGTCAATGACCGCGAGCGCCGCAAGGCGATCGCCGAGCTTGGCGCCCCGATCGTCCAGGCCTTCGTCCACCAGCTCCCAGCGCGGCACCGAGATCTGCATCGAGGCGAGCGACGCTCCGAAGTTGTCCGCGATGGCCACGAACTGTTCGCGCGCCTCGAGTCCCATCGCCACGGCGTCGGTGTATCGCGAGGTCTGTCTCGCCAGCATCCATCCGGCCTGCAGGAAGCTCTCGCCCGCGCGATTGCGATTTCCCATCTGCGCCCAGATCTCCGCGGCGTGCCGGTACTTCTCGGCCTGTTGCTCCGCCTGCTCCTGCACCTGCGCCGTGGACAGGCCATTGCCCGCCTGCGGCAGCGCCAGTGCCGCCTCGCTCTGCGTGCACTCGGCGCGTACCCAGTTCTCGTCGCCCAACGAGCGGCTGCCGTCGAGCGAACGCACATGCACTTCGACCCGCGCACCGGGCTTCGTGGAGGCGTCCGCGCTCGAGATCGTGATCGAGAGCGTGCCCGGTTCGGTGTACACGCAGACCCGCTCGGGCGCCGCACGGCGCGCCGGCCCATCCCATTCGCCCAGCGACCGGGTGCCGGCAGCCAGCGAAATCCGCACGTCGGCGGTGTCCTGCGACACCTCGATGAAGCGGTAACCGCGCGCGTCGAAGGGCAGCTCCAGCTTCTTTCCGGCCTGGAGCTCCGCCGTGGGCACGGCGCTCTCGAGCACCAGGTCCGGGTCGTAATTGCCGCCGTGGCGCCCGCAGCCCACCAACGCGCCCGCCAACAGCCATATAAAAGAGCGCCCGAACACCATTTCGTCTTCTGAAACCTGCCTCGAACGGAAATCTATCGCAAACACCTGATCCCCGTCGGCCCCGAATTCCGCTCAACCCCATGAGAACCCAAATTTCCATGGAGAACTGTCGTGAACCGGAATCCGCTCATGTACTTGCTGGCGCTCGCGGGCGCTGCTTCGATCGCG
>DASUGK010000100.1:0-40549 GCA_036274075.1 Steroidobacteraceae bacterium | reverse complement strand
CGCAGCTTCTCGGTGGTCAGGTACAGATTCATCGCCTCGATTTCCTGCCGCAGCGTGACTTTCTTCATCGGATCCTGGTCGAGCGTGTACCGCAGGAACTCCGACAGCCGCATGACCGCCTGGTTCGCGGTGCGGTTCTCGCTGTCGAGGATCAGGGTGGAAATCGCGTTCAGGGTGTTGAACAGGAAGTGCGGGTTGAGCTGGTAACGCAGCATCTTGAGCTGCGCTTCCTGCGCCAGCGTGGCGGCGCGCAACGTGGCCTCGCGCTGTTGCTGCAGCGATTCGTAGTACTTGATGCCGAAGTAGATGCCGGTCCAGCACAGCAGCAGGTAGGTGGAGGACAAGGCATTGCTGAAGAATTCCAGCGGCGACTTCATGACCCATTCCATCGAGTCACTGGTGAACTGCAGATAGGCGGAATTGATGATCACGCGCCACACCAGCGCGAACACGTAGCACGCCAGCAAGGCACCGAAAATGATGACGCGTGGCGAACGCGTCCACAGCCGGCGGTAGATGTAACGCAGCTCCAGGCTCAGCAGGAATCCGCCGACCGCGGCGATGGCAATCACGGTCAGGTAGCCGCTCGAGTGCTCTTTCTTGTAGTCGTAGATCAGCGTGCCCAGATATTGGGACACTCCGTAGGCCAGCCAGCCGCCGATGTGCAGCGTCCAGAAAAGCGCGTTTCGGTTCTTCAGCAGGCTATCGACACGGCCGGACATCCGACAAAGGTACGACGGTCACGCACAGGCCACAAACGGCCTGCCGAGTGAAGAACTCGGCTCGTCTGATTGCCCGGGTTTACCGGGAGGGCGCGCCCAGGCTCAGCAGCGGCTTGGGCTGGTCGAGCAGGAAACCCTGGGCATAGTCCAGGCCCACGGCCGACAGCCACTCGCGCACGGCGGGCGTATCCACGCGCTTGGCGACGCAGGAAAGCCCGAGCACCTTGGAGGCCTGGGCAATGGCCACGACCATCGCCTGCGGCACGCGTTCCTTCATGGCTACCGCGGTGATGCGCGCATCGAGCTTGAGGAACTTGAGCGCCGCGGAGCCTAACCACCGCGTGGTGTTGTGGTGGAAGGTGAAGTCGTCGAGCACCACGTGGCAGCCGAGCTTTTCGCAGGCCTGGAAGAACAGGTCGACTTCGCGCACCTGCTCGACGCAGGACTTGTCGCTGATCTCGAAGCCGAGCGCCTTGGAAGGAACCTTGTACTTCTTGAGCACGTTGGCCACGTAGCTGGCGAACTTGGCATCGGCAATCGTGCCCATGCCGACGTTGATCGAGAAACTGGCGGGCTCGCCTTCCCAGACGGCGCGGTTCTCGCTCATCCAGGACACGAGTTGTTCCAGCACGATGCGGTCGAGGTCCGAGTTGGCGCTCGGGTCGTGCACGTCCTGCACGACGCGATCCGGCGCCACGCCGAATTCGTTGTCGGCATGTGCATCGCGCACCAGCACTTCGTAACGGCGCGTGCCACCGCTGCCCTTGAGCTTGACCAGCTGCTGCACGTGCAGCTCGAAGATCTGGCCGTAGAACTCGAACTGGCCGGGACCGGCATCCTGCTGCACCGGCGTCTCGTCGACGTACTCCGGCTCGACGTTCATGTTGTGCTCGGAGTCGTCGAGCGCCTCGACCTCGGTGGTTTCCTCTTCCGAAACCATCGGTTCGTCGGCGTCGATCTGCGGCAGTTCCGCCGCTTCCGGCTCGTCCTGGATCAGCTCGGGAATCGGGTCTTCGTGCAGCGGGATCTCGAGTTTCGGCAGGCGATCGGTCTGCACCACGCGCAGGTCGGGGCGCTTCGCTTCCGGTGCGGCGCCGGGACGCGACTGCGGCCGCAGCAGCGCCTTCGGATCGATGTCCGAGATCTCGAAGGCGATCGAATCGGATTCCACGCTGCCGGAGGTGCGCTGCTGCATGGACTGCGCAGCGGGAGCATTGGCACGCGGAGCTGGAGCACCGGCGCGCGCGGCGGGAGCCGCAGGCCTGGCGGGCGCAGCGGGCTTCGGCGGCGGCGCCGCGGGTCGCGCGCCTACGGGCGGCCTGGCCGCGGCGGCTGGGGCAGCAGGGCGGGCCGGGGGCGCAGCAGGGCGCTGGGCCGTGGGGGCGGGCGGACGCTGCGCGGCACCGGGGGCGGCGGGACGCGCACCGGCAGGCGCCTGGGGCCTGGCGGGGGCCGCCGGGCGGGCCTGCGGGCTAACTACCTTGCCGGCCGGCGGCGCGGCGGGCGGCGGCGGCGTGGCCGGGGCCGCGGGCGCCGGCGGGCGGCGCAGGAAGGCGAGGCGGCGCATGAGGTTCGTGGAGGCCGGCGTGACGAACTTGGCCGCGCCCTTGGCGTCGAGGAACTTGGAGTCGGCGATGATCATCGCCACGCCGAGCAGATCGTTCGTCGGCGAACGCGCCGGCAGGAACGCCGCCGAACGGCCGTCGCCGATCACCTGGAAGTGGAAATTGCGGTCCGGGGCGTCGTTCAGCGCGGAGATCGCCTCGAGGATCAGGTTGTGTTCGTCCGGGCCGAGCGCGCCCTCGTCGAGCCACAACACGTCGCCGCGTTCATCGTGCAGGGAAATGGATTGCAGTCGATTGCCGGAGAGCCCCTGCTTCAGGGCCTCGCCAATAGCGGCCTTCGAATCGCCGGAAGCTGTAACGCTCGCGCTCGCCTGCATGAAAATTCCCCGGACTGAGCACTGAGAGTCGCAAATCACCGAATACATCGCCGTGACATAGCTCGCGTTCCCCGACATGGCGTTTCGAGCGTTTGTCGGCCTTATGTTCAATGGCTTCCGGTTTCGCGGAACTGTTCACACCGGCGATTCGCGCAGGGAAAGAAAACACGGAAAAAGTCCTGCAACGCGTAACGGATGTTACCGCTACCGACTCGCGCATCCTTGGACTAGATTCGGGCGGCAAACAGTGGGCAAACCACTGCGAATAAAGGACAACTCTCAGAGGGGAACAAGGATGAAATTTCCAAACGCGCTGCTGCGCGCCTGTCTACTCGCGTCTGTCCCGATCGTGACATTCGCACAAACGGAACCCGTCATCGTCCAGGCCGAGGATCCCGGAGCCATCCTCGGCAGCACGATGTCGATCGGTACGGACGCCACCGGCACCACGTACGTCACCACCGCGCTCAATGACACCAACCCGCCCAGTGCCACGACTTTTCCGGAAAAGGTCGGCGTCTACACCGTCACCTTTCCCGCGCCGGGAAACTACGAACTCTACGCGCGATATCTCATTGGTCCCGGCGGCGCCAACGATGACAGCTGGTATTACGGCCAGGGCTTCGGCAACAGCAGCGCCTGGTCGCTGGTGAACTCGGGGCAGATCGGATTCAACGTTCCCACCCAGACCGTCTACCCGGGCGGCACGGTGGGCTCCAACCAATGGCGCTGGGTGAAAGTCACCGGCGCCGCGGGCCAGTTCCCGACCGTGTGGACCGTGCCCGCCGGGCAACTCACGCAGACCTTCTACTGGGCCACGCGTGAAGACGGCATGTTGATGGACAAGTTCGCCTTCGGACGCCAGGGTTCCTGGTACACGGTGAACGATCTCGACACCGGCGGTCCCGCCACCGGCATCGAACCGCCGCAGCCGCCACCGGTACCACCGCCGTTCACACGCGTCGGCGATCCGCTGGCAACGGGCCATGAGCCGAAGTTCCTCGGCAGCGCCCACAGCGGCGGAAATTCGCTGAATTTCGGCGCGTACTGGAACCAGGTGACGCCGGAGAACGGCGGCAAGTGGGGCACCGTCGAAGGCACGCGCGACAGCTACAACTTCGCCCAGGCGCGCGCGGCCTACGACCAGGCACGTTCCAACGGCCACGTGTTCAAGTGGCACGTATTGTTCTGGGGTAATCAGCAACCGCAGTGGTTGTACGACCTCACACCCGAAGAGCAGATGGCGGAAATCCGTGAATGGCTGGACGCCATCCGCACCGAGTTCCCGGACCTCGAGCAGATCGAGGTGGTCAACGAGCCGTTGCACGATCCGCCGGATCGCACGTCGGCCGGTAATACCACCGCGGGCGGCGGCTCGGGCGGTTACTACGAAGCGCTCGGCGGCGCCGGCACGACCGGTTGGGACTGGATCATCAATGCGTTCACGCTGGCGCGGGAGTATTTCCCCAACGCCAAGCTGATGCTCAATGACTACAGCATCACCAACGACGGCAACGCGACCACGCGTTACCTGCAGATCATCCAGCTGCTGAAAGACCGCGGGCTCATCGATCTCGTCGGAATCCAGGGGCACGCGTTCGAGTTCAACTACAACAACCTGCAGGGTTCGGTGAACACGCACACGGCCAACATCGCGCGCCTGGCCGCCGCCGGCCTGCCCATCTACGTCACCGAGTTCGACATCGACGGCGTGGATGCCATCTTCGGCGTGCAGGACGACGCGCTGCAGCTGCAGCGTTACCAGGTCCTGTTCCCGCTGTTCTGGGAAAACGAGGCCATCAAGGGCATGACGATGTGGGGTTACGTGCAGGGCGGCCACTGGCGTACTCCCCAGGGTGCCTGGCTCATGTACCCGAACGGTGCGGAGCGGCCGGCGCTGCAATGGCTGGTGCGCTACATGGAGAACGCCCTGGCGGTCGTCACGCCCGGACAGGTGTTCGACATCGCCGAGAACTCGGCCGAAGGCACCGTCGCTGGCACCGTGTTGGCGACCGATGCCGACGCGGGGACGACGTTGTCCCTGTGGCAGATGACCGATCCCAGCGGCAAGTTCGCCATCGACGCGGCCTCGGGGACCATCAGTCTCGCACCGGGGCAGTCGCTCGACTTCGAGGTGGGCGCCAGCTACTCGGTCAGCGTCTCGGTGTGGGACGGCTACCGGAGAAGTGCGGCGGAGACCGTCACGATCCGGGTGACCAACCTCAACGACAATCCGCCGGTGATCGCGGCTGCGCAGAGCTTCCGCATCGACGATGGCGGCCATGGAACCATCGGCAAGGTGAATGCGTCGGATGCTGATGACACCAACCAGCCGGGATTCACGACGTTCTCCGGGTGGAAGATCATCAGCGGCAACACGCACAACGTGTTCCGCTACAGCACCAGCGGTAGCCTGCAGATCGGCCGTCCGCTGCTGATCGACTGGCGCAGGACGTCCTACTCGCTGGTGAGCACGGTGAGCGATGGGGAGAACACCAGCGCCGCGCAGGCGGTGCAGGTGACCATCCCGAACCGCGTAAACCTGTGCCTGGCCAATGTCATCAAACTGAACGCGCCGAAAGCCACGGCGCCGTTGTTGATCCTGCTGGGCGCGGACTTGGGTTCGTGCTCGGCGCCTCGCTGATCCCGGGGCAACGATGGGGGCCGGTGAAAACCGGCCCCCTTTTTTCGTGCGCCCGGCAGGGCGCACTCTTTTGGAGGTGAAAGTCCTCTACACACCCGGCAAGGGGAAGTGTTAGCTGAGCGGCAAGAGTGTCCCGGGTGACTGGGAATTCGGAGGAAGCTGTGGGCAAAGCGCTGGCCTGACGAACAGGAAGCGGATAGAGGCGACGCATTGGGGTGAGACGGCGAAGAGCGTCAAAGCCCGCTACTTGCACGGAACGATGCGGCGTAGATCCGACAGGCATAAGCGTGAAGGAGAGTGCGCAATACCCGGGGAGATCTGGCGGCGTGCCGCTGTGCTACGAAGGTCGAGAGGTCTTCGGAGGCGCTGCCAGAAGTCAGCCGAGGCCGTAGTAGGTGGCGACACCGAAGGGCCGAACAACGACACCGAGAGTAGGACGGGTGATCTCGACGCGAACAGTGAAGGCAGAAGTGCCCGCAGGGGCAGCCTGGATGCAGGGTGGGGACCGGAAGTCCGCAACGCTGTCCCTGGGTGCTGACGTTTGCGCGGCGACATCTGGGCGAACGAAATCGGAGGACCACGCGCTGATGGAGTGTGTGGTCGAACGCAGCAACTTGTGGCTGGCGTACCGGCGAGTGGTTCAGAACCAAGGCGCACCGGGAGTCGACGGGCTCACGGTGGGTAAGTTCAAAGACTGGCTTGAGGTGCACTGGTCGGGCGTGAAGAGAGCATTGCTGGAAGGTCACTATCTACCGCAACCGGTGCGTCGAGTGGACATCCCGAAGCCTGCGGGCGGCGTGAGGACGCTCGGCGTGCCGACGTTGGTGGACCGGCTGATCCAGCAGGCATTGCATCAAGTCTTGCAACCGCTGTTCGAACCGACGTTCTCGGACGGAAGCTACGGCTTTCGCCCGGGGCGCACGGCGCATCAGGCGGTACGCAGGGCGCAATCGTACATCCGCGAAGGCAAGCGCTGGGTGGTGGACCTCGATCTGGAGAAGTTCTTCGATCGGGTCAACCACGATGTGCTGATGGCGCGGGTGGCACGCAAGGTGCGCGATGCACGAGTGCTCAAGCTGATCCGGCGGTTCCTGGAAGCGGGGATGATGCGGGAGGGGCTGGTCGAGCCGCGAAGGGAAGGCACGCCACAAGGCGGGCCGCTCTCGCCGCTGTTGTCCAACATCCTGCTGACAGACCTGGATCGGGAACTGGAGCGGCGCAAACTGTCCTTCTGTCGCTACGCCGATGACTGCAACATCTACGTGGGCAGTCACGTGGCGGGGGAGAGGGTGATGCGCGGGATCAGGGCCTTCCTCGAGGAGGTCTTGCATCTGCGCGTGAACCCGGCAAAGAGCGCGGTGGCGCGACCCTGGGAGCGCAAGTTCCTGGGGTTCAGCTTCACCTCGCATCGGCAGAGTCGGCTGCGGATCGCACTTGAGAGCGTGCATCGGTTGAGCGGTCGAGTTCGAGAGCTGCTGCGCGCAGGGCGTGGTCGCTCGCTCAGTCACACCATCGAGACACTCAACCCGCTGCTGCGAGGCTGGATCACCTACTTCCAGCTCACACAAAGCAAAGGCGTGTTGGAGGAACTCGATGGCTGGCTGCGGCGACGGTTGCGTTGCCTGTTGTGGCGACAGTGGAAGCGGTCTGCAACTCGGGTGCGGCACTTGCGCGCCTTGGGGCTGGACGCGGTTCGGGCTCGGCAGAGCGCAGGCAATAGTCACGGTCCGTGGTGGAACGCGGGTGCGTTCCACCTGAATCAGGCTTTGCCTGCCGCCTACTTCACGCGCTTGGGGCTGGTCTCATTGCTGGACACCCAGCAGCGACTCCAGTGTGTTCGTTGAACCGCCGTATGCGGAACCGCACGTACGGTGGTGTGGGAGGGCGGCGAGCGTAAGCTCGCCCCCTACCCGATTGCCGAAGTCAGCCGCCCAGGAAGTCGCGTTTGCCGATGTCGACGCCGTTGTGGCGCAGCAGGTTGTACGCGGTCACGAAGTGGAAGAAGAAATTCGGGATGGCCCAGTACTGCAGGTAGGGCAGGCCCTTGAACTCGACCGTGCGGTCGCGCAGCGGGATCCTGATGTCGCGTGTCTCGCTGCCTTCGAGCGCCGAGGCGGGAATCGTGTCGATGTAATCGATGGTCTTCTTCACGCGCGCCACCAGCTCGTCCATGGTGCTCTCGGTGTCCTCGTACTTCGGCGCCTCGATGCCGGCCAGGCGCGCCATGGAATTCTTGGCGAAGTCGCTGGTGAGCTGGATCTGCTTCGCGAACGTGAACATGTCGGGCGCGAGCCGCGAGCTCGCGAGTACGTTGGGATCGAAATTGCGGGCCTTGGCATTGGCCACGCCTTTCTCCATGACGTGCAGCAGCTGCGTCAGCGATTTCTTGAAAACGTCGTGGGTCATGGCGTGCATCGAGATCTTCATACATATTCCTTTTTAGAATCTTTAGTGAAACAATGCGCGCACCATCGGTCTCACTGGTGCGCCTATGAGTGAATTATGGACCGCTGCCCAGCTCGCCGTGTTCGCGCGCGTCGTCGAGCTCAATGGGTTCTCCGCCGCCGCGCGCGCCTACCGCGTGCCGAAAGTCGCCATCAGCCGCGCCATCGCCGACCTCGAAAAATCCGTGGGAGTGCAGCTCATGAAGCGCACCACCCGCCGGATCTTCCTCACCGCCGCGGGTGAAGCCGTCCTGCCGCACGCACGTGCCATCGGCGTGGAGGTCGAGAAGGTACGCCAGCTCGCACAAACATTCTCTACCTCGCGCGAGGGACCGCTGCGCGTCATCGCCGATCCCACCTACGGCCGCGTGTTGCTCGCGCCCCTGGTGCCGCGCTTCCTCGACAGCTTTCCCGACATCGCGCTCGACGTGGTGCTGGACTCGGACGAGGCCGGCGAGTGGGACGTGGCCATCCGCGCGGGCCAGAACGATGATCCCAAGCTCGGCGCACGCCTGCTGGGCGCGCCGCCGGCGGTGTTGTGCGCCACGCCGGCCTATCTACAGAAACATCCCGCGCCGGACCGGCCCGAGGGACTGCGCGAGCACGCGCTGCTCACGCCCGCGAGCGAGGGCGCCGAGTACCGCTTCCAGATGACCAAGGCCTCGGCACGTGCCGAGGTGCGCGTGCGGCCCAAGCTCGCGGTGGACGATCCGGCGGTGTTGCACAGCGCCACGGTCGCCGGCCTCGGCATCGGCCTGCTGCCGGAATTCCTCTGCCGGCAGGGCGTGGCCACGGCCAAGCTGCGCAAGGTCTTGGCCGATTGGCAGCCGCCCGCGGCTGCGCCACTGTATGCGGTGTTTCCCGCCGGGCTCGAAGACGACCCGCGGGTCCGCAGTTTCGTGGAGTTCGCTGCTGCGAACATCGTGCCCGCGCTGGCACATTGAGGAATACGCATCATGTATCGCGCACCGGTCAAGGACCTCCGGTTTGTATTGGACGAGTTGCTGGACGGCGAGCAGTTGCGCGCCTGTCCCGCCTTCGCCGACTACTCTTCTGAAACCGCCGACGCCGTGCTCGGCGAAGCGGCGCGCTTCGCCGAGACCGTGCTCGAGCCACTGTGCAAGAGCGGCGACCGCGAAGGCGCACGCTGGTCGGCCACCGGCGTGACCATGCCCGCGGGTTTCAAGGCGGCCTACCAGCAGTTCTGCGACAACGGCTGGGCGGCGCTGCGCGGCCACGCGGAATTCGGCGGGCAGAACGTGCCGGCCGCGCTCGGCACCGCGGTGGAGGAGCTGTGGGCCTCGTCCAACCTGGCCTTCAAGCTCTGCCCCATGTTGACGCTGGGTGCGGTCGAGGCGATCCAGCGCTTCGCGGCGCCGGAACTGCAGCAGCTCTACCTGCCGAAGATGATCCGCGGCGAGTGGACCGGCACCATGAACCTGACCGAGCCGCAGGCCGGCAGCGACCTTGCGCAGGTGCGTACCCGCGCCCAGCCCGCCGGGCCTAACTACCGTATCTACGGCCAGAAGATCTTCATCACCTACGGCGAGCACGATCTCGCCGAGAACATCGTGCACATGGTGCTGGCGCGCATCGACGGCGCGCCGCCCGGGGTGCGCGGTATCTCGCTGTTCATGGTGCCCAAGTACTGGGTCAATGCCGACGGCAGCCTGGGCGCGCGCAACGACCTCAACTGCGCGTCCATCGAACACAAGCTCGGCATCCACGCCAGCCCCACCTGCGTGATGATGTACGGCGAGAACGAGGGCGCGCTCGGGGTGCTGGTGGGCGAGGCCAATCGCGGCCTCGAATACATGTTCGTGATGATGAATGCCGCGCGCCTGTCCGTGGGCCTCGAGGGCTACGCGCAGGGCGAACGCGCCTTCCAGCAGGCGGCCGAGTGGGCGCGCACGCGCGTGCAGGGCAAGCCACCGATGCCGCTGTCGAAGGTCTCCGGTTCGGCGTCAATGGGCACGAGCTCATCGCCCGCGCCGATCATCGGGCACCCGGACGTGAAGCGCATGCTGCTGGGCATGAAGTCCACGGTCGAGGCGTGCCGCGCGCTGGCGCTGTACGCGGCCTACCAGCTGGATCTCGGCGGCGGGCATCCGGACCCCGCCGTGCGCCAGGCGGCGCAGGCCCGCGGCGACCTGCTCATCCCCATCGTCAAGGGCTTCTGCACCGAGTCGGGCATCGAGATTGCTTCCACCGGCATCCAGGTGCACGGTGGCATGGGTTACATCGAGGAGACCGGCGCCGCGCAGACGCTGCGCGACGTGCGCATCACGGCGATCTACGAGGGCACCACCGGTATCCAGTCGAACGATCTCATCGGCCGCAAGTTCGGCCGCGACCGCGGCGCGACGCTGGCCACGTTCATCGACGAGATGCGGCGCACGCTGCAGGCGCTGGCGCCGGAGCATCCGGACGTGCTGCGGGTACGCGAGGCATCGCTCGATTCACTGGACCGGCTGCGCAACGCGGCGGATTCGCTGCTCGGAAACCTGGCCAGCGCACCGGACAAGGCCATGGCGGTGTCCGTGCCCTTCCTCAAGCTCTGCGGCGTCACGATCGGCGGCTGGCTGATGGCGCGGGCCGCCGAAATCGCCGCGCGCAAGCGCGCGCAGGGTGCCAGCGATCGTGAATTCCTGGATGCCAAGATCGCGAGCGCCCATTTCTACGCCACCCAGGTGCTGCCGCAGGTGCTGACGCTGGAACACATCGTCCTGCGGGGCAGCGATGCGGTGGTCACCGCGGATGCGGCGCTGATCTGAGGAGCCGACGCGAATGAGCAGCATGGACCGGAGGCACTTCCTCGCGCTGGGTGGACTGGCGGCCATGGCGGCCGGGCAGGCAGCCGGTGCCGCAGGCGCGGACAACGCCGCCGGCGCAGCGTCGCCGCGTGCGTCCGACAAGCTGCTCATGCGCCGCATTCCCTCGAGCGGCGAGATGCTTCCCGCCATCGGCCTCGGCACCTCGGGTCCCTTCGAAGTCGGCGCCTCCGAGTCGGAACGCGCGCCGTTGCGCGGCGTACTCGCGGCCTTCTTTGGCGCCGGGGCCACGCTCATCGACACCTCGCCCATGTACTCGAATGCCGAGAGCGTGCTCGGCAGCCTGCTCACGCCCGAACAGCACGCCAAGGCCTTCATCGCCACCAAGGTGTGGACGCCGGACTCGGGCGCGGCCGCGGAGCAGAAGGGCATCGAGCAGATGCAGCGCTCGATGGCGCTGCTCAAGCACAAGCGCATCGAGCTCATGCAGGTGCACAACCTGGTGAACGTCGACGTGCACCTCAAGACCCTGCATCGCTGGAAGGCCGAGGGGCGCATCAAGTACATCGGCGTGACGCACTACACGACGGCTTCGTACCCCGACCTCATGGCCATCATCGCGCGCGAGAAGATCGATTTCGTGCAATTCAATTATTCGGCGGCCACGCGCGAAGCGGAGAAGAAGTTGCTGCCGCTGTGCGCGGATTCCGGCATCGCAGTGATCGTCAATCGCGCCTTCGAAGACGGCTACCTCATCAAGAAAATGGCCAGCAAGCCGGTGCCGGCCTGGGCGTCAGAGTTCGGTGCCAAGTCCTGGGCGCAGATCCTGTTGAAATACGTGCTCGCCCACCCGGCCGTCACCTGCGTCATCCCGGCCACCGGCAAGGTGAAGAACCTGGTGGAAAACGTCGGCGCAGGCATCGGCCCCCTGCCCGACGCCAAGCAACGCCAGCTCATCATCTCCGCAATCGGGGACTGATCTATTGGGGACTGTCCCCAATAAATCAGTCCCCGATATCCCCAATTTCCGCCATCGAGCGGATCACCGGGATTCCGTTGGCCGCCATGGCGGCGGCAGTGTTGCCCGGCGCATAACCGAGGGCGTGCATGCCGGCGGCTTTCGCGGCCGCGGCGCCCGCGGGTGAGTCCTCCACGACCACGCACTCCTCCGGCCGCACGCCGAGCCGCGATGCGGCCAGTAGATAGACGTCCGGCGCGGGCTTGGGCCGCGCCACCATGGAGGTGACGTAGATGTGGTCGCCGAACAAATCCGCCAGCCGCGCCACCTCGAGCGAGAACCGAACCCGCGCCAGCGGCGACTGTGATGCCACCGCGAGCCGCAGGCCGCGCGCACGCAGCTCTTCCGCCACGGCGCGCACGCCCGCCACCGGCTGCAATTCGCGGCTGAAGGCATGCGCGGTGGCGAAGGCCCAGTTGTAGACGAATGTCGGCGTGAGCGTCCGGCCGCTGCGCGCGGCGATCAGCTCCAGCACGCCTTCGACGGTCTTGCCGAGGAACAGGTCGTGCACCTGCTCGACGCTGAGCTCGAGTCCCAGTTCGCGGATCAGCTCGGCCTCGACGCGGCTCGCCAGCCCTTCGCTGTCGACGAGCACGCCATCGCAATCGAAGATGACGGCCTGGGCCTGGACGCCACTCACGTTCGCGAAGCCATCCTCAATTGCCCCGGATGCGGCGGAACCCGGCGCCGAGGGCATCGCGTCCGGAGCGCGAGAACAACGCCAGCGGCCACACGGCCGCCATGAACATGCGCAGCAGCCAGGTGTGGAACCGCGCCGGAGTACCGGGCGGCGCGAACAGCAGCGCGGACGTGGCCACCAGCGCCAGCACGACGAAGCCCAGCATCCACAGCACCCAGATGATTCGCAGGATGGCAAACACCTGGTCCTCCTCAGTCCCTGGTGTACGGCTCGTGCAGGTCGACCGGCGCCACCCGCGCCTTCTTCCTGCGCATGCGGATGTTGAGCATTTCCACCGCCACCGAGAAGGCCATGGCGAAGTAGATGTAGCCCTTCGGCACCTTGTGGTCGAAGCCCTCGGCGATGAGCATCACGCCCACCACCAGCAGGAAGGACAGCGCCAGCATCTTGATGGACGGATGCGCCGAGACGAAATCGCCGATGGCGCGTGCGAACAGCATCATCAACCCGACCGAAACGACGACGGCGGCGATCATCACCGCGACTTCGTCCACCATGCCGACGGCGGTGATGATCGAATCCAGCGAGAACACCATGTCGATGATGATGATCTGCAGGATGATGGCGGTGAACGTGTCCGAGACCTTGCTGGAAGCGTGGCCTTCCTCGCCCTCGGTGAGCTGGTGGACTTCCTTGGTGGACTTCCACACGAGGAAGATGCCGCCCACGATGAGGATGAGATCACGGCCGGAGATTTCCGTGCCGGTGATCGTGAACAACGGCGCGGTCATCCCGACGATCCACGAAAGTCCCAGCAGCAGTCCCACGCGCATGAACATGGCGAGGAACAGGCCGATGCGGCGCGCCTTCTCGCGTTCCCGCCGCGGCAGCCGGTCGACGAGGATGGAGATGAAAATGATGTTGTCGATGCCGAGCACCAGCTCGAGCGCGGTCAACGTGAAGAACGCGATCCAGACCTGGGGATCACCGAGAATCGCGACGACGGCTTCCATGGATTGGCCGCCATATTAGAGGAAAAAATCCGGCGCAGTGTGACGGTTCGGGAGGGCTCACGTGTAATCTTTACCCATGTGCCGCACCCTGAAGATCCTCGCCGTACTGCTCGGCTTCGTCATGCTCCCGGCCGCCGTTCGCGCCGCCGACACACGCTTGCAGTCGGGCGAGGTGCATGTCTGGGAAACCCAGGAAATCACGCTGGCCACGGCGCACGACTACGCCAGCCCGTACGTCGAAGTCGAATGCTGGGTCGATCTCACGGGCCCGGATTTCTCGAAGCGGGTCTATGGCTTCTGGGACGGCGGACGCGTGTTCAAGGTGCGCGTCGTCGCCACCCGGCCCGGCCAGTGGAGCTGGCGCGTGGGCAGCAACCAGCCCGGCGACGCGGGCCTGCAGGGCACGGGCAGTTTCCGCGCCGTGGCGTGGAGCGCCGAGCAACTCGCCGCCAATCCGAACCGCCGCGGCTTCGTCCGCGCCAGCGCGAACGGCCATGCCCTGCGCTACGCCGATGGCACACCGTTCTTCCTGGTCGGCGACACCTGGCTCGCCGCATCGACGTGGCGGCTGCCGTGGAAGGGCCAGCAGCCCGCTGCGGACTACGTGCCGGCGGAAGGCATCAGCTTCGAAGAGGCGGTCGCGTGGCGCAAGCGCCAGGGCTTCAACTCGATTTCCTTCATCGCGGCCTTTCCCAACTGGGCGGCGGACGAACACGGCGCCACTTTCGCGAACAAGGATGGCGTGTTCCTGCGCAATGCCTGGGAGAAGTTCGGCTCCTGGGCGCCGAACGCGAAGATCTCGACGGCCGACGGCGCCACAACGACAGCGAAGGACATGCACGACGAGGCCGGCAACCGGCCGTTCGATGTGTTCGCCGACCGCGAGGGGCTGGCCAACTTCGACGCCATCAACCCGCGCTACTTCGCCAGCCTCGATCGCAAGATGCGGCATCTCTCCGAGCAGGGCTTCGTGCCGTTCCTGGAGACCGTGCGGCGTGACCACGGCCCGTCGTGGAAGCGTTACTTCGATTTCAACGCCTCGTACGCGCGCTTCGTGCAGTACCTGGTCGCGCGTTACGGCGCGTATAACCTGGTGTTCAGCGGCATCCACCTCGACTGGATCCCGAAGGATTTCAGCCTCACCGCCGACGAGTTCAATGCGGCGCTCAAGTACCACCTGGAGAAATACGGCCCGCTGCCTTTCGGGCAGCCGTTCACCACGCTGATCGACCGGTCTACCTACAAGGCCTTCGGCCATGGCGCCCAGGCGCCGTGGCTGACCATGCACACCGTGGGCAACAATCCGCGCAACCACGCCATCTACGCATCCCTCGAGGAATTGTTCGCACTGGATCCGCCCATGCCGGCGGCGAACCTCGAGCCCTACTACACGGGCTGGAATCACGCCATCAATCGCCCCGGCGGCGAGACGCCCGCGGAGAATTCGGAACGCGACAACTACTTCGCGCGCGCCATGATGTACGGCTCGGTGCTGTCGGGTGCGCTCGCCGGCCACGTCCATGGCACGGCGGCCTACGACGTCACCAGCACCGGTGAGCCCGCCGGCTGGCGGCCGCACATCTGGACGGCGCTGCGCTACGAGTCCGGCGCACAGATGCGGCACCTGAAGACCTTCGTGTTGTCCGAAGGCGCGCGTTACCAGGAGCTGGTGCCGGCTTCGCAGGACCTTCAGCCGCGCAGCATCGCGGAAGCCAAGGGCGACGGGCTCGAAGGCTGGTCGTTCCTGATGCGCACGCCGGCGCGCGACTTCGCGCTGGCGTACTTCGAGAACCGCGCGCATCGTGCCCGGCTCGCGGGTTTCGCGCCCGGAACTAACTACCGCTGGCAGTGGTTCGATCCGCGCACCGGGACCTGGGCCGGCCCGAAGGCGGTACGGGCCGACGCGCAGGGCGTGCTCCAGGCCCCGCCGTTCCCCCGCGGGGGTGACCAGGCCGCGGCGGATGTCGCGGCGAAGATCACCCGCACGGACTGAAAGACTGCCCGGAAACGGGCAGTCCGGCCGGCGTATGCATCATGCATTGACTGATTCCCCGTTTAACAAGATGCTGCCGGCGAGGGGAAACGAATCGCAGGGAGCCCACCATGAGTCCGAGCCAACGATTTGCGGGGTATTTCTTCATCGGCGTCGCGGGTTTGCTGGCTGCTCCCGCGGTCCAGGCCCAGCAAAGCGGCGCGGAAGAAAGCGCGCCGGACAACGAGCCGAAGCTGGAAGAGGTCATCGTCACGGGCAGCCGCATCCGGCAGGACTCCCAGAGTTTCGCCAACCCGGTGACGACGTTTTCGGCGCAGGCCATCCTGCAGTCGGGCAAGACCGACCTCGGTGACTTCCTGGCGCAGACGCCTGCGCTCGTGGGCTCGACCACCGGGGACCTGACCGCCGGCTCCAACCCGGACTTCGGCGAAGCGGGATTGAATCTCCTCGACCTGCGCCACCTGGGCGTCGATCGCACGCTGGTGCTGGTCGATGGTCGCCGCCACGTGTCCGGCCTCGCCGGTTCCGCCGCGGTCGACATCGATTCGATCCCCACGGATCTGCTCGAATCGGTGGACGTGCTCACCGGCGGTGCCTCCGCGGTCTACGGCGCCGATGGTGTGTCGGGCGTCGTCAATTTCCGCCTCAAGAAGAACTTCGAAGGCATTTCCCTGCGCGGCCAGACCGGCGTTTCGGGCGAAGGCGACGGCAACAACACCTTCCTCGCGCTGACGGCGGGCATGAATTTCGCGGATGACCGCGGCAACGTCGCGCTCGCCTATGAATACAGCGCCGATGATCGCGTGGATGAGCTGGATCGCGACTACCTGCGCCCGCCGGGCGTCGCATACCTGTACCAGAACCAGGACGACCTGGACGACGATCCCAATGTGCCCGACCTGGTGCCCTACAACGACGGGCGTTACGCCGACAGTTCGCCCACGGGCGCGGTCGACGTGGACTTCGACTTTGCGTCGGACTTCGAAGGAAACGGCGCCGTCTACGACCGTGGTTTCCTGCTCGAGAACTCGGGCGGCTACACGCAGGGCGGATCCAGCACGCCGGTCGATGGCTACCAGGGCGACCTGTTTCCGGAACTCGACAAGCACCTGTTCAACCTGGTGGGCCACTTCGACGTCAGCGATGCGCTGACGATCTCCGCCGAAGCCAAGTACGTGCGGTCGCACGCCATGTCGGTGGCGCAGCCCAGCTACGACTTCTACCTCTTCATGACGCCCGACAACCCGTACATGCCGCAGAACATCCGCGATGCCATCGTCCCGGGCCTGGCGTCGGAGCTGTGGTGGGGAGAAGACGGGCCGGATGGCGTCATCGTGACCCGCGACAACTACGACCTGGGCGTCAACGCGGAGGACGACCTGCGCGAGACCCTGCGCGCCGTGCTCGGCGCTAATGGGCGCGTGAACGATCACCTCGAGTACGAAGTGTCGTACGTGTACGGCGAGACCAAGAGCGAGATCATCGAGATCAACAACCGGTTCGAGGACCGCTGGCTCGCGGCCATCGACGTGGTCGACGGCCCCAATGGCCAGCCGGTGTGCCGTTCGTCACTGGATCCGGATGCCGATCCCCTGCTCGCGGGCTGCATTCCGTACAACATCTTTGGACTGGACGTCCGCAATCCTGCCGCCGCCGAATGGGTGAACACCGACAGCGTCAGCCACACCAAGGTCACGCAGCAGGTGGCATCGGGCTCGTTGTCCGGCGATTTCGGATCGTTCATGCACCTGCCCGGAGGTTCGATCGGCTTCGCGGTCGGTGCGGAATATCGCAAGGAAGAAAGCATTTCGAACCCCGCCCCGGAAATCGAGGAAGGCATGACCTGGTGGGGGCCGATTGCGCGCTCGAGCGGAGAATTCGACGTCACGGAGGTATTCGCGGAGGTGAACCTGCCGGTGCTCGTAGACGCGCCGGGAGCGCATCGGTTGTCGTTTGGCGCCGCCGCCCGACTGTCCGATTACAGCACTGTCGGTTCGACCAATGCCTGGAAGCTGGATGCCGTGTACGCGCCGGTCGAATCCTTCACCCTGCGGGCCACCTATGCACAGGCGGTGCGCGCGCCCAACATTTCCGAGCTCTTCTCACCGGAGAGCGCGAACTTCAACTTCATCGTCGATCCCTGCGACGTGAACGAGCTCAACAATGGCGCCAGTGTTCGCGAGGCGAATTGCGCCGCGCTGCTGACGGCGATGGGCCTCGACCCGACGGACTTCCATCCATCTGATGACCCGTCGGCAACCCTGTTCACGGAAGGCACGTTCAGCGGCAATCCCGACCTCAGCGAAGAGACGGCCAGCACCTGGACCGTGGGCATGGTGTTGCGCCCGGATTTCGCGCCGGGCCTGAGCCTGTCACTCGACTGGTACGACATCGAGATCGAGGACGCCATCAACACGCCGGAGGCCGAAGAGCTGGCGGAGCTCTGCGTCGATCAACCCTCGCTCGACAACCCGTTCTGCGCCAGCGTCACGCGCGACCCGGACACGGGCTTCATCATCTTTTTCACCGCGCACCCCGACAACGTGGCGAAATTCCGCACCGCCGGACTCGACGTGGCGCTCGACTACCGCATCTCGACGGACAAGAGCGGCGATTTCCAGGTGCAGCTCGCCGGCAACTATCTCGACCGGCTCGAGTTCGTCTCGACGCCGGGCGCCGAGGTGGATTCGGATCTGCGCGAACAGTACTTCCCGCAGTACTCCGCGACCCTGGATGCGAGCTGGAGCCGCGGACCGGTGACCGTGGCCTACGGCCTCAACTGGTTCAGCAAGACGGACCGGTTCACGAGCGAGACCCTCGCGGGTGATCCCGACTACTCCGATCCCAAGTATTTCCACGTCAAGCCCAAGTGGGAACACGACATCAACGTGGCCTGGGATGTCACGGAAAGCGTGAATCTCTACGCCGGCGTGAACAACCTGTTCGACGAGAAGCCCGCGTTCGGCTACAGCTCCTACCCGGTGTCGGCGATGGGCCGCTACTTCTACCTGGGTGCCCGCGTGAACTTCGGCGCCGCCGTGAAGTGACGGCCGGCGTGCGACCGCGCCTTGCCGCGTGGGCGCTGGCCACGCTCGCCGCACCATGCGCGCCCGCCGGGACGCCGTTCACGCTGGAGGATTTCTACCAGCTGGCGGATGTCTCGGCGCCCACGTTCTCGCCTTCCGGCGAGTACGTGGCATACATCGTCTCGCGCAACGACAAGAAGGCCGACGAGTCGAGCAGCGACATCTGGGCGGTGCCGTGGAAGGGCGGCAAGCCGGTGCAGCTCACGCGCACGCCGAAGCACAGTGAATCGCAGCCGCGATATTCGCCGGACGGCAAATCGCTGTTCTTCCTGAGCGACGCCGGCAAGAAAGACGACGAAGACGACGGGGAGGCGACCACGCAGCTGTGGCGCATGTCGGCCACCGGCAAGGGCGCACGCAAGGTCACGAACATCGCGGGCGGCATCAGCGACTACGATCTCTCGCCGGATGGCCGGCGCGCGGTGGTGGTTGCCGAAGTCGGCCTCAACGTCGGCAGCAAGGCCGAAACCACGCCGCCGATCGAAACCGAGCGTTTCGTGTTCAAGCGCGACGGCGACGGATACCTCGACGACCGCACGCAGCAATTGTTCATCGTCGACCTGGCGACCGGTGCCGCGAAGCAACTGACCTTCGGCCAGCGCGATCACTGGTCTCCCGCGTGGTCGCCCGACGGCAAGCTCATCGCCTACACGGCCAAGGATCGTGGCGAGACCGAGCGCGACTTCAACTACGAAATCTTCGTGCAGGACGCCGACGCCGGCGAGCCGCGCAAGCTCAGCAACTTCATCGGCGCCGACAACGATCCGGACTGGGGTGGCCGCCCCGCGTGGTCGGCGGACTCGCGCCAGGTCGCCTGGCTCGAGGGCGGCGAGGACAAGTGGTTCTACTACTCGCCCGTGCAACTCGCGGTCGGCGACGTGGCCAACGGCGCGGTCACGCGACCTGCGCGCATCGATCGCTGGTTCTACAACCCGCGGTTCGCGCCGGACGGCTCCATCCTCGCGCTCATCGAGCAGGATCGTGACACCTGGCTGGCGCGCATCGATCCGGCCAGCGGCCACATCGACTACCTGACGTCCGGCAAGCGTTTCGCCTACGACTTCAGCGTGGCGCCCAACGGCCGCGTGGTGCTGCTCGAGACCGATGTCGCCGCGCCATCGGAACTCTTTGCGCTGGACGAGCGGCGCCAGCTCACGCATCACAACGACTGGGTGGCGCAGCGCGAGCAGGGTGAAGTGCGCGACGTGTCGTTCAGGAGCGGCGACGTGGAGATCCGCGGTTACGTGACGCTGCCTGCGGGCTACGACCCGGCGAAGCGTTACCCGCTGCTCGCCGACCTGCACGGCGGCCCGGTCTACCAGCACAGCCACGAATTCGACCTCGCGACGCGGCTGTACGCGGCGGCGGGATACGCGGTGCTCGCCGTGAATCCGCGCGGTTCATCGGGCCGCGGCTTCGATTTTGCGCGCGCCATCTACGCCGACTGGGGCAATGCAGATGCGCAGGACATCAGCGCCGGCATCACTCATGCGATCGATGCCGGTATCGCCGATGCGCAGCGCATCGGCGTGATGGGCTGGAGTTATGGCGGCATCCTCGGCGACTACATGATCGCCAGCGATCCGCGCATCGGTGCGGCGGTGTCTGGGGCGGGCGTCGCGAACGTGCTCGCCACCTTCGGCGTCGACATGTACGTGCGCGAGTACCTGTTCGAGCTCGGCACGCCCTGGGAGAACTTCGACACCTGGCGCAAGCTCGCCTATCCGTTCCTGCATCCCGAGCGCATCACGGCGCCCACGCTGTTCCAATGCGCCGGCGATGACGATAACGTGCCGTGCGTGGGCGCCGAGCAGATGTACCAGGCGCTCAAGGTGCGCGGCGTTCCCACGAAGCTGATCGTCTATCCGGACCAGAACCATGCGCTCGACGTGCCGAGTTATCTCGTGCACCGCATGCGCAGCAACATCGGCTGGTTCGATCGCTGGCTGAAGCGCGGAAAATAGACTCAACGCGCGCGGCGCGGCTTGCGTGCGCGCGACTTCGCCGCGCGTGTGCGCGGCTTCGCCTTGCGGACGGGCTTCCTGCGAACGTTCTGCTTCGTGGCGGCCGGCCGCGCACGGCGCGGCGGTTCGTTGAGGTTGTCGAGGAACAACCGGCGTTCCTCGGGACTCATCTGCGGCCAGTCCACCTTGCCCTGGTATTCGCGCCGCAGGTCTGCGTCGCGCACGCGGGTGCGCGTGGTGGAGCGGATGCGGGCGCTGGCCGCGAAGCGGCGTGTCCGTCCCGTCTTCAGCAGGTCCAGCGTTCCGGCGATGATGCGATCCGACAGCGGCATGTCGCTGTGATCGCAGTCCACGTAGCGGTGGCGCGCGCCGTCGAGGCGCGCCAGTTCCATCGGTACGGTGCCGTCGCCACGCAGGCTGTACTCATATTCGAAATCGTCGCCACGCCGCGCGACGCGCGTCGCGGTGATGCGATTGCACCCGACGATGACGTCGAAGCGATCGTCGGCCGGCGCCAGCTTCTGCGGAAGACTGGCCGAGTCGCGCAGCAGTGCCGCGTCCGGTCCCGGGCCCTGCGCCGGCCACGCGGAAGCGTCGAACAGGTCCAGCTTGGCCGCGCGATCGCCGGAGGGCAGCAGCGCATAGATGCCCGGAAAGCTGGAAAAGATCTCGCGCGCCAGGAATTCCGCGTCGTGCTTCAGGTCGAGCATGCCCAGCTTGCGTACCACGGAGTACGTTCCGCGCAGCGCCTGCACCGCGCCCACCGAGCCTGAATTCGGCGTGCCCAGCGTGACGATCTGCGACACGCGATTGCCGGCCGCGTGGGTGAGAGCCGCGCGCGCCACCAGTCCACCCATGCTGTGCGCGACGATGCCCACGTTCTCGTGGGCGTCCGCCTCGATGCGCGCGGCCAGCGACTCGCCCAGCGTGAGCACGTCCTGCCGCCAGTCGTAGCCGACCAGCACCGCGTCGAAGCCCGCCCGGCGCAGCGACAGCGTGAGCTTGAGATAGGTGTAGTTCATCGCGCCCAGCGGCACGAGCCGTTCACTTCCGGGGAAGCGCAGCTCGGCGAGCCGGCCGAAATTGATGTCGACGGGGTCGAGCCACACGATGTCGTTGGGCCGCTTTCCGGCCCGGATGTAGCCGAGCTGCGATCCCATGATGCCGGGCAACACGTAGACGCGCCGGCCGCCGGCACCGGGGGCGGCCAGCGACGCACGCGCCAGCGCCACGAGATCGGCGTGCAATTCCTCGCCGAAATACTCGACCAGGCCCGCGTGGGTGGTGGGTGAGGCGAGCATGGCCACCAGCGTGGCCTCGTCGAGCCCCATGCGGTCGTAGGGAGTGATGTGTTCCGCGTGTCCGGGGGCGCTCATGACGCGAGCCGCTCGTCCAGCCAGTCGATCACGGGGCGCCACAACGTTTCTCGGTGGCGCGAATGGAAGAATCCCTCGTGGCCGATACGTCCGCCGGTGTCGGCGGGTGAATACCAGCGCTGTTCGCGCGCGGCGTTCGGAAAGAAGCGATGCAACGCTTCCACGGTGCGGCGCGTGGCGATGGGGTCGTCGGTGAAGGCAACGTTGAGCACGGGCGCGCGGATCTCCTCGAACACATTGTCACGCAGGTAGGTGAGCAGGTCGGGGCCGAAGTGATCGGGCCGCAGGCACCAGCGGCGCCATTCCGCGAACACGCCGCGCGGCAGCGGCAGGCCCGACCAGCCGCCGCCGGTGGGCACGTAACCCTTGATCGCCAGCATCAGCGGACCGTGCACCCGCCAGAACCACCAGGCGAGATAACGGAAGGGCGCGAGCTCCCACGGCCAGTAGCCCACCGAGGTGGCCACCTGCACGTGCACCTTCGCGAGTGCGTGGTTCGTGAGCAGGCCGAGGAACTGGCCGCCGACGCTGTGTCCCAGTGTCGCCACCGGCGCGCCGCCCGCCTGCGCGGCGGCGGCCGACAGCGCCGCGCGCATGTCGAGCAGGCCCCAGTCGCTCATGCGGCAGGTCTCGGTGGCGAGGTCGGCGGGCGCGGATGCACCCATGCCGCGGTAGTCGTACACCAGCGTGTCGTAGCCGCGGCCGGCGGCGTAGTTAGCCAGCCGGAAGTAGAAGGTCTGTGGGAAGCCCGTGGCCGGGTTGATGACCAGCACCGCGCGGCGTTGCGCGGCGCGGATCCAGTGGGCGGCGAGCTCGCGGCCGTCGGCGCAGCGCAGCTTGAAGGGCTCGGCGCTGACGGCATCGCGCGCCGACGCGGCGGGCTCCTGCGTCACCGCATTCACAACGCGTGCCCCGCGATCTGCTTGCACAGCGCGAGGATGGCTTCGCGGCGCGCGGTGGTCTTGCGCCACACCGCGCCCACGGTGCGCGTGGGCACCGGTTTCGCGAACGGCCGGATGGCTACGCCGCGCGCATTGCCGTACGCGCCGCGGCCGGCGAGCTCGGGCAGCAACGTGATGCCCACGCCGGCCGCCACCATCTGCCGCAGGGTCTCGATGCTGGTGGCGCGGAAGTCCTGCTTCTCGTGCACGTCGCTGCCCGAGCAGATGTCGAGCGCCTGGTCACGCAGGCAGTGGCCGTCCTCGAGCAGCAGCAGCGTCTCGTGGGAAAGGTCGTCGATGCGGATGCTGTTGCGCTGGGCCAGCTTGTGGCCCGCCGGCATCGCCACGGTGAATGGCTCCTTGTAGAGCTCGAAGGAATCGAGGCCGTCGAGCGACACCGGCAGTGCCAGGATTCCGACATCGATTTCTCCCAGGTGCAGTTTCTCCAGCATCGGGTCGGTCTGATACTCGTAGAGCATGAGCTCGAGGCGCGGCAGCGCCTTGCGCAGCCGCGCCGCGACGTTCGGCAGCAGGTAGGGGCCGATGGTCGGCAGCAGCGCCAGCCGCAGGCGCCCGGCGAGCGGGTCGCTGTGGCCGCGGGCGAGGTCGACGATCTCGTCGCTGGCCTCGAGGATGCGGCGCGCGCGTTCCACGATCTCCTCGCCGGCGGCGGTGAGCTGCACGCGCTTGGGCGCGCGCTCGATGAGCTGCACGCCGAGGTATTCCTCGAGTTTCTTGAGCTGCGCCGACAGCGTCGGCTGGCTCACGAAGCTGCGCTCGGCCGCGCGGCCGAAGTGGCGCGTGTCGGCCACGGCCACGAGGTATCGCAGGTCTTTCAGCTTGAGGTCTGCCATAGATGGTCTCTATCGAGTTTATCCAATCAATCGATTGGCCGGAATAGGAGGTTACCCCGGAGAATGCGCCCCATCGCAAGTTTCCAACCATTGCTCCAGGAGGAGTCGAGATGATCGGTATTGGACAGAAGTTTCCGCAGTATTCCCTGACCGGCGTGGTCTCGAACGACCAGGCCAAGGCTTTCCAGGACTTCGATGCGAACAGCCACAAGGGCAAGTGGCGCGTCGTGTTCTTCTGGCCGAAGGATTTCACGTTCGTGTGCCCCACGGAAATCGCCGCGTTCGGCAAGCTCGACAAGGAGTTCAAGGCCCGCGACGCGCAGCTGCTTGGTGTGTCCACCGACAGCGAGTACGTGCACCTGGCCTGGCGCAGCACCAAGGACGAGCTCAAGAACCTGCCGTTCCCGATGCTCTCGGACATCAAGCGCGAGCTGACGACCGAGCTGGGCATCCTCGACAAGGACGCGGGCGTGGCGCAGCGCGCGACGTACATCGTCGACCCGGAAGGCGTGATCCGCTTCGTGTACGTCACCGACCTGTCGGTCGGCCGTAACCCGGAGGAGGTGCTGCGCGTGCTCGACGCGCTGCAGACCGACGAGCTCTGCCCCTGCAACTGGAAGAAGGGTGACGAGACCCTGAAGGCTGCCTGAGGCAATCGTCCGCTGAAAATGGTGATGAGGGGCGGCTGCGACGCGGCCGCCCCGTTCAAAGGAGACCTGATGAACATCGAACAGATCCGTGATGCACTGCCCGACTACGCGCGCGACCTGAAGCTCAACCTGGGTTCCGTGCTCACCACCACCGGTGCGCCCGGCCTCAGCGAAAAGCAGATCTGGTCGATCGCGGTGGCCTCGGCCATAGCCGCGCGCAACACCTCGTTCGCGCGCAGCATCGAGGCGCAGTCGCGTGCGCACCTGGCCGACGTCGAAGTCGAGGGTGCCAAGGCGGCCGCCGCCATCATGGGCATGAACAACATCTACTACCGCTTCCTGCACCTGGTGGAAGACGGCGAGTACCAGGCCATGCCCGCGCGCCTGCGCATGAACGTGATCGCCAACCACGGCATCGACAAGCTCGACTTCGAGCTCATCTCGCTGGCCGTGTCCGCGGTCAACGGCTGCGGTCTGTGCGTTACCTCGCACGAGAAGAAGCTGCGCGCGCACGACGTGTCGCGCGAAGCCATCCAGAGCGCGGTGCGCATCGCCGCCACCATCCACGCCGTGGCCGTCACGCTGGAGTTCGAACAGAGCCCGCCCGTGGCATCCGTGCCCGTCGAGCTCGTCGCCTGAGTGCTCTGTCGGCCTCCCTCCTCCTCCCTCCAGGCCGACAAACCTGGGCGCCCGGACAACCGGGCGCCTTTTCCCCGAAAAGTGGTGTCAGAGACGGATTGTCGGGGTTCCTGCCGTGCCGGATAGTCCGTCGACATGGCTGCGGCGCGCGAATCCCGGCAATCCCTCTCCGGCACCGCCACGAAGTCGCGGCTCCTCTCCGCGGGCGTAGTGGTCGTGAGGCGTGCCGGCGACGGCTGGCGCGTATTGCTGCTGCGTGTCTATAACTACTGGGACTTCCCCAAGGGCGAGGTCGAGGCGGGCGAGGAGCCCCTTGCCACGGCGCGCCGCGAAGTGCGCGAGGAAACCGGCATCCAAGATCTCGAGTTCCGCTGGGGCGACACGTTCATCGAGACGCCGCCGTACTCGCGCAACAAGGTGGCGCGTTATTACCTGGCCGCCACCACGGCCACGGACGTCAAACTACCCGTGAATCCCGCGCTGGGCGTCCCCGAGCACCACGAGTTCCGCTGGCTCACGTTCGACGAGGCGCGGGCACTCGCCGTGCCGCGCATCGCCACGGTGCTGGACTGGGCAAGGAAAACGATAGGCGCGCCGTAGCCGCGAGCTACGGAGTCTGTGCCTGAATCTGCTTCAGCATCTCGCAGGCGAGTTCTTCGCCGGCCTTGCAGGCGTCACCGAACACCACCGCGACGTCGCCCACCTTCTCGGTGGGTTCCCCCGGGCAACCGACCTGCCCGAACCGGACACGTGCGCGGTCCAGAGTCGGTTCCTCGGCGTACCACATGCTGAACAGTGACAGATCCTGCGGGGAGCAGTACCGCACGTGGATGTAGGCGCCGTCGAGGTCGTTGCCCTGCGAGGACAGGACCGCGGTCTGGGTGCGTGCCGCCGGATCACTGGCCCCGCCCGCCGAGCCCACGACCTTGATCGTGAGCTTGTCGCGCGGCACGCCGAGCACCGAGCTGAGCATCGCCGACATGACCTGGTTGTATACGTCCTCGTGACGCTGCATGTCCTGTGGGATGAAGCCCACCATCAGCATTTCACCCTCGGTGGACATGAACAGTTCCACCCCTTCCTGCATGCTGCGGCCAAAGGTCTTCGGCAGGCGCACCGCCGCCTCGTGGCGTTGCGGCTTCGCCGATTCCGGCTTGCAGAACACGGACTTCACGATGCGCTCGCCAGCCGCCGACAACGCCTTTTGGTCGCGGGTGAAAGCCATGGTGATCGCGACGCCAAAGTCGGGACCGCAGGCGATCACGCCCACGGCCATGGGGAACTCGTCGCCGCCCAGCACATACAGCCGGCGCTGGTCCGATATCACCTTGTCTTCGAACACCCGCACGTTGGGGATGGGAAGCGCGCCGAGCACGGTGTCGATGAGCACCTTGCGATCCTCATCGGAAGCGATCGCGTAGGGAGTCCACTGCACCTGGATCTGGCGCGCCGCCGGCGGGAGGAGCTGGGCCCTGTCGAGATCCGGCCCCAATCCCTTGAGCGATTCAGGTGAGCTCAACATCATCGTCATCGAACCGGTGCCGGGATGCTGGCCCTGCTTGGTGATGTTGCCCTTGGGCAGGTCGATGGTGAACGCCGCGAACTCCTGCCTGGCCAGTTCTTCCGTATCGGCACTCGCCGCGATCGTGCTCATGCCGAGCAGCACGAGTGACATGAATTTGCGCATGGAACTCCCTGGACGCCTGTGGGTGGCTAGACTACGCGCCCGCGGTTTCCCCCGCGCAGGAAATCCGCGACATTGAGAGCCAGTTCATCCACGGCACGCTGGCGCGCCTCGAACGCCGCCCAGGCAATGTGCGGCGTGACGATGAGATTGGGGATTCCCGGCGCGAACAGTGGGCTGCCACCCGCCGGCGGCTCCTGCGGCAACACGTCGATGGCCGCACCGCCCAGGTCGCCGGCGCGCAGCGCCTCGGCCAGCGCCTCGAGATCCACCAGCGCGCCGCGCGCGGTGTTGAGCAGCAGTGCATCGGGCTTCATCAGAGACAATTCGCGCCGGCCGATCATGCCCGTGGTGGCCGGAGTGAGCGGGCAGTGCAGTGACAACACGTCCGCGGTCCGCAGCAGCTCGTCGAGCGTGACCCGCACCGGGCCGATGGACGTGCTGGTGTCGGCATCACGCCCGGCCGTGGTCCCCGGCCGCTGCGCCACCAGCACACGCATGCCGAGCGCCGCCTGCGCCGCCCTGGCCACCGCCTTGCCCAGCGTGCCGAAACCCACGATGCCCAGCACCTTGCCCGTGAGCTCGCGGATCGGTCCGCCCGGCACCGAGAACTGCTCGCAGCGCGCCCAGGTGCCGTCGACCGCCGCCTGGCCGTATTCGCGCAGGCGATGCGTGAGCGCCAGCATCACGCCGAGCACGTGCTGCGCCACCGACACGGTGCAGTAGTCGCGGATGTTGCAAACCGCGACGCCGTATTCGCGCGCCGCCTCGAGATCGATGTTGTTGGTGCCGGTGGCGGTCAGCCCGATGAACTTCAGGCCGGGCACCGCGCGCATCCGCTCGCGGGTGATCTGCAGCTTGTTGGTGAGGATGAACTCGCAGCCCGCGATGCGTTCATCGACCTCGGCGTCGGTGGACGTCTGGTACAGCGTGATGCCGGGCAGTACCCGTTCGAGCTGCGAAGTGTCGAGATCGTCGTGGCTGACCGTGCCGAAATCGAGGAATACCGCCTTCAACTATCTATTGCTCCGCTCTCGATGCGGGCGCCGGAAGGGCGCCGGCCGGAGCGGCGAGTGTGCCACCAGTCTGCGTCGCAGGTGAAATGGCGGGCGGGATCAGCTTGTACATGACGGGCGTCACCAGCCGGGCCAGCAGCGTCGAGGTGATGAGGCCGCCGATGATCACCCAGGACATGGGCGAATACAGGCCGATGTTCTGCAGCGCCAGCGGCAGCAGGCCGCCGATGGCCGTGGCCGAGGTCAGCAGGATGGGCAGGAAGCGGATCTCGCCCGCCTGCTCGATGGCCTCGTCGAGCGGCATGCCCTGCTCGCGCAACTGGTTGGTGAAGTCCACCAGCAGGATGGAGTTCTTGATCTCGATGCCCACCAGCGCCACGAAACCGATCGATGCCACGAAGGAAATGTCGTTGCCCGACAGCAGCAGCATGAGCAGGCCACCGAACACGCCCAGCGGCACCACCGTCAGCACGATGAGCGTGGATTTGAAGTTGCCGAACTCGAGCACCAGGATGGCGAAGATGCCGAAGATCGCCACGATGATCGCGATGCCGATGCCGCCGAAGGCCTGCTTCGAGGCTTCGTCCTCGCCGCCCAGCACGTACTTGTAGCCGCGCGGCCAGTCCATCTGGTCGAGCTTCTTCGTGATCTGCTTCGTCAGCTCGGCAATGTTGTAGCCAGCCTCGGCATCCGCATCGATGGTCATGGCGCGTTCGCGGTTGAAGCGCTGGATCAGCGTCGGTGCCTTCTCGAATTCCAGGGAAGCCAGCTGTGACAGCGGCAGCGTGCTGCCACCCACCGAGGGCACGCGCACCTGGTCGAGCGCGGCGTACTCGGCCTGCTGCGTGATCGGCGAGCGCACCACGATGGGGTACTGCTCGCCGGTGGCCTCCTTGAACGTCCCCACGGGCACGCCGGCGACGGCCAGGCGCACCGCGCGGTCCAGCTCCGCGGTCTGCACGCCGAGCTGCTGCGCCTTGCGCGAGTCGATGCGCAGCTTGAGGTTGGTGCGTGCCACGTTGAGCGGGTTCTTCACGTCGCGCGTGCCCGGCGTCGCCTTCACCAGCTCTTCCACGCGATGGCTCAGGGTCTCGATGACGTCGAGGTCGCTGCCGATCACGCGGATGGAAATCGGCGCCGAGATGGGCGGCCCGTTGGCGAATTCCTTCACGTAGATGCGTGCGCCCGGGTAACGCTCCAGCCGCTCGCGCAGCGCCTGCAGCTGGCGCGGCGTCTCGTTCGTGTCGTATTCGTGCAGCTGCACGAACAGCTCCGCGTAGTTGGAGGCGTCGTTGCGCGGGATGTGGTTGTAGTAGATCTGCGGGTTGCCATGGCCGAGGTTGGCGAACCAGCTCTTCACCTCGGGCATCTTGGCGAGCTCGGCCTCCACCATGCGCAGCGCACGGTCGGTTTCGGCCAGCGAGCTGCCATTGGGCGAATCCACCTGGATGAGGAACTGCGGCGTATCGGCCTTGGGGAACAGGCTCGATCCCAGCACCGGCACCAGCGCCGCCGACAGCAGCAACGAGCCGCCGAGCGCCGCCGCCACCGTGAATTTCGGCCGCGCCAGGCACCAGTGCAGCGCCGGCCGGTAATAGTTGTGGATCACCGACATGACGCGCTTGAGGAACTGGTTTTCGTGGCCCTGGCTCTTCTCGTCGAGCACGCGGCTGGCGATGAACGGGATGATGAACAGCGCCAGCAGCAGCGATCCGAGGATGGTGGTGACCACGGCCATCGGCAGCACGCGGATGAACTTGCCCGCGGTACCGGGCAGCGCCAGCAGGGGCAGGAAGGCGAAGATCAGCGTCGCGGTGCACCCGAGGATGGCGACGAAGATCTGCCGCGTGCCGGCGAGCGCGGCCTGCACGCGCGTGTAGCCCATGCGCATGTGCCGCGCGATGTTCTCGACCACGACGATGGAATCGTCCACCAGCAGGCCCAGCGCCACCACGAAGCCGGCGATCGAGAGCTGGTTGAGCGAATAGCCCAGGAAATACAGGCAGGCGAGGCCGAACGACAGCGACAGCGGGATGGAAATCATCACGATGCCGGCGGCGCGCAGGCCGAGCGGCAGCAACGTGATCAGCACCAGCGCGATGGCGATGGAGAAATCGATGTACAGGCGGTCGAGGCGCGAGCGCACGTTCTTCGACTGGTCGAAGCCGACTTCCAGGCGGATGCGCTTGGGCAGCTCCGAGGCGAACTCGTTGGTGACGGCCTCGACGCGCTTGCGCACGTCGAGGATGTTGTAGCCATCCTTCTGGTTCGCGGTGACGAACACCGCGCGCTTGCCGTTGAAGCGGCCGGTGTAGCTGTAGGCCGCGGTGTTCCAGCTCACGTCGGCCACGTCGCGCACGCGCACGATGCGGCCGGCGGCGGACGCGACCACGGTGTCACGCACCTGGTCCAGGTTCTCGTAGCTGCCCGAGGTCTTCAACGAGAAGCTGCGCGCGCCGAGGTTGACGAAGCCGGCCGGGATGTTGGCGTTCTCGCTCTGCACCGCGCCGATGACCTGCGCCGGCGTGATGTTGAGCTCCGACATGCGCTTGAGGTCCACCGCGATGCGCAACTCGCGTTCCGGGTAGGCCCAGGTCTCGGAATTGCGCACGCCGTCGACGGTCTTGAGCCGGTCCTTGAGTTCGCGCGCGTAGTCCTCGAGCTCGCGGTATGGCGCGTCCTCGGACACCAGCGCGATCTGCACGGTGTTGACCAGGCCCGGGGAGAAGCGGCGCACGATGAAATCGACTTCCGCCGGGAACTGCGGCCGCAGCGCGTTCAGCTCGCGCGTCACCTCGTCGTATTTCTTGTCCGCGTCGGTGAAGGCCTGGAACTCGATGGCCGTGAAGGACACGCCGTCGCGGATCGACGTCTCCATCTTGAGCACGTCGTCGAGCGCGGCCAGCTTGTCCTCGATGGGCTTGGCGACGATGCGCTCGAGGTCCTTGGGATCCGCGCCCGGGTAGATGCCGGCGATGGTGAAGCCGGGGATCTTGAAATACGGGTCTTCCTCGCGCGGCACGCTGCTGAACGCGTACCAGCCCAGCGCCACCAGGCACAGGAACGCCACCAGCGTGAACTGGTAGCGGCGGATGGGAAATTCCAGCAGGCCCATGACGCTCCCCGCCGCGGCCTAACCTTCGGTGGGCACAGGCTCGCGGTTGACCGCCTGCTTGGTGGTGTCGCGCTGCACTTCCACGGCCTCGCCGTTCTCGAGGAACAACGCACCGTCGGTGATCACCGCCTCGCCGGCCTCGAGGCCGCTCTCCAGCGCGATGCTGTCGGCGGTGATGAAGGCCACGCGCACGTCCCGCTTCTGCGCCTTGCCGCCGTCGAGCACGAATACGCTGGCGCGGTCGCCGTCGCCTTCGACCAGCGCCGCCATCGGCACGTAGGTGAGCGGCGGCGCCGAGCTCTCGGGCTCGAGGCGCAGGCGCGCGACCAGACCACTGACCAGGCGCGGCGGCGGCGAATCGAAGCGGACCTCGATGGAGAACATGCCGGTGCGCTCGTCCGCGGCGCTCGCGACCTCGACGACGGTGCCGGTCATGAGCTGGCCCGGGAACGCGTCCATGCGGATCTCGCCCTTGTCGCCGAGCTTCACGTTGACGATTTCGCGGTCGGCCAGCGCGGCGCGCACCACGTAGCCGCCGTCGCTTTCACCGAATACCAGCACCGGCGTGCCGGGACCGACGAGCTCGCGCTCCTCGACCAGCTTGCGCAGCACCACGCCGTCGCGCGGCGCGGTGATGACGGAATAGCCCATGTTGAACTGCGCGGACTTGAACGCGGCCTCTGCCATGGCGGCCTGAGTGCGCAGGTCCTGCAACTGTTCCAGGCTGATGACCTGGTCGGCGTACAGGTTCTCGCCGCGCCGCAGGTCGCGCGCGGCCTTCTCGGCCATCTGCCGCGCCTGCTCGACCTGCGCGTTGATCTCGGTGAGCTCGATTTCCGCGAGCCGCTCGCCGCGCTTCACCGACTGGCCTTCCTGCACGGCGATGCGGCGCACGACGCCACCCGTCTTGAAGGACAGGCGCAGTTCGTGCTTGGTCATCACCAGGCCATTGGTGTCGATGGGCGGCACGGCCGGGCCCTGCGCGGCGTTCTGCACGCGCACCGGCGTGGGTTTCGGCGCGGGCGCCGGGTCGTTGTTGCCGCAGGCGGCAAGCAGCAGCGCGACGGACAGCAGGGCGAGCGTCGTTCTAGTTCGCATGGGAAACATCCAGGGGCAGGTTGCCCGCGGCAGTGGCGTAATCGAGTTCGGCCTGGCGCGCGAGCACTTCGAAACGCGTGACATTGAGATTGAGTTCGGCGCCCGTGAGGCTCGAGCGCGCATCGATGAATTCCACCTGGCTGATGACGCCTTCGTCGCGCTTGCGGCTGGCAATGCGGAAGGCCGCGCGGGCGGCCTCCGAGCGCGCCTCGGCCGTGGCCAGCGAATCGGCGCTGGTGTTGAGCCGGTCGAGGGACTGCTGCACCTCGAGCTGCACCTGCTGCGTGAGTTCGTCGAGCTGCGTCGCGGTGCGCCGCGCAACGGCGTTGGCCTGGCGCACGGCGGCGCGGCGCGCGCCGCCGTCGAACAGGTTCCAGTTGAGCAGCAGCGAGATGGTGTAGTAGTTGCTGCCGCGGCCGAACTCGTATTCCTCGCCCTGGATGCCGCCATCGGCGCCGAGCGACAACGTGGGCCAGAGCTCGGCTTTCGCGAGCCGGGTCTGCGCCTCGCTGGCACGCGTGAGATGCGTCAGTTCGGCGACCTCGGGGCGGTTGTCCAGCGCCGCCTGGCGCAGTTCGGCCAGTGCGCGCGTGGTGGCCGAGACATTGGACTCCACCTCGGCGTTCTCCAGCGGCGTCTCGAGCGGCCGGTTCAGCAGGAAATTGAGATAACTCTGCGCCTGCGCCGCGAGGTTCTGCGCATCGCGCGACTGCTGTTCCACCTGCAGCAGCTCGGCGCGTGCGCGCAGCACCTGGTCCTGGGTGATCTTGCCGTTGCGGAACAGCGATTCGTTGACGCGCAGGTTTTCCTTGAGCAGCACCACGCTGGCATCGACGATGCCCTGGTTGCGCACCGCGCCCAGCCAGCGCAGGTAACCGACGGTGATGTCGCGCTTGAGCCGGCGCGCCAGCGCCTGGCGCGAATACTCGCTCGCGCCCAGCAGCTCGCGCTGCGCGCGCACCGCCGCGGGGATCGCAGGCGCCACCAGCGGCATGCGCAGCGTGAGGCGCGTGTCCTGCTCGGTCTCGCGCAGGAAGGCGATGGTCTCGTTCTGCAGCGTCGGGAAGCGCGGCGGCTGGCCCTGCTCCATCAGCATTTCGTTGAGCGTCTGGTAGACGGGATTGAGCATGGTGCCGAGCGGCAGATCGATGGTGCGGCCGCCATCCGATTTCGAATAACGCGCGGCCAGTCCCACGTCGGGGAAATATCGCGCGCGCGCTTCGTCGAGTGCCGCGCCGGCACGCTCGACTTCCAATGTCTGCGCCTTCAGGGCGAGGTTCGAAGCCAGGCCTTCACGCACGTACTCGTCGATGACGGCGGCGAGGGGACGCGAACTTTCGGGGACGACACCCGCCTGCTGGGCCCGCGCGGCCCCGGGCAGACAGGCGGCAACCAGCGCCACGCAGCCTGCCATGGCAGTCAGGTGTCGAGTCGCTGGACGCATGTCTAATCCGGAGCGTGGACGATCCATGTCTGGAGGCTTCGCTATGGGTTCTTCAGGTCGCGCGTGATCATCGCGATGGCGTAGTCGATCAGCGCCTTCGGCGCGACGCCGTGATGCGCCAGCGCATGCGCCTTGGTGGTGGTGAGCTGGATGATTCCGTGCATGAAACCCCACAGCGTCACGCTCATCAGCATCGGCGAACCGATGTCGCCGCGGATGCTGCCGTCGCGCACGCCGGTTTCGATGGACGCGATCAAGGTCGCCTGCAGCTTGTCGCCGCCGGCGGCGCAGGCCTGCTCGGCCTGCGAGCCCTGCGTGGTGTCCGGTGTCTGCAGTTCGCAGCGCGCGAGCGCGTCGAAAAGCACGGGAAATTCCTGCGAGAACGCCACGTAGGCGCGGCCCATGGCAGTCACCTGCTCGAGGCCGGTGCGATGGCGCTCGGCGGCCTCGACGAAGCGGCCGTGCAGCATGGTCATGGCGCGTTCGGCGAGCCCGAACATCAGGTCGGAGCGATCCTGGAAATAGACATAAAGGAGTGCGCGCGACAGGCGCGCGCGGCGCGCCACGTCATCCATGGTCAATGCGTCGAGCCCCACTTCGCGGCCGGCGGCCTCGGCGGCATCGACGATTTCGGCGCGGCGGCGCTCCTTCTCTTCTAGACGGCGTTCAGCGATGTAATTCATGGGCACGAAGGTTATGCCTAGGGTTGACGCCGTGTCAATAAATAGAAGTCTGTGCAAAGCAGCAGTAGACGCAAATGCGAACCCATCGCATTTACATCCGACCGTCACAATCCCATACTGCATGCCGTGAGTCCCACAGATCTGCCTCCATCCATCCCACTCGCCGAGTTGCGGCGCGGCGAGACCGCGTATGTCACCGGCCTGGCGACATCGCGCGTGCTCGACGATCGATCCGAGGACGCCGGCGCCCTGCTGCTGCGCCTGCGCGACCTGGGTTTCGTGGCCGGCGCGCGCTGCGAAATCGTCGCGCGCATGTGGCTGGGTGGTGATCCGCTGGTGGTGCGGGTCGGTGGATCGATGTTTGCCCTGCGCCGCGCCGAAGCCGCCGCGATCCGGGTCCATCGCCACCACGAACGACCGAGTCCCAGCGCCGCGCTCGAGCCCAAGGACGCAAGCGCCGCAGTCGTGTAGCGGCCATGGACGCCGCCGTCTCCACCTCGCCGTTGCGCCTCGCGCTGGTCGGCGTCCCGAACTGCGGCAAGACCGCGCTGTTCAACCGCCTGACCGGCAGCCGCCAGAAGGTGGCTAACTACCCCGGCGTCACCGTCGAACGCCGCGAGGGCGAACGCGCCACCGCCGACGGGCGCACGCTGCGCGTGCTCGACCTGCCCGGCACCTACAGCCTGAAACCCACCACGCTCGACGAGGCCATCACGCGCGATGTGTTGCTGGGCCGCGTGGCGGACGCGCCCGCGCCGGACCTCGTGGTCTGCGTGGTCGATGCGGTGCACCTGCCCATCGGCCTGCGGCTGGCGCTCGAAGTGAAACGTGTCGGCCTGCCGATGGTGCTGGCCCTCAACCGCATGGACGTGGCGCGTCGCCGCGGCGTGAAGATCGATGTCGCGCGGTTGTCCGCGGAGCTCGGCCTGCCGGTGGTGCCCACCGTGGCCGTGAAACGCGGCGGCGCGGACGCACTCATCGAGGCCATCGAACCCGGGCACTGGCCGGCCGGCGGCAATGCCGCGGCCCTGCACCAGGTGCCGGCGGAGTGGCGGGATCCCGGCAGCGCGGACGCGGAGCAGACGCAGGCGCACGTGCGCAGCATCCTGGCCACGATCGGTTATTCACCGCCCGTCGAGAATCACTGGGCGGCACGCGTCGATGCGCTGCTGCTGCATCCGCTGGCCGGCGTCGTGGTGCTCGGCGTCGTGATGTTCCTCATCTTCCAGGCGGTGTTCAGCTGGGCGGCGCCGCTCATGGACGGCATCGACAGCGGCATGGCCGCGCTCGGCGGCTGGGTCAAGGCGCACATGGGCGACGGGCCGCTGGCCAGCCTGCTGGCCGACGGCGTGATCGCGGGCGCCGGGGCCGTGCTGGTGTTCCTGCCGCAGATCGTCATCCTGTTCTTCTTCATCCTGGTGCTCGAGGATTCGGGCTACCTGCCGCGCGCCGCCTATCTACTCGACCGGCTCATGGGCTGGGTGGGCCTGTCGGGCCGCGCGTTCATCCCGCTGCTGTCGAGCCATGCCTGCGCCATCCCGGGCATCATGGCGACGCGCACCATCCCGAGCTGGAGGGACCGCCTGACCACCATCATGGTGGCGCCGCTCATGACCTGCTCGGCGCGCCTGCCGGTGTACGGCCTGCTCATCGCGGCCCTGATCCCGCGCGAAGCCATCGGCCCGTTCAACCTGCAGGGGCTGGTGCTGTTCGGCCTCTACGCGGCGGGAATCGTTTCGTCATTCGTGGTGGCCTTCGTCATCAAGCAGTTCGCGGCCGCGGGACGCTACTCACCCCTCATGCTGGAACTGCCGGATTTCCAGTGGCCCAACCTGTCCAACCTGCTGCTCGGCCTCTGGGAACGGGTGCGCATCTTCGTGAGCCGCGTGGGCGGAATCATCCTGGCGCTCATGATCCTGCTGTGGGTGCTGGCCGCGTATCCGGAGCCGCCGCCCGGCGCCACCGGGCCGGCCATCCAGTACAGTCTCGCGGGCAAACTCGGCGCGCTGCTGCAGCACGTCTTCGAGCCGCTCGGCTTCAACTGGCAGATCTCGATCGCGCTGGTGCCGGGGCTCGCGGCGCGCGAAGTCGCGGTCGGCGCGCTGGGCACGGTGTACGCCATGTCCGCGACGGGCGACGACCTGTCGTCGCAGCTCGAGCCGGTGATCGCCAGCAGCTGGAGCCTTGCCACCGCCTGCTCGCTGATGGCCTGGTACGTGTTCGCGCCGCAATGCCTGTCGACGCTGGCCGTGGTGAAGCGCGAAACCAACTCCTGGCGCTACCCCATCATCATGGCGGGGTACCTGTTCGCCCTGGCCTACATCGCGGCATTCATCACCTTTCGCGTGGTCTCGGCCTGGTCGTAGGATGAGCGCGATGCTGCAGCAGACCCTCGTCGCAGTCATTGTCGCCGCCGCCGCCGTGTTCGCTTTCTGGAAACTCATGCCGGCACGCTGGCGGCTGCGCAGCCTGCTCGGCATCGATGCCTGGGCCGCGAAACATCCGCGGCTGGGCGCCTGGCGCGAGCGCACCCTGAAGCCGCGCATCGCTCGCGCCGGGGGCATCGGCTGCGACGGTTGCGCCGCGCACACGCCGCGGCCTCCGCGTTCCCCACGGTGAACTTACTGCGGCGCTTCGCTCCCTGTTGCGCGCTGCTCGCGGCCGCGGCCGCCTTCGCTGCGCCGGCCACCCGCAGCGTGCACGACGACACCGGCGCGGAAGTCACCATCGGCACCGACGGTTGCCGCATCGTCTCGCTCGCACCCGGCACCACCGCGATGTTGTACGCCGCGGGCGCGGGGCATTGCCTGGTCGGCACCATCGCGCACAGCAAGGAACCGGCTGAAGCAGCGTCCGTTCCGGTAGTTGGCGATGCGGAGACCTTCGATTTCGAACGTCTGCTGGCGCTGCGCCCGACCGTGGTGGTCGTGGCCGTGGATGTGGTGCAGCGCGTGCGCATCGACCGCATCCGCGCACTCGGCATCCCGGTGTACGAGGTCCACGTCACCAGCCTCGCGCTGATGCCCGAGTCGGTGCGCCGCCTCGGGGAGCTGGCCGGCACGGCCGAGGCCGCCGGCAAGCGGGCCGACGAACTGCGCGCCGAACTCGACGCGCTGGCGGAACGCTACCGCGGGCGTGCGCCGCTGCGCGTGCTCTACCAGATCTGGGACCGGCCTATCTACACCATCGGCGGCCGCCACGTGATCACCGACGCGCTGCGCGTGTGCGGCGCCCGGAACGTATTCGCGGAACTGTCCACCGCGGCGCCGGCGGTGACGCGCGAGGCGGTGCTGGCGCGCAACCCGGAACTCGTGCTGGTGTCGGCGCCGCCCGCCAGCGCCGCCGAGTGGGTGGCCGAGTGGCGCAAGTTCCCGAGCATGAGCGCCGTACGCAGCGGCAACCTCGTTCCCTGGACCGACGAGCGCATGGATCGCATGGGGCCGTCGGTCATCGAGGCCACCGCCAGCCTGTGCGAGGCCATCGATCGCGCCCGTCCGCAGAAATGACACCAATATCTTTTCCGCGCCCCGGCGGAAAGGTATCTTCCTGCCGCTGTAGAACCAGACGATTCAAGCAGCGGGAGAAACTCAATGAAGTCGATTTTGTCGGCCGTCTTTGCGGCACTCACGGTTTGCGGATGCGCCAGCTCCAGTCCGGCGACCGCCTGGGGCAAGGAAGGAGTGTCGATGCTCGACTACCGGCTGGATGGGGGGCAATGCGCGGTCATCGCGGCGACGGCGCCTACGGAATCGAACGGCGATCACGCTGCCGGCGGGTTGTCCGGCAAGAACGAAACCACGCGCCTCCCGCAGGCTGGCAGTGGCGAGTCGACATCGAGCAGCGGCGCCTCGGGCTCGGCATTTCCAACCGGGGGCAGCGGCATGTACCGCGATAACACCAATATCGACACGGTAGCGCGTGCAGCCAACCAGTCGCAGGCGGCCGAGGTCGCCAACAACAAGGCGCGCACCGCGCGGCTAAAGAACTGCCTCACGGAGCGCGGCTACACCGAGTTCACGCTGACTCCCGAGCAACGGGCCAAGCTCGCGACGCTTCCCGAAGGCAGCACCGAACGCCGCGAATACCTCTACAAGCTCGGAACCGATGCGGCGGTGCTCAAGTCCCAGGCCGTGCCGAAGCAGGGTAGTTAGTCGGCGGAAGGTTCGAAGCGGCTACCCGCGTCTGTGCACGGGTAGCCGCCCATTTCCGCGCAACAGGGTCCCTCGTGCTGGTACAAGTATTCAGCACGGTGCCCGGTACCCACGCCAGTCGCTGCACCTTTTCCCGTGCGCTGCGCCGGGCGTATCTTGTGCCACCTGAACTGCAACTGGCCAGCACGAGGAAATCACCAATGAAGGCGATCCTGTTGGCGATCTGCGCGACACTCACGCTCAGCGCCTGCGTATCCAGCGGACCCGCCACCGCCTGGGGTAAGGAAGGCGTCACCATGATGGACTACCGGACGGACGGCGGTCAGTGCGCCGTGTACGCGGCCACGGCGACCCCGGAGACCGTGGAGAACAACCAGGCCGGCGGCATCAGCGGTTCCAACGAAACCGCGCGCTTGCCGCCACCAAAGGTCGGACCGACCGACCCCAACACCGGCCAGCCGACGCCCCCGACCGGCGAGGCGTTTCCCACCGGCGGCAGCATTTATCGCGACGGCAACAACGCGGATTACGCTTCGCGGGCAGCCACCCAGCAGCAAATGCGCGAAGTCGCGCTGGCGAAGGCTCGTACGCAGGCGCTCAAGAACTGTCTGATCGAGCGCGGTTACACTGAGTTCAACCTGACACCCGAGCAGAAGGCCAAGCTCGCAACTCTGCCCGAAGGCAGCATCGAGCGCCGCGAATACCTCTTCAAGCTTGGCACCGACCCAGAGGTCCTCAAATCTCAAGCGGTTGCACGCAAGCAAGGTAGTTAGGCAGCCGTCTCTGCCCGGACATCGCGCGGCGCCATTACAGCGCCAGTTGGTGGCCAGCCGCGTGGCGCAGCATCAGCGGGATGAATCCCGGGGCATGCTGCAGCGCGATTTCGAGGTCTGAAACGGCCTCCTCCCGGCGTTGCAAATTTGCATTGACTTCGCTAAGAAGCCGCCACGTCGCGGCGACGACATGGTTGTCCGCAATGGCTCGCGCCCCAGCCAATTCGGCCGGCCGGTTGCCGGGGTTCCCAAGAGAAACAATGGGTTGCGCGAGAGAGGCAGCATCTGGGACCTTCAGTCGGGCGGCCGATTTCTCATCCATGGCGCGACATTCCATGGCTTGCCAAGACATGCAGCCACGGTACAACTATTGGCAAAACGACTCTTGCGTGCGTTCGCGATCCTGCTACATTCCAAAAAAATTCTAACAATCGGTATCAGAAATACTTCGACCGTAGCGGTTTTTATACAGGGGGGCATTGCAGTGTCCAAAGCATCGAGAAAGTCGCGGCGTGGAGCCGTGCAGGCGGGCAAGTCACGCGCCGCCGAGTTGGCCATTTTCGTCGCTGGCGCCGCGTTCATGACGCCCTGGGCCATGGCCCAGGAACAAGACGCCACCAGCCCCGCGGAAAACACCGCGGCCACCGACAAGAGTGCCGAAGATCTCACCGAGATCCTCGTCACCGGTATCCGCAAGGCTCTCGAGACCTCGCAAGAGATCAAGAAAGAAGCCGACACCGTCCTCGACTCCATTACTGCCTCCGACATCGGCGCTTTCCCGGACAAGTCCGTGGCCGAAGCGTTGCAGCGCATGTCCGGCGTCGCGGTAACGCGTTTCGCGGCCTCCGGCGACACCACGCACTTCTCCGCCGAGCCCTCCGGCGTCGTGATCCGTGGCCTGCCGCAGGTGCGCTCCGAATTCAACGGCCGTGACAGCTTCAACGCGAACAGCTCGCGCGGCCTGTCGTTCGCCGACGTCTCGCCCGAACTCATGGCGGGTGTCGACACCTACAAGAACGCCACCGCCGACATGATCGAAGGTGGCATCGCCGGCACGGTCAACCTGCGCACCCACGTGCCCTTCGACTCCGAGGGATTCGTGGCCGCGTTTTCCGGCTCGCTGGGCTACGGTGACCTCGCTAAGGAAGCCAAGCCCGAAGGTTCCTTCCTGGTCAGTAATCGCTGGGACACCGGCGCCGGCGAATTCGGCGTCATGGCCAATGCCGCGTACTCGGAAGTGGTCACACAGTCGCAGGGCGTGCAGATCGGCCGCTACTACCGGTTCGACAACGTCGCGTACTACGGCGGCGGCACCAAGTGGATTCCCATCGGCGCGGACATCCGCCAGAACACCTACGATCGCACCCGCAAGGGCCTGTCGCTCGCCGGCCAGTACCGCAGCCCCGAAGACTCGGTGCAGATGAGCCTGCAGTACAACCGTTCCGAATATCAGAACGACTGGAACGAATACGCGCTGGCTGCCACCAGCTTCGTCGATACCTCGAGAAGCCCGCAGGACGATCCTAAGAATGTGCAGCTCCAGACCGCGCCGGACGGTACGCGTCCCTACGAGTTCGACAGCCGCGGCGTGTTCCGAAGCGGCGTGCTCGCGGACGCCGTCGGCGCCTGGGCCGGCCCGAACAACAATCCGGTTCTGCACCACGAGAACGGCTATCCGACCACGGGTTCCGACGGCAACCCGATGCTGAACTGGTTCTGCTACACGTGGTCGACCGATCCGGGCGCGTGCCCCAGCACGCGTGGCATCGGCCTCGGAGCCGATACGCGCTTCTCCAAGCAGAAGAACCTCACCGAGGACATCTCGGCGAACCTGCGCTGGGATGTCAACGAGCGCCTCGGCCTGAGCTTCGACGTCCAGCACATCAAG
>DASUGK010000099.1:0-2915 GCA_036274075.1 Steroidobacteraceae bacterium | reverse complement strand
AGGGCACCGGGTCGCGATAGGTGATGTCACAGTCCGCGCAGTGCAGGTCGGTGGAATATTTCCAGCGTTCGATGGACTTGGGCGGGTCACTGTCATCGACCACATGCAGGTTCACGCGTCCGCGCCCCACGCGCAGCGCCGTCTCGAGCGACTCCATGACGCGCGCGCGCTCGGCATTGCCGAGCCGCACGCGATCCTGCACCACTTCGAGTGTGTCGCCGACGCGCTCGTGGATGCGCGTGTACCCCTGCGACTCCAGCAGCTGCTTGATCTCGGCTTCCTTGAAGTTCTTCGGCACCGGGATCGGGAAGCAGATGTACACGCGCGGATCGCCCGCGGCGGCCGCGCGCTGCGTGGCGTCGGCATAGATGCTCTCCGCGGTATCGCGGCGCACCGGCTTGCCGCAGTTGCGGCAGTGGAGCGTCGCCGCGCGCGCGAACAGCAGCTTCAGGTGATCGTTGAGCTCGGTCATCGTGCCGACCGTCGAGCGCGAGGTGCGCACCGGGTTGGTCTGGTCGATGGCGATGGCCGGCGGAATGCCGTCGACGCGATCCACCGCCGGCTTGTCCATGCGGTCGAGGAACTGGCGTGCGTAGGGCGAGAAGGTCTCCACGTAGCGGCGCTGGCCCTCCGCGTACAGCGTGTCGAACACCAGCGAGGACTTGCCCGAGCCCGAGACGCCCGTGACCACCACCAGCTCGTTGAGCGGGATGTCGAGGCTCAGGTTCTTGAGGTTGTTCTGCCGCGCGCCGTGCACGCCGATGCAGGCGCGCGAATGAACGTGCGCGTTCGCCTTGGGCGCGGTCTTTCGGGCGGCGGGCTTGCGGGAGGTGACAGGCTTGTCCATGTAGTGATCCGGGACCAAAGTCGCGGATCGATCATTGTACTTGGGTCGTCAAGAGGTGAGGCCGCGATTGGCGGCTCGCCGGCTATTTCGGACACACTCCGTAGGCTTGTCGGTAGGGCATGCCGAAACAGCGCCCCAGTTCGTCGACCACATTCAGGTTGGGGGGCCACTCGATGGGTCTGCCCATAGGATCTTTCAAGTCGAAGCTTGCCGGCTTCGGGTACGCAGCCAACGACTCGCGCGCGGCATCGAAGCTTTTGCGGTCGCCTTTCAGGAATGCGATCGTGGCGTCGACATATTCATTCCAGCCCGAACTCGACGACGGCACGTGACAACGCTCGAACAGCGCAATCGCGGCCTCCGTCTGGCCCGCGAGCGCGCGCATCTGGCCTTCGTGCCAGATGAGGATCGTGGCTTCGTTGTGGTGCCGCTCCCGGTAGTCGCGCAGCAGATCCGCGGCGACCAACTGGCACTGCGGCTTGTCGCCGAGAGGGCGCCAGCCACCATCCAGGTCCTGGTCGAAGGCGTGCTGGTCGAGCGCCAGCAGACGGTCGCGATCGAACTCGCAAGGCTCATTGCGGAACCGTTCCAGGCCAGACTGCGTCATGCGGATGGCATCCTCAATGGAGGTGTCGAACGAATAGCTGTTTTCATCCCACGCGGGCAGGTTCGCCAGCATGGGCATCGAACGGTTTTCGCCCACCAACCTCGCCACGCTGCGCAGCAGCGCATCACGCGTCAGGCGGAACACAAATGGCATCGTATGGCCATCCAGCGTGGGAACCGCCTTGATGGCGACTTCGAAAGCTGTTCCGCCATTCGAATCGCGACCGGAGCGCAGGATGATCAGCGTCTGTTCCGACTCCTTGCCTTCGTTTCGATAGGTCCATTCCTGGCCCGCGCCGAATTGGGATTGTGCTCCGGCCGCGGTCAGCGCAATCCCGCTCCACGCGACGCCCGCGGCAAGTAGCAAGCGCACGATAAGGCTCATGAGGTGAACCATACCAATGATGCATTCGCGTCGCGTTTAGTTTCGCGCGCGATAGAAGCCCAGTTGCGGATCGAAAGCGTCCTGCGACTCGGGCGCCCAGAAGCCCTCTAGCTTCGCGGTTCGCAGGCACCGGGCCGCCATTTCCGGCGTCACCAGCAGCCACCACGTGCCGGCGGGCGGCTCGTGGCCGCCGAAATGCGCCCAGACGTCCAGCCAATCGTCACAGGCGAGGACCTCGCGCGCGAAGGCTTCCTGCACCGGAATGCGTGCCGTGAGGTCGGCGTGCAGCCGGTCGATGGCCTGCTGAGCAATTTTTTCAATCTCCTCTTCGGAGAGGTCCGCCGCCTTTGGCCCAGCCTTCACCTGCTCGCGCATCGATTTGCGGATGGCATCGTGCTGGCGGGTGGCATCGCGCTGGCTGAGCGAGCCGTGCAACAGCACGTAAGAATGCGGCTCGATCCTTACGCGCTTCGCCGCCGGGAGCAGGTAATCCGCGCAGCTCGAAGCGCACAGCCCATCGACCACCAGCAGGTCGAGCCGCCCGCGCAGAGCCAGCGCCGACTGCAGCGTGACCCAGGCATCGCCGCCACCGGAGGTGATGCGCAGCTCATCGACGGCCGCGTCCTTCCTGCCTAGCCGCTCGAGGCAGCTCTCCAGGTCTTCGCTAGGGCCCGCATACACCACGCGGTGGGCGGTCCCGGAATATTCGCACTCGCGGCGCGCCGCCAGTGACTCGAGCGAGGCGAAGTCCCGCGGCGCCGAATCCGCGCCCGCCGAACACAGCACCGGCAATGCAAATATCGTGCGCAACCATCGCTTCATGGATTCCTCCGTGCGGGAACGCATCCTACACACCCGAACCTGAACGAATCGTTAGCAAGTCGGCCAACGACCATGGGAAGATTCGCCGCCGCGTCGAATTCGACCAGGGGGAAGTGTGGCCATCGAGAACAACAAGAGCGGGATCGATCCCGCGCATCGTCGTGTCATTTTCGCGTCGTCGCTCGGCACGGTGTTCGAGTGGTACGACTTCTACCTGTACGGCTCGCTGGTCGCGATCATCACGAAGAAATTCTT
>DASUGK010000098.1:0-8964 GCA_036274075.1 Steroidobacteraceae bacterium | reverse complement strand
TCGAGGCTGATGTCGAAGTAGTCGATCGACATGTACAGGTTCTCGATCGGCGTGATCACGAAGCCGAACGTGAAGGTGTCGGAGGATTCTTCCTGCAGGTCCGGGTTGCCACCCGAGACGACCGGCACGGTGTTGTTGGGCTGCACGCCCTGGGTGAACACCGACGCCGTCGGCACGCCGGTGGCGATGCACACTGCGCGCACCTCCGGCGTCTGCTGGTTGATGTTCTGGTTGCCGCAAGGATCGACCAGCGTCGGGAAGTTCAGCTGCTGGCCGCCGTACAGGTCGCCGATGTTCGGCGCGCGGATGGCGTGCTGGAACTGTGCGCGCACTTTCAACTCATCCGCGATGCGCCAGTCCATGCCGTACAGGTAGGTGTCGACGCGGCCCACGCCGTCGAGGTTGTAGTCAGAGCTGCGGAAGCCGCCGTTGAGACTGAGGTTCTGCACGCCGGGCAGATTGGCCAGGATCGGGATGCGCACTTCGCCGAAGATCTCGGTGGCGGTCACGTCGCCCGCCGTCGGCTGACCGGCGTTGAATCCCGCGACGTCGCCGCTGCGCAGATAGGAGTCAGGCAGGTACTCCGCCTCGGCCTTGCGCCATTCGAGACCGAACGAGAAGCCCACCGCGCCCGCCCAGGTGTCGAACGCGTCGCCGGTCAACGAGGCCGACGCGATCGACTGCTCGGCATTCGTGGTGTTCACGGAATGGATCGCGATGGCGTCCACGGCCGCCGGCGTCAGGCTCTGGCCGAACACGTTGGCAATGGGATCCGTGGTGGGAGTCGGCCGCAGCAACGCCAGCGCGTACTGGCTGCGCGAAGCCGCGCCGTCCTGGGTGCTGGTGTCCTCGGACTTCGCATAGCTGTAGTACACGTCGTACTTGAGGTTGCGGAACCACTTCTCGGAGGCATCGCCGAGGTCGCCGCGGATACCGACGGCGACGCGATACACGTCGTGGTCGTCCACGTTGTGACGGAACGGCAGTTCCACCAGGCGGCGGCCGCCGTTGATGATGGCCAGGCCGTCGTTCTGCGTGGTGGTCTGCACGAGGCTGCCCTGCGCGGGCAGCGTGGTGGTGGGTGCCTCGGCCGCGTCGAGCGCCACCAGCAGTGCGCGCATGTTGGCGTCGAGGTACGGGTTGTCGACGTCGATCAGCGAGGTCGCGTTGATGTTCGACTGCGTCAGCTGCTGGTCGACCTTGTTCTTGCTGTAGTGCAGTTCGGCGTAGCCGGTCACGCGGTCCGTGAAGTCGAAGTGCGTGAAGATGTTGGCCATGTAGCGTTCGGCCGGCACCTGCAGGTAGTTGAACTTCGTCAGGTTGAAGTCATCGGCCGGACGGTTGACCAGGCGCTGGCTGCCCGGCGTGCCGTCGTCGTTGAACGTGAAGCCGTTGGCGCCCAGGCCTGCGAGGCCGGCATTGGCGAGCGCGGTCTGGACGCCGGCGTTTGCGAGCTGCGCGCCGGTCAGCGTGAAGCGTCCGTTGGGGATGTCGCCGCTGCCGGCGAACACGAAGCCCATCTCGCCGCCCGATGCCGCGCAGTTGGCGGCACTCGCGCCATTGGCGGTGCCGATCATGCTGTCGCTCCAGCTTTCCTGGGTGACGCAGGCCTCGCCGTAGGGCAGCTCGGCCCAGTCGCCGCGCTCATCGCGTGTGAAGCCTTCGCGCTTGTAGTAGTTCAGCGAGGCGACGAAGTTTCCGCGGCCTTCCGAGAAGTTGAGGCCCGCGGTCAGGTCGACGTTGAAGATCGGCGAATTCGTCGAGCTGTCGAAGCCGTATTGCGCGCCGGTCTCGATGCCCTCGAAGTCGTCGCGCATGATGAAGTTGACGACGCCGGTGATGGCGTCCGAGCCGTACACCGCGGACGAACCGCCGGTGACGACCTCGGTGCGCTTCACCAGCGCGGCCGGGATGGTGTTGAGGTCGGTGACCTGCTCGGGCCCGAAGATCGCGAAGCGCCGGCCGTTGACCAGCGTCAGGCTGCGCGTCGGGCCGAAGCCGCGCAGGTTGGCGTAGGCCGCGCCGGCGGCGGAGCCGGCGGGAACGGTGTTGGCGCTGTTGCCACCGTTGGTGGCCTGCACGAACTGGGGCTGATCGCCGAGCACCTTGTCGACGTTCAGCGTGCCGGAGAGCCGGATCTCCTCGGAGCCGATCACCGAGATCGGAGTCGAGGCGTCCGCCAGGTCGCGCGCGATGCGCGAACCGGTGACGACGATGACCTCGCCTTCCTCGGGCGTTTGCGCCGCAGGAGTCTCCTGCGCGTACGCACCCGAACACGCCGCCGACACGAGAGTGGCCAGTAGCAGACGGCCCGCGTTCACGTCGCGCGCCCAACCCGGCCGAGAATTCGCCTTCATGTTTCCCCCTTCCTTCATTAATGAGCCGGGCATTCGATGCCTCTGCTCTTCGATCAAAAGTTCTCATCAACGATCAGAAGGCGCAAGAATTAACACATTTTCGCACAAAGCACGAGAAATTCGCCGCGTGAACGACCGAATATGAGCGTTTTTGATTTTAAGCCAGGAAGGCGGCGCCAAGTTCGCGCGCCGCGGCACGGGGAGGCGAGGAAAAACTCAGCGAGGCGCGAGTTCGGCGGCTTGCCTCAGCGCTTCGATCAGGCTGCGCTCGTCTGCCACACCGAGACCTGCGATGTCGAAGGCGGTGCCGTGGTCGACCGAAGTCCGGACCATGGGCAGTCCGACGGTGATATTCACGCCCGCCTCGAGCCCGAGCACCTTGATCGGCCCGTGGCCCTGGTCGTGGTACATGGCCACGACGATGTCGTAGTCGCCGCGCGCGGCAAGGAAGAACAAGGTGTCGGCGGGCAGCGGTCCTTTCACGTCCCAGCCCCGGGCCTGCGCGTTGCGGACTGCGGGTTCGATCTTCGCGGCTTCCTCGCCGCGGCCGAACAACCCATTCTCGCCGGCGTGCGGATTGATGCCGCACACGCCGATGCGCGGCTTCGCGATGCCGGCGCGCGCCAGCACGCCGTGGGCGCGCGCGATCACGCGCTCCACCAGCGGCGCGTCGATGCGCTCGATCGCGTCCAGCAACCCGATGTGGGTGGTCACGTGGATGACGCGCAGCTTCGGCGCCACCAGCATCATCGACACCTCCGGCGTGCCGGCGAGCGCGGCGAGCAGCTCGGTGTGCCCGGGATACCTGTGGCCGGCGGCGTGAAGCGCCTCCTTGCTGAGCGGCGCGGTGCAGACCGCCTGCGCCACGCCCTCCTGCACCAGGCGCACCGCGCGCTCGATGTAGCGATACGCGCCCTCGCCCGCGACGGCGGAAGTCCTGCCGAAGGGCAGCCCGGCCGGGATGTTGGCGAGATCCACGCAGGCGACGCTGCCGTGCGCGTACGCCGCGCTGCGCGGGTCCGCGACGCTGTCGATCGACAGCGTGCTGTGCACTCGCTCGCCCGCGAGCTGCAGCCGGGCGGCATCGCCGATCACCAGCGGACGGCAGAAGGCGTACACGCCGGGTGCGGCCAGCGCCTTCATGATCACTTCGGGGCCGATGCCCGCGGCATCGCCCATGGTGATGGCTATTGTCGGCAGGGTCGGCAGGCTCATTCGCGTCTTTGCAGTTGGCGCATGCGGGTGAGGCAGCGTACTAGACTTTCCGCGTCGCCGAACGCGCCGGGCTTGGTGACGATGGGTACTGCGACCGCGCCGCGCGTGATGCCGAGCGCGAGGCCAGGCTCGATTTCATCGAGCAGAGTGATGCCGCGCACCTCGATGCTTTCCATGAGCGCCGCGGCGGTCTCGCCGCCGCTGACGATCAGGGCGCCCATCTGCGGCAATGCGGACTTCAACGCCGCGGCAAATGTCGCCCCGAATGCGGGATTCACCGTGGTCGTCTCCGCCTGGTTCGCCTCGAGCAGTACCACGGTGTCCTCACCTCGCATCAACCGGTTCGCGATCGACGTGGAATCCCCCGGCGTGGCGTCATCGATGCTGCCATCCACGCGCACACGCAGCGGCTCCCGGCCGAGATGATCGGCGAGCCTTCGGGCCGCCTCGCGCGACACCTTGGCCGGTGTGCCCACCGCGATCAGCGTGCCGCGCTGCGTGGCCGGCAGCTCCACGTCGCGTTTGCGCAGCGGAAATGCGCGCGCGGCGAGTGCGCGCGCCAGCCCGGCGGTGCCGGCATGAAAGCCGGGCGCGGCATCGCGCGCGGCCACCGCGATGCGCGCCAGGTCGTCGTCGGTCTCGGCGTCGCCGACCACCATCGTTCCGGGCGCGGAGCGCGCGGCCTCCTGCAGTGCCGCCAGCAGCGCGGCCGATTCGCCGCGCACCACGCCCAACGGTAGTTTGATCGCCTGCAGGCCGGCGGTCGCGAGCATGGCGGCAAGATCCGCATCGGCGTAGCTGTGCTCGCGCCGCCACGTGTCGGTGTGCTCGAGGGGCTGTCCATCGACCCACACCCGGCCCTCGCGCGTGGTGCGCTTCTGCGCTGGATTGGCCGGCGCGAACACGCCCCAGGCCGGCTCCCCGAACTCGCCCAGCGTCGCGCACAGCGCGGCGATCTCCGCCGCGGGTTGGCCACGCAAGGTCGAATCTATCTTCTTGTAGATCGCCTGGTCGGGCTCGAGCCAGCGACGCAGTGCATTGGCATGGCGCGAGGCCGCGTCCTGCGCGCCGCTGCCGCGCGACGCGAGGTCGCGGGCGTGCACCTGCACGTCGATCGGCGGCGACGAATCGCCCCAAGCCACCTCGGTGTCGCAGCCGCGCTGTGCAAAAGCGACGCCGGCGTCGGTTGCGCCGGTGAGATCGTCGGCCAGGATGAGCCAGCGGTCCGTCATCCACCGCGCGCACGGACCCGGCGCGCCGTCCAGGCAGTGACCAGCGGAACCACGATGGCCGTGACCACCACGCAAGCAGCCACGAGGATGGTGGCCTGCGCGGCCGCGGCGGCGTACGCCGGGTTGGCGGCGACGACAATAGCCGGCACCGCGACCGCATTGCCGGCCGTCGAGGCCGCGGCCACACCCGCCACGCCGTTGCCGCCGGTGAGCCGGTCGGCGAAGTACAGCGGGATGCCGGTCACCAGCACCACGGCGAAACCCATGCCCAGCCCTAACAATCCGGCCAGCCAGACCTTGCCGAGATCGAGGTTCGCGCCGAGCGCGAAGGCGAAGAACGGGATCAGCACGCCGATCGCGGGCCTGAGAAATTCGCGCAGCTCGCGATCGAGGTTGCCGAGCAGCATGCCAACCAGCAGCGGCAGGATGCCGCCGACCAGCGTGGGCCACGGGAATGCGGACAGGCCGGCGACACCCAGCGTCACCATGGTCAGGAAGGGCCCGGACTCGAGCGACATGACGGTGTACGCGCCCACGTCGCGCGGCTGGCCGAATTGGCCCATGAGCGCCATGTACAGGCCGCCGTTGGTATCGTTCATGGCGGCCACGATGGCCAGCGTCGAGATGCCGGCAAACATGCCGCCGCTCACCGGCAGCTCGCCCAGCAGGCGCCCGAACACCACCCCTAACAGGATGCCGATGCCGATCTTGACCGCGAACAGCGTGCCGCCCTTCTTGAGGATGTAGGGGGTCGCACGGAAATCGATGCTGGCGCCGGTACACACGAAAAACACCGCCAGGATGGGCAGCGCACCGGTGAACAGCGCGCCCGTGAACGAGCCGAAAAAGGCCGGCGCGCCGGGCGCGAAGGTGGCCACCAGGGCACCGCACATCAGCGGCACCACCATCATGCCCCCGGGCAGCCGCTCGATCGCCCGCCTGATGGGAATCTGCGTCATCTTGCCATCCCCCGTCGGCGCGGTTAGGTTCGCGCCATGAACAAAACAACCCGCAATTTATTGTTGAGTGCCTTCGCCATCGCTTCCATGGTCGGGGGGTCTGCCCATGCCGCCGGCATCGACTGCAAGCTCAAGTTCACGCTGAGCGGTTGGTCGGCATTCTACAAGCGCGCCGACGGCACCGGCACGATCACCTGCAACAACGGGCAGAGCATGAACGTGACGCTGCATGCCCGCGGCGGCGGACTGTCCTTCGGCAAGTCGACGATCCGCAACGGCACGGGCGAGTTCTCCGGCGTGCAGCACACCGATGAATTGTTCGGCACCTATGCCACGGCCGAGGCGCATGCCGGCGCAGTGAAATCCTCCAAGGCGCAGGTGATGACCAAGGGCGAAGTGTCGCTGGCGCTGGCCGGCACGGGCGAAGGCTGGGACCTCGGGATAGCCTTCGGCAAGTTCGTCATCAAGAGGTAGACGCCGCCAGCGGTCGCGGCTTGCGCGACTGCCCCAGCCAGGCGGTGAACTCGGCGCCGAACAGGAAGATCTGCGCCGAGTAATAGAACCACAGCAGCAATGCGGCGAACGACGCCGCCGCGCCGAAGGCCGTCGGCTGCGTCGCGCGACCCAGGTACAACCCGATCGCCCACCGGCCGAGATGGAACAGCAGCGCGGTCACCAGCGCGCCGGTCAGCACGTGTCGCCAGGCGAGTCGCCGCGCCGGCAGGTAGCGATACATCAGCGCCACCAGTCCCGTGCCGAGGCCGATGGACATCAGGAAGTCCAGCAGCGCGAGCATTCCCACCATGCCTTCGAAGTGCCGGGTCACGTAACCGCGCAGCGCGGCCAGCGCCGTGGTCAGCGTCAGTGACACCAGCAGCAGGAAGCCGATGGCGAGGATGAAGCCGAACGACACCAGGCGCGTGCGCACGAAGCCGCGCCAGCCGCGCGAGCGCGGCAGGCGCCCGCCCCAGATCTGTTGCAGGGCGCTCTCGAGCGCCGCGAACACCGTGCTCGCGCCCACCAGCAACATCACTGCGCTCACGAGGGTCGCCCACAGGCCGTCGGTGCTCTGCGAGCTCTTGATGGCCTGGAGGATCAGATCGGCGCTCTGTTTGCCGAACAGCAGCGTGACCTGCGAGCCGAGATAGGAGTACGCCAGCTCGGCGCCGACGATCCAGCCGGCGATGGTCACGGTGATGATGAGCAGCGGCGCGAGCGAGAACGCGCAGTAGAAGGCGAGCGCCGCCGCGATGCTCGAGGCCTGGTCCTCGAGCCAGTTCCCGATCGTGCCTTTGACGATGCTCCAGGGGCTGCGGCGCGGTTCCATGGGTCTTCATTCTGCGCCCCGACCCCGCCTAACCACTGGCCGCGCGTGTCGGCCGGCTGCCGCCTCTCGCGCCAGCGCGCGCCTACACCACTCTTCTATAAGGGGTCCGTCAGGGGGTCGGGGTCGCGGTCGGCTCCGCCCCTTCCACCGGCCACTTTCGCGGATGCGAGACCGTCACGCTGCCGAGGTTCGGCACCCGGAAGTTCTTCAGGTGCTTCTTCTTCCACTTGAGGTAGTCGGCCGAGGCCAGGTCCGACGGCTCCCAGGCGCCCCATTCCTCGCGGTGCATGTCGCTCCAGACGAACTCCTCGAGGAAACCGGCCTTCTCGATCCTGGCCAGCCGCTTGGTGAAGCTCGAGTCCACGCCAGCCGCCGCCATCTGCAGTACCCCGCGCAGCACGCCGACTTCGGTTTCGAACGACGGCACGACGGTTCCACCGCAAGGCGGCGCCAGCTCGGGTGACTGTTCCAGGACGCTGCTGAGCATCGTGGTGTAGAGCATGGTCGCGGTCACGTCGCCCTCGGAGCCCATGGCAACGTTGATGGTCGTGCCCGGGTCTTTCTCCGGCTCCGGCTGCACCACCGCGAGCCAGGGCCGCACCGCGTCGCCCACGGCATCGAGGATCCCGCGCCGCGCATCGACCTCTTCGTCCTTCAGTTCCTTGTCGAAGCTGAAGCGCAGCTTGATGAAGTGCTTCGCGGCCGCGGTGACCCAGATGTAGGAAATCGACGGCCGGCCCTCGCGCTCCAGCTCGTAGCGCACCTCGTGGGCGAGCGGAAAGGCTTCGCTGGGCGTGAGACGCACAAACTGCTCGCGGGTGAGCACGGTGTTGGGATACTTCGCCTCCTTCACGCCTTCCTTGGCCATCTCGACCTGCTCGCAGGCCTCGACCGTGTCCCCGCCGTCCGGGAGATCCTGCAGGCCCCCGTCGTACACGTACACCGTCAGCAACAGCCCGCGGCCGGCGAATGCATAGGACACACCCGCGGCCGCCGGCTCGTACCTGTGCGGCTCGCCGCTGTAGTGCAGCGGGCCGATCTTCACCGGGAGTTCCAGCGTCGACGGCGCCAGGACCACCTTCTCGGGTGGCGGCGCCGCGCCCTCGGCCGCGACGGCAGCCAGCAGCGCCACGAGCGCCACGCCGACGATACCCTGACAGGACATGAGACACCCCCGACCCGCTACACCGTGCGGAGTGTAACGAATCGGGGGCGCTCGATGGTCTGCTAACTACCGCCGCGCGGTGGCGACCGCCGCCGGCGGGCGCGGCGCGGGCACCTTGTTCTTCACCGCCGGAATGGTCTGCAGGTAGGCGAAAATCGCGCCCAGGTCGTCATCCGTGAAGTTCTGGTAGACCGCGATGGGCATCGGCGGCAGCACCTCGCGGCCGCGGCCGAGATGACGGCCGGTGCGGATGGTGTCGATGAAGGTCTTCGCGGTCCATTTGCCGAGCCCGGTCTCGCGATCCGGCGTCAGGTTGGCCGTGAAGCTCACGCCCCAGCCACCGGCATACGCGGTGTTGGTGGCGCCCACCGAGGTGACCCACGGGCCGTCGACCACCGGCGCCGGCGGCATCTCGAAATTCTCCGGATGGCCGGACAGGGCACGCGTGAAATCGGGGCGCGGACCCTGGTCGGTCATGTGCCAGGGCGTGTGGCAGTCGTGGCAGCCGGACGTGCTCACCAGGTACTTGCCGCGCGCCACCGCGTCGGTGACCGCCGTGCTGGCCGCGGGCTCCGCGGCGCGGGCGAACGAAGCGACCACCACGGCCGCCAACAGGAACAGGAACTTCAGGGATTTCACTCGCTACCTCCTCTAACTAATACGAGTTCAATTCTTCGGCAAAGCTTCGATCCAGCGCGCCAACAGCGCG
>DASUGK010000097.1:0-10685 GCA_036274075.1 Steroidobacteraceae bacterium | reverse complement strand
GGTAGGCCTGGCCATCGTCGTCCCAGAATGGGCAAGGATCCTCGAGCTTCGGCCCCGCCATCACCGCCACGGGCGCGGTCCACGGGCCGGCGGGATTCTTCGCCGACACCATGAAGATGCCTTCGGTGGGCGTCGCGAAATAGATGTAGAAGCGGCCGCCGTGGTGACGAATGGCCGGCGCCCAAACCCCGGCGCTGTAGCGATGGCCCATCTCGGCGAAGAAGCGTGCGCGTTCCGAGCCATCGCTGAATCCCAGCGGCCCCGGCAGGTCGTACTTCGGATCGAAGGTCAGCTTCGGCAGCGCGTGGCCCACGAGTTGCCAGTGCACGAGGTCGGCCGACTCCAGCAGCGGCAGCCCCGGCGAAAAATGAAACGACGAAGCCGTCATGTAGAAGCGGCTGCCGACGCGGATCACGTCGGGATCGGAATAATCCGAGTAGAGGATGGGATTGCGATAGTCGGTGGCGCCCGCCGCCGCGGCCATCAACACGCCTGCGAGGGCCAGCCACTTCGCCGCCCACGTCGTCCGGATCTTCATGCACGCTCCTCGAGTCGATGACGCCATTCCGCCTGGTATTCGAGCAGGCCGGCGATGCGCAGCGGCGCCACGTTGCGCAACGCGCCCGGCGCCGGCGACGGCAGCCCGGCGAGATGCGCGGCCACGCGCGTGCCGCCTCCCTCCGGGTAGATGCGCACGGTGCCGGCCGGCACGCAGGCGCCTAACAAGCTGCCGAACAACGGGTTCCGCGCCAGCGGCCCGTCGATGAAGATCTCGCCCGCGGTGCCCAGCGATTCGATGAGCTGCGCGGTCATGAGCGCGGAATACAACGTGGCCAGCGCCGCGCGCTGCGCGGAAGTCAGGCCCTCGGCGCCCTCGATGCTGCCGCGCCGCCCGCTGTAGGGACCCGCGCTCGCGAACGATGGCAGCGCCATGGCGCCGCGGGCCAGGACTTCGATCAACGCGTCGAAGCCCGGCTCGTCGGACCCCTGGGCGATGGCTTCGTACTCGCGCCCGCCCATGTAACGCGCGGTGGCGATCGGCGCGCCGTAGATGTTGACGTTCGCCAGCATGTCGCGGTCTTCGCGCAACCGCCGCAGGTCGCCCCGATTGGCCATGACGATGGTCCAGGTGCCGCTCGACACCACCGTGAATGCCTCGCGCTCGCGGTCCATGAGGAAGCGCAGGTACGACGCGTTGGAATCGTGCATGCCGCAAGTGACGACGCAGCTTTCCGGCAGGCCGGTGGCCGCGGCCACCGAGGGACGCAACGTGCCGAGCCGCGCCGTGGCGCGTTGCAGGGACGGCATGAGCCGCGCCCAACCCTGCTTGCGCGCCAACGCCGAATACATGTCGTCATGCGGCCGCCACAGGTCGGTGTGCGTGCCCAGCGCCGTCACCTCGGTGGCCATCACGCCGGACAGCCGCCACGACCAGTACTGCGGATACATCAGGATGTGCGACACGCGGCGGTACAGCTCTTCGTGGCGGTTCTGCAGGTAATAGAGCTGGCGCCCGAGATTCAGTCCCTGCGGCAGGTTGGGCGAGAACGTGACGGCGAAGGGATCGCGCAAGGCCGCGTATTCGGCGGCCACCGCCTCGAAGCGCGTGTCCTCGTAGTCGGGGGCGATGAGCACGTTGCCGGCGTGATCGGCCAGCACCGCCGCCGCGCCATGCGCGATGGGCACGATGGCCGCCACGCGCTCGCGCTGCGGCGCGCCGCGCAGCGCGTCCAGCAGCCAGGTCTCGATGCCGACCACGTCGAGCTCGCGCAGCAGCGAACCCTGCACCACGTCGTTGGCCCGGCGCGCGCTCCACACTTCCTGACCCAGCGCCGGGTCGACCAGCGCGATCCTGGCGTTGGTCTTGCCGACGTCGAATACCGCGATGAGTGGCGCCGCGGTGTTCACCGGCGGCGCACCAGCGCCGGCAGCGCGACTACGAGGATCAGCAGGGTCCCGGTGAAGATCGACATCACGATGCCGGGAATGTTCATGAGTCCGAGACCGAATGTCACGAGTCCGAACACCAATGCCGCCAGGACCACGCCAAGGATACTGCCCTTGCCACCCCAGACCGAGACTCCGCCGAGGATCACCATGCTGATGATTTCCAGCTCCCAGCCCTGGGCGATGGACGGCCGCGTCGATCCGAGGCGCGAGGTGAGCAGCACGGCCGCCAATCCACTGGCCGCGCCGGTGACGGCAAACAACACGAAGCGGTAGCGGTCCACGCGGATCCGCGCAAATTCGCTCGCCACCGGGTTGGCGCCGATGGCGTAGATAGCCCGGCCCCAGCGCGTGCGGTGCAGGAACAGCCCGAAGGCCACCGCCAACACCGTGAACAGGGCCAGCTCGATGGAAACCGGGCCGAAGGCATAACCCTGGCCGAACAGCGCGAACGACTCGGGGTAGTTCTTGAGCACGCGGTCGCCCAGCACCGCGTAGGCGACGCCGCGGAACAGCGTCATCGTGCCGATGGTCGCGACGATGGACGGCACGCGCCCCAGCGTGACGAGCGCACCATTCACGCAGCCGGCGGCGAGCCCGGTGCCGAGTCCGATGGCGGCGATACCGCCGGTACCCACGCCCTGCTCCGCGGCCAGGCCCATCGCCACCGACGCGAGCGCGATGATCGCGGCCACGGAAATGTCGATTTCGCCGGCGATGATGAGCAGCGCCAGCGGCAGCGCCACGATGGCGCGCTCGGTGAAGTTGAAGGTGGCGTCGGACAAGGTGTCGACGCTGAGGAAGTAGGGCGAGATCGACGCGAACAGCACGAACTCGGCCACCAGCACCAGCCCCAGCACGGATTCCCAGCGCTTCAGGACCGCCGTCATGTACGCGGGGCCTCGAGAATCGTGCGCGTACCGAGTCTCGCCCGGGCAGACAACAACACCGCCACCAGGATCACCACGCCGTTGATGAACATCTGCCAGAACGCGGAGACGCCCACGAGCGGCAGGCTGCTGCGGATGATGCCGAGGAACAGGCAGCCGATGACCACGCCCAGCGCCGACCCGACGCCTCCGCCGATGGCCACGCCGCCGATCAGGCAGGCCGCGATCACCTGCAGCTCGAAGCCCAGCGCGATGTCGGTGTAGGCCACGGCGAAGCGCGCCACCCACAGGTAGCCGCAGACGCCGGCAATCGCGCCAGCGATCACGTAGGCCATGAATTGCATGCGTCCCGGATCGACGCCGGCGTACGCAGCGGCTTCGGGATTGCCGCCCGCGGCGTACAGGTTGCGCGCCGCGCGGGAATACCGCAGCCCCACGATGAAGGCTGCGGAAAGCAGGATCGCGCCCCAGGCCAGCGTCGTGAGCCCGAGGAACTGCGCGCGCGTGAATTCGAGGAAGCCGCGCGACATCTCGTTCTCGTTGACCCAGGCGCCCTTAGACAGCAGGAAAATGACGCCGCGATACACCGACATGGTGCCCAGCGTCACCACGATGGGCGGCAGCTTCAGTTTCCACACCAGCAGCCCGTTGAACGCGCCTGACAACCCGCCGGCGACCAGCGTCAGCAACAGCACGGGCAACACGCCGGCGCCGGGATAGGCGCGGTTGAAGAGCGCCGCCAGCATGCCGCACAGCGCCAGGTTGGCCGCCATCGACAAATCGATGCCGCGCACCAGGATGACCAGCATCTGCCCCAGCGCCAGCATGATGAGGATGGCCGTGTCGTCCAGCACGCCGGCGAGGTTGCGCGGCGCGGCGTAGCCCGGGAATTTCCAGGTGACGGCCACGAGCAGGATGGCGGTGAGCGCCGCCAGCTTCAGGTCGCGGCGCGCGGCTTCGCTCCAGTTCCGGTAAGCGCGCAGGTTCATGCGTCGCTCGCCGCGCGCAGCAGGAGTTCGCTGGTGGCTTCGTGGCGCGGGAATTCGCCGCGCAGCCGGCCACGGCGCATGACCAGCACGCGATCGGACATGCCGAGGATCTCCGGCAGCTCTGACGAGATCAGGATCACGCCATTTCCGGCGCAGGCGAATTCACTGGTGACGGCGTGCACCGCGGCCTTGGCGCCCACGTCGATGCCCTTGGTGGGTTCGTCGAGGATGAGCACCTGCGGCTTGCGCGCCAGCCACTTGGCCAGCACCACCTTCTGCTGGTTGCCGCCGGACAAGCTCTGAACGCGCTGTGCCGGTCCCTGCGCCTTGATGCCGAGCGCGCCTATCCACTGCCTTGCGAGCTCGTTTTCCGCGCGCGCGCTGGTCCAGCCTCGCGGGGCCAGCGCTTCGAGATTGGGCAGCGCGATGTTGGCGGCGATCGAGAACGGCAGGATGCTGCCCTGGCCCTGGCGGTCTTCCGGCACCAGTGCGATGTCGGCCGCGCCGCTCACGCTGCCGCGGTCGGCGCGACGCGCGCCGAACAACACTTGCGCGAGCTCGGTGCGGCCCGCGCCCACGAGCCCGTAGATGCCGAGGATTTCGCCCCGGCGCAGCGAGAAACTGATGTCTTCGAACTCGCCGGCGCGGCCCAGGTTTTCGACGCGCAGGAGGGGTTCGCCCAGCACGGCTTCCTGCCTGGGGAACAACTGCTCGACCGGCCGCCCGACCATGAGCCGGATCAGCCGGTCGCGGTCGGTGCCGGCGATGTCTCCGGCGCCCACCGAGCTGCCGTCGCGGAACACCGCGTAGCGGTCCGCCAGCTCGAAAATCTCGTCGAAGCGGTGGCTGATGAACAGCAGCGCGCAGCCGCGGTCGCGCAGCTGGCGCGCGATGCGGAACAGTTCGGCGCATTCACGTTGCGACAGCGAGGCCGTCGGCTCGTCGAGGATCAGCACCCGCGACTCGTTGACCAGTGCGCGCGCGATCTGCACCACGTGCTTCTGCGCGATGCCCAGCGTGCCCACGCGCGTATCCGCCGTGAAGTCCGCGCCGAGCTCGCGCAACACGGCGGCGGCCCGGGCCTGCATCCCGCGCCAGTCGATGAGCGCACCGCGCCGCGGATGCGCATTGATGAAGAGGTTCTCGGCGACATCGAGATGATCGAACACCAGGCATTCCTGGTGAACCACGCCGATACCGAGGTCGCGGGCGGCCACGGGTGTGGCGATGCGTACGGCCGACCCGTCGAGTTCGATCGAACCGGCATCCGGCGCGTGGACCCCGGACAGGATCTTCACCAGCGTCGACTTGCCCGCGCCGTTCTCGCCGATCAGCGCCGTCACCGAGCCGCGGTGCAGTTCGAGATCGACGCCCGCCAGCGCGCGCACGCCGCCAAAGGACTTGTGCACGTCGGAGAGCCTGAGGAGCGGCGCAGGCACGTCGGCGGTTCCGCCTCGCCTCAGAAAATCCTGGCGAATTCCGCCACGTTACTGGCGTCGTATATGAAGGGCCTGCTCATCGCGCCGACGCCGTCCGCCGCGAACGTGACTTCGCCCATGCGGCCCATGGAAACCGGCCTCGCGACGTCCCCGCCGCGCGCCAGGTTCACGGCGATCTGCGTGGCGGCGTAGCCGAGGTCGATGGGATTCCAGATCGCGAATTTCGGCACCACGCCTTTCTGCACATAGCCGGCGAGCTCGGACGGCAGCCCCAGGCCCGTGACCTTGATTCTGCCGGCGGCTCCCTGGTCTTCCACGGCGCGCGCCGTGGCCACCAGGCCCACCGAGCTGATGCTCACCAGCACCACCAGGTCCGGATGTTGCTGGATCAGCGCGACGGCCTCGCGGTACGACTTGTCCGAAACGTCATCCCCGTAGACCACGCTGACCATCTCGAGGCCGGGTTGATTCGCCAATGCCTTGCGCATCTCCGCGAGCCAGGAATTCTGGTTGGTCGACGTGGGCGTGGCCGAGACGACGGCGAACTTACCTTTGCCTCCGGGCGTCAATTCGGCCACCAGAGAGATTACTGTTTCGCCTATGAGCTGATCCGACGAGGGGGCAAGGTGCGCGATGCGTCCCGGCTGGGCCACCGCGGAATCATAGGAGACCACCTTGATGCCGCGGTCCATGGCTTTCCTGAGCGTGGGCACGAGCGCATCGGGATCATTGGCCGAGACGGCGATGGCGTCCACGCGCTGCGCGATGAGCGAGTTCAGCGTCTCGATCTGCCCCTCGGCCGTGGGCGTCGTCGGCCCGACGAAGATCACCTCGGCATTCAATTCTTTCGCCGCCTCCTGGGCGCCCTTGTCCACGGCGTCGAAGAACCCATTGCCCAGCGACTTGGCCACGAGTCCCACGCGGACTTGCGCCGGTTTTGCAGTCCCGCTCTGGCCGCAGCCGGCGACCGCGACCATGACGGCACACGCGGCCGCGACGACGTATTTCTTCACTCGGTTTCCCCCTCGCGACCGCCTCAGGCGATCTTCTTCATCTCGTCTTCGGGCGTGACCTTGGCGACGATGACCTTGATGCCCGCGGCGCGGAAGTCCTCGAGTTCCTCGGGCCGCGCGCCATCGTCGGTGACGATGGTGTTGATGCGATCGAGGCCTGCAACAATCATGGCCGACTTGCGGCGCAGCTTGGAGCTGTCCGCCATCACGATCACGTGCTCGCTGCGCTTCAGCAGCTTGGTCTGCGCCTGCACGATGAGCGGATCGGCTTCCATCATGCCGAAGCGGTTGAGCCCGTAGCAGCCGACGAACAGCTTGTTGCCCCAGAAGCTCTCGATGGTGTCGTTCTCGAACGGCGACAGCACGATGTTCTGCTCGCGGAAGATAGTGCCGCCCGGCAACGTGATGCGGTTGCGGCTGGTGGCGAACAGCTTGGCGGCGATGGGGAACGAGTTGGTCAGGATGTCCAGGTCGGAATTTTCGAGAAACTCCACGAGCGCGTAGGTCGTCGTGCCGCCGTTGATGATGATGCTTTCACCCGGAACGATCAGCGCCGCGGCGGCGCGCGCAATGGCGCGCTTCTGCGGAACGCTCACGTCCTGGCTCATCGCGAAGGGCATGCCCACCAGGTGGGGCTGGTGGCGCGGCCGGACCGCCTCGGCGCCGCCGCGGATGCGCTTCACCTCACCCTTCTCGGCCAGGGCGTTGATGTCGCGGCGGATGGTGGCTTCCGAGGCCCCCAGCAGGTCCAGCAGGTCCCCGACACTGACGATCGAGCGCTCCTCGACCAGCTTCAGGATCAGGTTATGACGTTCTTTCTCGAGCATTGGGGCCCCCGGGTACCGTCCCGTGATCGATTCTGCACGTGATTGATTGTATATGACGGCTTCGTGTGTTAAACAGCCCTCCTTAAAGAAGGGCTGCGCCGGCGTACTTTAGCGCCGGTAAGGGCCCGGAGACATTTGATGCGCGTGGTCCCAATGGCGCCCCAGGCGCCCCTCGAAATCGAAAGCCGTTGGGATGATGCCCACGCGGGCCGGCTCTCGCCGGCCGAATTGCTCCTGTATCGCTCCAACCTGCTGGGCAGCGACAAGCGGATCACCAATTTCGGCGGCGGCAACACCTCCGCCAAGATCCGGGAAGAAGACCCCCTGACGGGCGCCGAGACCGACGTGTTGTGGGTCAAAGGCTCCGGCGGCGACCTCGGCACCATGAAGCTCGACGGTTTCTCCACGCTCTACATGGAGAAATTCCGCGCCCTCGAGAAGTTCTACAAGCCTGGGACGGACAACGACGCCGTGATGGTGCCGCTGTATGCGCACTGCGCCTTCAACCTGAACCCGCGCGCCGCCAGCATCGACACGCCGCTGCATGGCCTGGTCGACCGGGCGCACGTGGACCACATGCACCCGGATGCGCTGATCGCCATCGCCGCGTCGGCGGACTCGAAGAAGCTGACCGAGGAAATCTTCGGCGGCGAGATCGGCTGGCTGCCCTGGATCCGCCCGGGCTACGAACTCGGCCTGAAGCTGCGAGAGCTCACGCAGAAGAACCCGAAGCTCAAGGGCGCGGTGCTCGACGCGCATGGCCTGTTCTCCTGGGCCGACACGTCCAAGGCCTGCTACGAAAACACGCTGGACATCATCAATCGCGCCACGTTGTGGTTGAAAGAGCGCGCGCGCGGCAAACGCCCGTTCGGTGCGGTGGCCACGCCGGCGCTGACCATCGACCGGCGCCGCGAGATCGCCGCGGGGATCATGCCCGCGATCCGCGGTGTCATCTCGTCCGCGCCCGAGGGCGACGCCACCACCTTCAAGGTCGGCCACTTCGACGACAGTGAAACGGTGCTGGATTTCGTGGGCGGCGAGAGACTCGCCAGCCTCGCGGCACTGGGCACTTCCTGCCCCGATCACTTCCTGCGTACCAAGATCTGGCCGCTGGTCCTGCCCTTCGATCCGGCGCGCGAATCCGTCGCCGATCTCGTGGCGCGCGTGCAGCCCGCCATCGAGGCCTACCACGAGCGCTACGCCGCCTACTACGAGCGCTGCAAGCGCGCGGACTCACCCAGGATGCGCGACGCCAACCCGGTGGTGTACCTGGTCCCCGGCGTGGGCATGATCACCTTCGCCGCGGACAAGGCCACCGCGCGCATGGCCGGCGAGTTCTACGTCAATGCCATCAACGTGATGCGTGGCGCGGCCAGTGTCTCCGCGTATCGCGGCTTGCCCGAGCAGGAAGCCTTCGATATCGAGTACTGGCTGCTCGAGGAAGCCAAGCTGCAGCGCAGCCCCAAGCCCAAGGCGCTGGCCGGGCGCGTGGCCCTGATCACCGGCGGCGCGGGCGGCATCGGCCTCGCCACGGCGCGGCGGCTCATGGACGACGGCGCCTGCGTGGTGTTGTGCGACATCGACCGCGAGGCGCTGGGTGAGGCGGAAACCGAGCTGCGCCAGAAATACGGCGCCGACGTGGTCGCCAGTTCCTGGATGGACGTGACGCGCGAGGACGCGGTGTCCGCGGGCTTCCGCGACAGCGCCTGGAAATTCGGCGGCGTGGACATCTGCATTTCCAACGCCGGCATCGCCTCGGCATCGCCGGTGGACGAGACCAGCCTCGCCACCTGGCAGAAGAACATGGACATCCTGTCCACGGGTTACTTCCTGATCGCTCGCCAGGCGTTCCAGCTCTTCAAGGCGCAGGGTATCGGCGGCTCGATCGTGTTCATCGGTTCGAAGAACGCCCTCGCCGCCTCGCCCGGCGCCGCGGCCTACTGCACGGCCAAGGCGGCCGAGCTGCACCTGGCGCGTTGCCTGGCCCTCGAAGGGGCGCCGTTCGGTATCCGCGTCAACGTCGTGAACCCGGACGCGGTGTTGCGCGGCTCGCGCATCTGGCAGGGCGAATGGGCACAGCAGCGCGCCGCGCAGTACAAGAAGAGCGTCGACGAGCTGGAATCCGTGTATCGCGAGCGCAGCCTGCTCAAGCGCAGCGTCTATCCTGAAGACGTCGCCGAAGCCGTGGCATTCTTCGCCTCGGAGCGTTCCGCCAAGTCGACCGGCAACATCGTGAACGTCGACGCCGGCAACGCGGCCGCGTTCACGCGTTAACAGGGGGTTTCATGGCCTTCGCCGATCCGCGCGACGCGAACTACATCGCGTCGGCCAACAAGCCGCATGCCGCCACGCTGGCCACCGACTACACCGCGCTGGGCATACAGCTGCAGCGCCGCGGCATCGCCATCGACGACATCACGCGCGCCGTGGCGAATTTCCGCGTGGCGGTTCCGTCCTGGGGCGTGGGCACGGGTGGCACGCGCTTCGGCCGCTTTCCCGGTCCCGGCGAGCCTCGCAACGTGTTCGAGAAACTCGAGGACTGCGGCGTCATCCACAAGCTGACCGGCGCCACGCCCACGGTGTCGCTGCACCTGCCCTGGGACAAGACCGACGACTTCGTGGCGCTGCGCGAACACGCGGCGGCGCTCGGCCTCGGCTTCGACGCGATGAACTCCAACACCTTCCAGGACCAGGTGGGCCAGCCGCTGTCGTACAAGTACGGCAGCCTCACGCACACCGACCCGGCGGTGCGCGCCCAGGCCGTGGCCCTCAATATCGACTGCATCGGCGCCGGCAGGAAGCTCGGATCGAAGGCGCTGACGGTGTGGATCGGCGACGGCGCGAATTTCCCGGGACAGTCGCACCTGGGGCGCGCCTTCGAGCGTTACCTCGAGTCGACGGCGTCCATCTACAAGGCGCTGCCGGACGACTGGCGCATGTTCATCGAGCACAAGATGTACGAGCCGGCGTTCTACGCCACCGTCATACAGGACTGGGGCTCATCGCTGATGGCTGCGCAGGCGCTGGGGCCGAAGGCCTTCTGCCTGGTGGACCTGGGCCACCACGCGCCCAACGTGAACATCGAGATGATCGTGGCGCGGCTGGTGCATGCGCAGCGCCTCGGGGGATTCCATTTCAACGATTCCAGGTACGGCGACGACGACCTCGACGCCGGTTCCATCGAGCCGTTCCGGCTGTTCCTGGTGTTCAACGAGCTGGTGGAAGCCGAGCTTGCCAAGGCGCCCAACTTCCGGCCTGCGCACATGCTCGACCAGTCACACAACGTCACCGACCCGATCGAGAGCCTCATGACCAGCGCGATCGAGCTGCAGCGTGCCTACGCGCAGGCGCTGATCGTCGAGCGTGCCCGGCTGCACGAGTACCGCATGGCCAACGACGTGCTCATGGCCGCCCAGACCCTGAAGCGCGGCTTCACCACGGACGTGTCGCCGATCCTCGCCCAGGCGCGGGTGTCCAAGGGCGGCGCCATCGACCCGGTGGCCGCCTACCGCGACAGCGGCTACCGCGAGCGCTGCGCACAACTGCGCCCCGGCAAACAAAACCTCGGCGGCGGCATCGT
>DASUGK010000096.1:0-20120 GCA_036274075.1 Steroidobacteraceae bacterium | reverse complement strand
ACCACGTCGAGATTGCGCTCGTCGTGCAGGAAGCCCTCGTTCGTGGTCACTTCCGTGTAGACGCGGATCCAGAAATTCACGTCGCTCTGGAGGCCTTCCGGGCGCGGAATGGAATTCGCGCTCGCGCCCAACGGCGCCAGTGCCAGGACGAAGGCGACATTCAGCGCAACATGTCGTGCAGTACGAAGGAGTTTTCTGACTGTCGGGGTCATTTACACTCGCCAGGGTGCATCCAAGCTATTGATCCCAAAGGAACTCCACGGGAACGCCTGGACTTTATGTCGCGCCGCACCCCGGGACATGTGTCGAAGATTTTGACAGGACGGGCCGTCCCGACGACGTGACATATTGCGCAAAGTCGCGCTTTGCCACTGGTGGGGCCCCGCCCGACCCGATTCGACCGCGACGCGGCCGTCAGATTCCTCTGGCACAGCGCTTGCTCTCTTCTTTGGCAAGCGGCTCGACAAAGACCGCACTGAACAAGAACAAGAAGAGCGAAAACACTCCTCCACAAACAAGCAAGCAAGCGACCAGTGAGCCCCGCGAAAGCGGGGCTTCTTTTTTCCGATGCCAAGAATCCACGGGCGGCCTTGCAACCCCTGCGCCACGGGCCTCGTCTATAGGGCACGTCACACCGATCACGCAGGTCTCGCCCATGAAATCCGTCGTCTGCCTGTCCGTCGCCACCCTCGTCATCGCCGCCTGGGCCACGAGCCCCCTCTCACAGGCTGCCGAAGGCCGCAGCATTTCCAACGTCAACGGTTCGATCCGCGCAACCGCCGGCCAGTCCTACGACTCCCTGAGCACGGTGAACGGCGACGTACGCGTGGAGTCAGGTGCGTCGGCCGACGAGGCCCGTACCGTCAACGGCGACATCGTGCTCGAAAGCGAAACCAGGCTCGGCGCGGTGAAGACCGTGAACGGCTCATTGCATCTGCGCGAAGGCGCGGCCGTGGCGCGCGACATCTCCACGGTCAACGGCGGCATCGAGCTCGGGAAGCGCGCACGCGTGGGCGGCGCGGTGAGCACCGTCTCGGGTGACATCGAGATCGACGGAGCCGAGGTCGTGGGCAAGCTCACCACCAACAACGGCGACATCGATCTCACCGACGGCGCGCGCGTGGGCAATGGCATCCACGTCAAGAAGGACAAGTCATGGAACTGGGGCTGGGAGCACGGTGATCCGGTCAAGGTGCACGTCTGCTCCACCTGCGTGGTCGAGGGTGAATTGCGCTTCGATCGTCCCGTGGAATTGCGCGTCGACCAGGGCGGCAAGATCGGCAATGTCATCGGCGAATCGGTGACGCGCCGCTGAGCCCATCAATCGCGAGGCGGCTCGAGGGTGCAGGAATACAGCCGCACCTCGGGTTCTCCGGGATGCATGGGATACAGGCGTTCGAAGCGCATTCCCACTTTTTCCAGCACGCGGATCGAGCCGGTATTCCCCTGTGACACGACGCCGATGAGGCGGCGCAAGCCGAACTTGCGTGCCGCGTGCCGTACGGTCGCCTCGGCCGCTTCCAAGGCGTAGCCCTGCCCCCAGAATTCCGGCAGGTAGGCGTAACCGATATCCACGTCCGGCAGCGTGTCGCGCTTGAGCAGGCCGCACATGCCCACCGCGGCGCCATCGGACTTGCGCGAGGCGTGCCACAGGCCGAAGCCGTAGGCCTGGTACATGGCGAGCGGGCCTTCGCGCAGGTAACGATGCGCGTCCTCGATATTGCGCACGCCGCGGTCGCCGATGTTCTGCAGGAACGAGGGCTCGTTGAGCAGGCGCACGACGAAAGGCGCGTCCTCGGAGTCCAGGCGGCGCAACGTCAGCCGCGAGGTCTCGAGCTCAGGAGGGATCGCCAAACCGCGACTTCTGGAACGTCGGCAACCCGTCGCCGAACTTCACCCAGCCGATGTCGTCGCTCAGCCAGGAATGATGCGTCGGTGGAAATGCCCACGGCGCGTCGAGGCTGCAGGTGGTGACGTCCAGGAAATCCGGCGTGTCGAGATGCTCGTACACCAGCGGCGATCCGCAGGCGCCGCAGAACTTGCGCCAGACCTTGTCCGAGGACTGGTATTCGAGCGGCGTGCCGCGCGTGAATTTGAACTCGGACTTCGCGAACGTGACCCACGCCACCACCGGCGATGCGGCCGACCGGCGGCACGACTCGCAGTGGCAGATCATGCTGTTGGCGGGATTGGCGGTGGCGGAATAACGCACGGCGCCGCACATGCAGCCGCCCTGGATGTCCTGGCTCAGGTTGTTTGCCCCCATCGGTGCGCGATCTTAGCTTTTCCGACCCCAAAAAAAGCCCCGCCAATGGCGGGGCTTCTAGAGCGCGGAAACGGGGGTCTTGTTCCGCAGCTTTGGTCTGTGAAGCCCGGTAGGGTTCCAGGCGCCACGTCTACTCTGTGTCACGAGGACGGTTTTTCTCCCACCCTTACTACGGATTTCTTGAGGTATGGGACCGGTACCAGACCAGTCCTGGAGTCAGGCGAGGCGGCCGGTGGCCGTGGCGGGAGGCCCGAGGATGGGCGCGGAAAGCCGGTCCCACAGCCTTTCGGCATCGCGCCGGCGGGTTTCGCCGGCCACCACGATGGCGCGGGCTTCCGCCTCGGTCATGCGGCCGAGCCGGCACAACACGATCACCGAACCGGCCACCCTTCCGAACTTCAGCGAACGGCCCAACGAGTTTTCCATCTGCAGCTCGGCGGCCAGGGTCTGGCTCTCGAGCGCGTATTGCACTCGCTGCGGCAATTCCCAGCTCACGGCGATGCGGCCGGCGGTGGGCGCCACCCAGGTCTCGAGCATGCGCGCCAGGCTGTTCGGCGTGGGGCTCAGGTGCGGGTGGGCGGCGAACTGGTCGCGCACGATGCGGAACACGACGATGGCCGAAAGACCATACAGCAAGCCCACGAGCTGCGACACGAATGGCTCGGACTTCTCGATCTGCACCGTGTGCATCTCGGCGGCCGAGGCCGAATACAACGTGTGTTCCCAGGCCAGCTCGGGGAAGCGGCTGTACATGCCACTGCCACCCGTCATCACCGGCTGCAAGAGCGCGGTGGCGATGATGGAGCGGATGCCCTGCACGCCCACCAGCGTCACGGCGCGGTCGATGCTCTCCACCGGCAGGCTGCTCACGCGGTACATGGGACTGTTCGCGATGCGCAGCAGGTTGCCGGTGAGCGCCGGGTCCTGCGCGATGATGCGCGAGATTTCGACCATGGCCGCCTGCGGATCGTTGACCGTGGACAGCAGCTTCGGCAGCAGCGACGGGCGGCGAGGAATGAACTCTGGCCGCGCCTCGATGCGCTCGAGGATGTCCGACACCGCCTGGAATACCGGCGCATGGTCGGGATCCTGCGGGCGGCTCAGCGCCTCGCGCGGTGCGTCATCGAGCGCGTAGGCGATGAAACGGCGCAGGGCTTCGTCCCAATGGATGGCAATCGCATCGCCGGTCGGGCTGGTGCCCGTCAGCGTGCGGTTCGACCCGGTCGTGGCGGTGATGGGATCGACGCGCGCGGGTTTCTGCCGCGTCATGCGCAGGAAAATGATGACACCCGCGACGGCGATGACGGCACCGCCGATCAGGATTGGCAGCAGGGGATCCATGGCGCGAGAGGCTACAGGGTGATCGGGCCGGCCCGCCAGATGCCCGTCTCAGAGTCGGGATAAGATCCGGCATTCCCGTAGAGCCGAATGCAAGGAGTCACCTATGAGCGCACTCACCCTGCAAGTGAATGGCAAGGAACGCAGCGCGGACGTCGATCCGAACACTCCCCTGCTCTGGGTGCTGCGCGACAGCCTGGGGCTGCCCGGCACGAAGTTCGGCTGCGGAATGGCCCTGTGTGGCGCCTGCACGGTGCTCGTCGATGGCGAGCCGATCCGCGCCTGCTCCACGCCGGCGGGCAACTTGGCCGGCAAGAACATCACCACCATCGAGGGCCTGGCGAAGTCGGCCACCGCGCTGCACCCGCTGCAGGAAGCGTGGATCGAACACGACGTCCCGCAATGTGGTTACTGCCAGGCGGGTCAACTCATGTCGGCGGCGGCGCTGCTGGCGCGCACGCCCAAGCCCACCGATGCCGACATCGACAGCGCCATGGCCGGCAATATCTGCCGCTGCGGCACCTACCAGCGCATCCGTGCCGCCATCCACACCGCGGCCAGCAAGCTCGCGGGGAGCAAGGCCTGATGAACGCCATGCCGGATCCGGCCCTCGCGGCCGACGACGAACTGCGCCAGCTCATGCACGAGGTGGAATCGGGCACGCGCGCGACGGGCTTTCATGCCGTGAAACTCGACCGGCGCAGCTTCCTGAAACTCACCGGACTCGCCGGTGGTGGCCTGGTGCTGGCGTTTTCCATGGGTCGCGAGGTGCAGGCGGCAGCGGCCGGCGCGGGTGAATTCGCGCCCAATGCCTTCCTGCGGATCTCGAAGCAGGGATCGATCACCATCTACAGCAAGGGCCCCGAGATCGGCCAGGGCATCAAGACAGCCTTTCCGCTGATCATCGCCGAAGAGCTGGACGCGAAGTGGTCCGACGTCACCGTGCTTCAGGCGCCGGTGAATCCGGCGGTGTACGGCCGGCAGAGCGCCGGCGGTTCGCGCTCGATTCCCGACAGCTGGGATCAGCTGCGCAAGGCCGGCGCCGTGGCGCGCGCCATGCTGGTGTCGGCCGCCGCCGCCAGCTGGAAAGTGCCCGAAGCCGAATGCACGACGCGCGACAGCGCCGTGTGGAATGGCAAGCGCAAGCTCGGTTACGGCGCGCTCGTGGCCAGGGCCGCCGCGCTGCCGGTTCCGGATGGCAATGCCATCAAGCTCAAGGAGCGGTCCGAGTACCGCTTGTTGGGCAAGTCGTACACCGGCGTCGACAACCGGCAGGTGGTCACCGGTGCACCACTGTTCGGGATCGACCAGTCGCTGCCGGGCATGAAGATCGCGGTGTTCCAGCGCTGCCCCGCGGTGGGCGGCAAGGTGCGCAGCGCCAATCTCGAGGACGTGAAGAAGCTGCCGGGCGTGCGCGATGCCTTCGTCATCGAGGGCAATGGCAAGCCCACCGAGATCATGCCGGGCGTGGCCATCATCGCCGACACCACCTGGGCCGCGTTCGAAGCACGCAAGCGGCTCGAGGTCGAATGGGACGAAACCGACGCATCGAAGGACAGCTGGTCGGATTTCGTCAAACGCGCCGCCGAGCTCGGCAAACAACCCGTGGGCGCGCAGACGCTGGTGAACACCGGCTCCGTCGACGAGGCGCTCAAGGGCGCCGCGAAAACCGTTTCCGGCTTCTACACCTATCCCTTCGTTTCGCATGCGCCACTGGAGCCGCAGAACTGCACGGCCTGGGCGCACGATGGCATCGTCGAGTTGTGGTCACCGACCCAGACTGCGGACCGCGCGCTCGAGCTCGTGGCCGGTGCGCTGGGACTCACCGCCGACAAGGTCCGGATCCACCAGACGCGCGTGGGCGGCGGCTTCGGTCGCCGGCTCATGAACGACTACGCCTGCGAGGCCGGTGCGATCGCGCAGCGCTACGCCGGGCCCATCAAGCTGGTGTGGTCGCGCGAGCAGGACATGTCGCAGGATTTCTTCCGCGTCGGCGGCTTCCATTCACTGGCGGGCGGCGTCGATGCCCAGGGCAGGCTCATCGCCTGGCGCAACCACTTCATCACCTTCACGCACGACGGCAAGGCGCCGTCGAGCGGCGCCAACATCTCGGAACAGGAATTCCCGGCGCAGAACCTGCCCAACTACCTCCTGTCTCAGACCATGTTGCCGCTGCGGACGCCGACCGGGCCGTGGCGCGCGCCGCGTTCCAACTCCCTGGCCTGGGTCATCCAGAGTTTCCTGCACGAGTTGTCGGCCGCCGCCGGGCGCGACCACCGCGACTTCCTGCTCGAAGTCATGGGCGAGCCGCGCCTGGTGCAGGGGGGCCTGAATACCGGACGCGCCGCGGACGTGATCAAGCTCGCCACCGAGAAGGCCGGCTGGGGCCGCAAGCTGCCCGAGGGGCACGGCATGGGCCTGGCGTTCCATTTCAGCCATGCCGGTCATTTCGCCGAAGTGGCCGAGGTGAGTGTCGACGGCAACAAGCGGCTGCGCGTGCACCGCGTGGTGGTGGCCGGCGACATCGGGCCCATCGTCAACATGAGCGGCGCCAACAACCAGTGCGAAGGCGCCGTGGTCGACGGCTTCAGCACCATGCTGGGCCTGGAGATCACCATGGAGAAAGGCCGCATCGAGCAGTCCAACCTGCACCAGTACCCGATGCTGCGCATGGCGAATCATCCCAGGGTGGAAGTGCATTTCATCCAGAGCGACAACCCGCCCACCGGCGTCGGTGAGCCGGCGCTGCCGCCGGTGGCGCCGGCGATATGCAACGCCATCTTCGCGGCCAGCGGGCATCGCGTGCGGACGCTGCCGCTGACGAAGGAAGGATTCTCGGTTTGAGCTTCCGGGCCTGATGGCCGCCCGCTCGCGGGCGGCCATCATTCGCGCACGGCCTGCTTGGCGTCCTGCAGTTCCCGCCAGGCCTTATGCATCTGCGGCTCCATGCGCTTGCGCGCGCGTTCGATATCCTCTCGCGTGAGCTCCAGCTCGACCGGGCCGTTGCGCAGCAGGGTCAGCAGTTCCTGCTGGCGGTCGGCCAGCCGCGATTCCAGCTGCGCGGTGAGCTCGGGATCGGGCGGCGCGTTCTTGTCGAACACGAAGCTGCGGCTGTGACCCGTGGCCCAGGCCAACAAGTCGTGCGCACTCAACGACGGAATTGCATGCACCAGCTTGCGGGAGTCGCGCATCACGTCGGCCGCGGTCTCGATGCCGAAAGACGCCAGCGCCGCGATGTCTTCGCGCCGCAGCGAGAGATTGGCGCGGTCGATGCGCAGGCGCTCGAGGAACAGCTCGCGGGCGCGCGACGCCATCTCGCGGCGCAACGTGCGCAGCTCGCGCTGCCGGATGCCGGTCCACGCCTTCAGTTCTTCGCGCGCGAGCCGCAGTTTTTCCAGCTTCAGGTTGTAGATGCCGGTGGAACACTGGCGGTTCCACTCCTCCACGATGCGCTTCCATTGCCACTGTGCGTTGGCGAGTTCCTTGCTTCGCTTCGCCTTGCGCAACAACAGCGCGTTCATGCGGCGTTCGTCGAGTTGCCTGGCCATGTGGTAGACGAGGTAACAGCCTCCCAGCGTGAGCGCGAATGCTTCCCTGGACACCAGGCTCGTCACGACCAGTGCCGTGATCGCGGCCGACAGGCCGACCAGGGCCACGGGCAGCCGGGTCAACCGGGCCCAACGCGGCAACTTGCGCGGCAAGGAGGTCGCCGCCTGAAACGTCGGATCGATCGAGGGCGCGGGCACGGCGCGGATGGCGCTCCACAACGCATCGATGGCGCCGGCGGCCAGCTTCTCGCCGACGGTCAGGGGACCGAACAGGCGCACGCCGGATTGCCGCTCCATCGCGCACCAGCAGCAGTCCCTGCCGGCATGGAAGTGCGCCTTCGCCGCCGCGCAGGGCACGAGTTCCTTTTCCAGCGCGGCGAGCGCCTCGACCCACTCCACGGCCGAGGGCCGGGGCGCATCTCCCGGCGGCGCGAACGCGCTTTCGAACAAGGCCGCGACGCGCGGGCCGAAGGTATCGAGGGGCAAGCTGGCCGGTGGCGGGCTCATGCCGCGCGATGCCGCCCCGGTGCCATAGGCGAAACGTGATTCGGCGATGGCGCGTTCGATGGGCATGTCTCCCTCGGTGCACACACCGGCGAAGGGATGGCGACCCTGGAACAGCAGGTGGAACAACAGCACCGCGAGGCCGAAGCAGTCGTGGCGCAAGGCACGCTTGAGTCCGCGATAACCCTGGCCCTGCAATTCCGGCGCCGTGAACAGCGGCACGCCCACGTCGCAGCTGAAGACGCGGCCCGCCGGATCGCGCACCTGGAAGGAATCGCAATCGATGAGCACCACCGTGGCGTCCTGGCCGATCAGCGCGTTGCCGTGGTTCACGTCGCCGATCACGTGTCCTTCGGCGTGCATGCAGGCAAACGCGCGCGCCACGTTGGTGGCGGCGCGCACCACGAAGCGGAAGTCGGCCTCGGCGAAGGCCTGGCGCCGGCTCTTCGGGCTGTAGAGCTCATGCGCATTCTCGCGCGCCGAGACGCGCGGCATGAGGAAGCCGCGCACGCGGTGCGCTTCGTCTTCGAGTAGCTCGACGGGCCACGCGGCGACCTTCAGCAAGGCCGGCGTCGCGGCACGCGTCATCACGCGCAGCTTGTCGAGTTTCGCGGGCGCCGGGGCCTTGTGGTAGATCTTGGCGACGCGCGCATCGTCGGCGACTTCGAACACCGTGCCTTCGCCGCCGCGTCCGAGCTGCCGGCCGAGGCGGACCCGGGAGCCATCGGACACGCGCCGCAGGATCATGCGATCAACCGCGTGGGCGGCGCGTGGCGATGATCAGCGAGGCGTCGTCGTCGGTGCGCGCGCGCACCGCGGGCGACGCGAGGATGTTGGCCAGGCCCTGCGACAGGCGCGTCGATTCCGCGTCGCCGGTTTCGACCTGCAACGGCCCGAACACCGATTTGAAGAACGGATCGTGCGCCCGCCGGCTGGGGAAGTGCACGGCGAGTTGTTCGAGACCGTCCGACATCAGGGCGACATCCTGGATGTCGTCGGAAAAAACCTGCACCTCGGCCTTGTCGAGCGCATGTTCGTCGCTGAGGAAATACGTGGAGTTGGCGTATTCGCCCTTCTGCGGCCAGATCACCCAGCGCCAGGCCAGCGGCTGGTCCGCGACCACGATGACGCCATCGCCGATCTGCAGCGCGCCGCCTCCCATGGGCGCGACGATGACGGCCAGCATCGTGCAGGCCAGGTCGCGCGGCTGCAGCTGGCGATCGGCGGCCGCCTCCACCAGGCGCTGGCGCGCCAGCGCCGCGCATTCGCGCAGGATCTCGGTGTAATCGCGCCGCCCGGCGCGCACGCCGAGTTGCGCGATGCTGATCAGCGTGTTCACCGCGATCTCCGCACCGATGTGCGCATGCTCGGCGGTGCCCGCGCCGTCGGATACCGCGGCAATCAGCGTCTGCCCGTCTTCCTCGACGCAGCAGGCGAAGCGATCCTGGCAGGGCTTGCCCAGCTTTTCGTGCGCGCTGCCGGTGGCCTGCCCGGCCGCGAAGCGCCAGGCAGTCATTCGGCGCGGGCCCAGCCGTCGGGCGCGGTGGGATTCGACAGTTCCGGCGAATCGGAGACCTGCGAGCGCGACACCGTGCTCAGCGAATCCGACAGCCACACGAACAGCCGGCCGAACGACAGGCCCTTGAGCCGCAGCGGCTGGCGCACCGCGACCTGGGCGAGTTTGCCGATGTCGGCATTCTCCACGCCCACCGCGTAGAACATGAACGACTTCTTCGCCTCGCCGGTGCGCACCAGCATCCTGGCCTTCGAGATGTCGTCGGTGGGTTCGCCATCCGAGATCATGAAAATCCACGGCCGGTAGTAGCCGATGCCGTTGGCCCGGTAGGCCTTCTTGCGTTGGGACACCATCTCGATGGCGCGCTCGATCGCCGCGCCCATGGGCGTCTCGCCGTCGGCCTCGAGCTGCGGCGCGAGGAAGGTGTCGGCGGTCACGAACGCCTGTTCCACGCGCACCGGCCCGAAGGCGACGATGGCCACCTCGACGCGTTTGGCCGCCATCGAATCGCTGCGCAACTGCCGCGCGAATTCCTTCAGGCCCGCGTTGAGCTGTTCGATCTTCGCGCCCTGCATGGAACCGGATGTGTCCAGCAGCAGCAGGCATGCGCAACGAGGTTCAGGATTGTCGGCGAATTCGAGATTGCCAAAAGGTACTTGTTCGAGTGTGGTCATTCGGGCCCCGCGTCCACATTCATCTTACCTATCCAGTCGGATACGCGCCCGCGAACCGAATCGCAGTCCGGCAGCCCGAGATCACCTCCAGCCTGGTGCACGGGCAGCACGTATCGCGCGGCATTGTTGCCTTCCGACAGTTCGAGAAGTGCATGCGCGCTGTCGACCGTCACCGACTCCACGGCACGCGCATCCTTGGCGAGTCGCGCCGTTCCCGCCACCGCGATGTAGCCCGGCGAGGGAATCCGGGAACGCTCGATGTAATTGTTCCTGGGTTTCGGCGCATCCCCGAGTTCGATACGCACGGGTTCCTGCGAACTCACGTTGCCGATGTTTCCGTAGACGATCTGCAGGTAGCGGCTGCCGGCGCCCCAGTCCTTGATGCAAAGCCCCAGCGGGACGAGATCCGGCAGCGGCACGAAGGCCGGTTGCAGCGCCACGTCGTCGGCCAGCCAGTCGTGGTCGCTGGCGAGCGCCGCGAGGGTGCCACAGCCGGGCAGGTCGACGGTGCCGTCCGGCAGGATCGTGAAGCGCGCGCCCACGAGATTGTTCAGTTCGTTCGACTCCTGGAAGGCGTCGAAGGGATCCAGCTTCACGAAGTATTCGTAGGTCCCGGCGACTTTTCCGAAAACATCGTAAGGCGTGCCAATGCTGAAACCGCGCGCCTGGTCCGTTTCCGGGAGCGAATGCAGCAGGTTTTCCTTCACCTGGAGTTCGGCGATGCCGGGCCCCTGCGCGATGACGAAATGACCGCGCGCCGCTTGCCCGCGATTGGTGAACTGCATGCTGATCGAGTGGCGGCCATGCGTGCACAGCCCCAGCGGCACCAGGTCCGGCATCCGGCCGGGCGGGCGGACGGTCGCGGTGGTGATGGTCGGCCCGTCGCGCCATCCGTAGAGCATCTTCACCCGGCCGCACTCGGGCAGTCCCGGCGACGCCCCCGGCATTTCGTACTGCGCGACGTTGTTGTCCTCGTCGCGTTCATGGATGACGTCATCCACGTCGAGGTGGAGCAGGAATTTGCCGCGTGGCATGTCCGATTCATTGGAGAGCTCGACGAATGCCAGCGTGTCGCGCTTCGGGACCGTGAGTTCCGCGTCGAGCGGCCTGGGCGCAGAGTCGAAATCCTGGCTGATACCTGCGCGGAACAACGTGCGCCCGGGAAAGCCGCCCGCACTGGTGTAGACCGCGTTGACGACCCGCTCGCCGCGAAGATCGTAAAAGCACAGGCCGATCGGGATGAGGTCCGGCGTGGGCGTCATGCTGACGGAATTCTTTCCCCGCAATACCACCAGCAATTCGGAGTTGCCTCTCCCGGCACCCGACCCCGGCCTGCCGTCGCGCTCTGCCGCACGCGCGGGGCTCAGCGCGTTGACCAGGCGCAGCGGCGAAAATTGCCGCGGGTACCACGCCATCAGCACCAGCACCAGCCAGACCAGCGCCGAAATGGCCACCGTGCCGGAACGCTCGTTCAAGAGTTTTTCCTGCGACTCGGCGTCGCCGGCAAACTCGATGCGGCCGCGTTCCGAGCGCAAGTAACCCAGGCCCCGGTAGCCGACGGCGGCGATGGCGAAGGCGAACACGCTCGCCGCCAGGTTGAAGCGGAATCGTTCGTCGAAGCCGTCCGAGGGATGCGTCAGGAAGCGGTGGAACGTGAAGACGATGGCGCCGAGGACACCGAGGAAACACGCGCCCATCGCCAGCCAGCGTGCCCAGCGCTGGTATTTCCACACGCCGATGCCCACCGCGATCATCAGCCCGGCGACGAGGTACTGGCCGAACGATGCGGCCACGCCCATTCTCCCGCGCAGCAGCAGTCCGCCGGCGATCACCAGCACCAGGCTCACGCCGCGATGGGCGATGCGTGCGCGACGGTCGTCCTGGCGCGGCATCAGGACTGCCCTCCCTCGGCCTCGCGCAGCGCGCGCCGCGCGTTTTCGAGCTCGCGCTGCTTGGCGGCGCGCTGCGACGAGATCTGGCTCGCCAACGACTCGAGCTCGGCATGCCCGTGGCGCAACTTGCCCAGCAATGCCTCCTGTTGCTGCATCATGATCGAGTCGACTTCCTCGACACCCTCGGTATCGGCGCCCTGCGCCGGGTTGAACTGGAAATTGCGCGCGCAGGCGTTGGCCCAGGCGACGATTTGCCGCAACGCCTCCTCGCGCACCAGGCCACGCATGACGGCGATGCGATCCAGCACCTCCGCTGCCGTGTCGATGTCATAGGCCGCCAGCATCGAAATCTCCTGCGGCGTCACGTTCGGCAGCTTCGCCTTGTCGAGGCGGATCTGGTCGAGGTACCGGCGCTGCTGCTGTTGCGCGGCGAAGCCGACCAGCGCATTGACGCGCGCCTGTCGCCGCAACGGCAGCGCCAGGCATTCGTCCTTCACGGCTTCGAGTTCGGCCAGCAGTTTCGAGATGCGCGGATCGGCGGCCATCGCGTTCCACTCCTGCACCAGCCGGGAGAGATGGCTGCGTGCCTTGAGCAATGCGCGGAAATCGGACTTGCGTTCTCCGCGCGGCGAGGACTTGCGATACCACCAGCGCAGCGCCACGGCCGCACCGAAAGACAGGCCGGCGAGTGCCAGGTGTTCGCCAGGCTGGATCAACAAGGCCCCGAAGGACAGGAACACCAGCACCCAGCTCAGGATGGCGCGCGGGACGGGTCCCAGCGGATCGCGGCTCATGCCCTCGAGTTCCGTGAACTCGGGCGTCTCGAGCGGCGATGCAGCTTCCGGCAGCGGCACCGCGGTAATGGCATCCCAGAGCGGCGCGAGCTTGGCGTTGCCCTGGGAATCGAAGGTGTCTTTCTGTCGGGCGAAAAGCCTGAGCCCGGTGTTGAGCTCGAAGGCGCACCAGCAGCATGCGCCAGGGCCGCCGTCCGGACCGGGCGCCGGGAAGTAGTGAGTCGAATTTTCGCCGCAGGGCGCGAGGCGCCCCTCGAGCGCATGCAGCGCCTCCACCCACTGGCCCGCGGTGGGCCGCGGATTCTCGCCGGGCGGCGCGAAGGCACGCTCGAACAATTGCGCGAGCTCCGGTCCGTAGATGTCCAGCGCCAGCGTGCCGGGCGGCCGCGTCATGCCGTACTGCGCGGCATTGGCGCCGTAGACGAAGCGCGATTCGGCGATGGCGCGCTCGATGGGCATCTCGCCGTCGGCGTGTTTGCCGGCGAAGGGATGGCGGCCGAGATAGAGAAGATGGAACAGCAGGATGGCGAGGCCGAAGGCATCGTGGTTCGCGGAGCGCTTGAGCCCGCGGAACGGCTGGCCCACCAGCTCGGGCGGCGTGAACAGCGGCACGCCCACGTCGCAGGTGAAGGCGCGCGCGCCGTCGCGTACCTGGAACGAATCGCAATCGATCAGCACCACGGTGCCGTCGCGGCCCACCAGCGCATTTCCATGGTTCACGTCGCCGATGACATTGCCGACGGCATGCACCTGCGCAAAGGCGCGCGCGATGTTGGTGGCGGCGCGCACCAGGAAGCGGAAGTCCACGCCGGGGAAGGCGCGCCGCCGGCTCTTGGGGCTGTACAGCTCGTGCACGTCTTCGCGCGCGCTGACTTTCGGCATGATGAAGCCGCGCACCGCGCCGGCTTCGTCGCCGAGCACGTCCACCGGCCACGCCGCCACGCGCAACAGCGAGGGAGATGCGCGCCGCGCCATGCTGCGCAACTTCTCGGCCTTGAGCTGCGCCGGCGGCTCGAGATAGATCTTGGCCACCATGTCCGGCATGCCCACCACCGGGTACACGGCGCCCTCGCCGCCCCGGCCGAGTTCGCGGCCGAGCTGGATCTGCTGGTTGTTGGAGGCGCGCCGCAGCTTCATCGCCGCGGCGACTGCGTCACGGCGACGCTCACATCTCGACCTGCTTGCTCCCCGGCGGGCAGTAACCCTGCGTGAAGGTGATACCGCCCGAGGCCTCCTTGCACTTGAGGATCTTGCGCGATGAAGGCTGCGGTTGATCCTCGGTGGTTTCGACCGTGCTCGCCGCAGCCGCAGGTTCGGGTGTCGCCTCGGGCGCGGGAGAAGCTTCGGCGACCGGAACTTCGCCAACCGGCGCCTGCTCTTCGGCCGGCGCCTGCGCCAGGTCTTCCGGCACCTCGGCTTCGTCGCCGGATTCCTGCGCCTGGAGAGCATCCAGTTGCGCCTGGATTTCCTCCTCCTGCGCCGCCCGCTTCTCCGCCTCCGCGCGTGCCTGCTTCATCATTCGCCGGGCTTCCTGCTGGCGCTCGCGCTCCAGGGCCCGCCTTTGCGCATCGTCTTCGCGGCTCGCCAGGGTGCCGCTCGAAAGCTGCCGCCACATGCCGCCCGAGCCGGTCCACATCGCGTTGAGCAGGCTGAATGCCAGCCACGCGCCGGTGGAGATCAGCACCGCCTGCGTCGACCCGTGAGGCACGCCAAATTCGGCGCAGCCTTGTTCCGAGCACAGGTACCAGAAAAGTCTGTAGCTGATCACGATGCCGACGATCCAGACCAGCACGGCCAGTGCCACGATCACGATGAGCAAGGAGTACATGCCGCCGGCGAACAGCAGCCCCAGGAGCGCACCCGCTCCTCCAACCGCCACCAGCCAGATGATCGATCCCAGCAGCAGCAGCCCGCCCAGTGTCCATCCGAGCAGGCTGAGGCCCAGGGCTGCGAAGCGTCCCCAGTCCTGCTTCTTGAGCAGTCCCACGCCAACGGCGATGAACAGGCCGGACATCAGCAATCCAGCGACCCCGGGTCGCGAGCCGACGGCTCCGAGGATGCCGAGTGCACCGGTGATGATGTAGTACCACGCGCCGACTTTGAGTATCACGCGCCCTCCCGCTCGAGACCGGGACGATGGTACCCCGCCCCCCGCGGCGCGCACGCCGCCGGTGACGAAAACGTGAGGTGCGTCGTTGTCAATTGCCTACTGACGCGGCCGCGCGATTGGTGACACCGGACTGTAGCTAGCAAACGGCGTGATCACCGGGCGGCGGCTTGCGTGTATATTTCCCGCGGGGAGAGGCGTTGATGTCCTGGCTGAAGTCGCCCGAGACGAAAAAACTCAAACAGACCATCGTCTGGCATCTCGAGAACATCAGCGACGATCGCGCGCTGCGCGACAAGCTGGAGGCGCTGGCGTCCACGCAGCATTTCCGCGCGTTGACCTGGTTCTGGGCTCCGCTGCTGTACGCGCGCAATCGCGCCATGTTCCGGCCCTTCATCAGCCAGTACTGGGCGCAGCACTGGGTACCACCCACCAATTCGTGGCGCTGGGAACTTGCCGCCTGGGAAGGTGAAGTCGCGAAATCCCTCGACCCCTGGCTGGTCCAGGTCGAGAAGGACTGGGAGGTCGGCTTCTTCCGCCGGCTCTACGAGTGGAAGAACGTCGGCGAGCGTGGCTGGGGCCTGAACGAGACCGTCTGGAACTTCGACCTCGTCCAGCGCTTCACGGCGGCCAGCCCCGGCAACCGCGCGCGGGTGCTCGAGATGTTCGGTCACCACGCCACGCTCACCGAAGACTCGGCCGTGGCGCTGTACCGCACCGATCGCGCCTGCACCACCGCCTTCATCCTCTCGCACCTGCCCATGTTCTACTGGGGCGAAGAAAAGAAACGCGTGTCCTGGTCGCGGCTCGCGGAATGCGCGGTGCAGGCAGGCGACGAGGATTTCCGGCTCAAGCTGTATCGCCGCCAGGTGAACCTCGAAGACTGGACGCGCGAGGTGATGTCGCTGTGCCGCCTGATTCGCGATCCGGCCGAGCTGTGCAAGGCGCTCACCGACCGGCATCCGACGCACCTCTACAACAACGTGGCGACCACGCTGGTCATGCTGGTCGAGGCCCGCGGCCTCGACGTGGTGCCCTACGTGCGCCAGCACGTGACCCGCGTGTTCAGCTACGGCAACGAGAAACCGCTGAAGCGGTTGCTGGACCATGCGCGCTCGCGCGGCTGGTACGACCTGTGGGCGGCGATCGTCGTCAGCTGCCGGTCACACGTCGAATACAACAAGGCGATCAAGGAAGTCCTCTCCGACATGAATCTCGCGGAGACGGAACGGCTGCGGCGCCTGTCGTTGCTCTCGGGCGTATCGCGCGAATGGAACGGCCTGGGCTGGGGCCTGGCCGTGGTGCAGCAGCTCGACAATGACAATGCGCTGCAGCTGTACAAGCGCTACCCCGAGCTCGTGCACCAGTCCTTCAGGAAACACATCACGCCGAACTATGGCTCCAACTATGGTGCGGTGTTCAACGAGGCCTGGAATCGCGGCGACGACGCGCTCGCCGACTATCTCGCCAGCCGCTACGCCACCGACGCCTGGAGCCGCGCCGACAAGCGACGTCCGCTGTTCGATCTCGTGGCCGAGAAGTACACCGAACTCAAGCTGGACGACGAGGCCTTCGCGCGCCGCGCCGCCAACGTGCTGACGCTGATCCCGGCGTACTCGATCTACAACTACGCGCAGCTCATCCGCTCCAACAAGCTGGCGCGCATGTTGTTCGAGCGCTCGGTCAAGTCGTACCTGTCCTCGGCCGCGGCGATCCGCGACCTGGTGGAAGGCGGCGAGATACACGTGCAGATGCTGGCGTACCGCGCGCTCGGCGTGGACGACGATCGCGCGCGCCAGCTCGCCGCCGAGAACCTCGACATCCTGCTCGGCACGGTGCTGCGGCCGCTGCAACGCAAGACGCGTGCGGCGGCCTTCCGCGCGCTGTCGAACGCCGCCGCCACAGAGGACGGCGCGCGCCGCGTGCTCGCGAAAGCCCGCGAGGCCTTCGCACTGCCCGACAAGGGTTATCCCAAGGAAGCGCTGGTCGGGCTGATCGCGCGCATCCTCGCGCGCCATCCCTCGCTGGCAACGCCCGCCGAGCAGCGTGTCGTCTACCGCAGGAGCGCCTGAGTGTTCGCCTTCGTCACCTACGCCAGCCCCAGCGCCTTCGACTCCACGCGCGACAGCGCGAAGCTGTCGATCGCCGCGTCGCGCCCGGTGCAGTTCGCCGGCAAGGTGGTTCAACACGGCTTCCCGCTGCGCATCGCGTTGCGCGCGCTGGGTGAGGCGATCTGGTCCGAGGACGCCTGGGAATCGCAGGACGATTTCGCCATGCGCGTGCTCGACCCGGTCATCACCGTGCATCCGGATCGCATCTGGTTCGAAGCCTTCAGCCAGGACATGAGCTCCTACTGCGCGCTCATCGTCGACCCGTCGGTGTTCGAGGCCGAGGGCGCCACGCGTTACGGCACCACCAACATCGATTTCACCGCGTGGCTGTGGGGCGCCATCGGCGAGATGCGCACCAGCCGCGCCACGCATTTCCGCATCGGCGCCGAAGGGCTCGAGGTCACCACCTCGGGAGCCGGTGGCCGCTTCGAACAGAAGGTGGAGATCCCCGACGCCTGGGTGCGCGGTTTCCTGCAGGTGCAGGGCGCAATGGCCCTGCCCGGCACGAAGCTGCGGCTGCGGCCCGTCGACCTGCTGTCGGCGATCCGTTTCCTGAACGCCAACAAGGCGAAGATCAGCCCGCGCGCGCTGCGCTACGAGATGGAACCGGGCAAGTTCGCGCGCCTCGTGCTCGAGCCCTGGGATCACCCCGTCGAGCTGGTGGGCGCCACGCATGGCTACACGGAGATGCGCTCCATCCGCACCTGGGGCCGCCGCCGGCTCAAGCTCATCGAGCCGCTGCTGCCCTTCGCCGAATCGGTCGACGTGTATCTCAAGGGCCGCGCGCTGCCGAGTTTCTACGCGGTGAAGCTGCCCGGCATGACTTTCCTGCTGGGGCTGTCGGGATTTTCCAGCGCCGGCTTCGCATCGAGCGGCGGCTTCGACCTCAACACGCCCGATGCCACCGCGGCGGCGAACGACGCCATCGTGGAGCGGCTGCGCGCCGCCTTCCACCTGAGCACCGAGGAAGTGGCGCAGGCCACGGGCCTCGGCGTGGCGGAGGCCTCGCGCGCGTTGACCGCTTTGAGCTACGCCGGCCGCGCCATGTACGACGTGGAGGCCCGCCGCTGGCGGCACCGGGAGCTGTTCGACCCGCCCATAGACGTGCGCGCGCTCTATCCACCGGACCCGCGGCGCGAGGAGGCGCGCGGGCTGCTGGCCCGGGGCGTGCGCGTCGATGACGTGTCCGCCGAGGAGCAACGCAAGCGCCGCAAGTACGTCAACCCGGCCAACGGCGAGAAGACCGAACGCGAGCTGGTTTTCCGCCTGTGGCGCGTGCGCGGATCGGCCGGCGGCTCCAGCACGGAGATCGCCGTCAGCGCCGAGGAACGCATCATCTTCGGGCAATGCGACTGCGCGTTCTTCAAGGACAACGTGATGAACCGCGGGCCCTGCCCGCACATGCTCGCCCTGTTCGAATCTTCCGCGGCGCTGCGCGCCGCCGGAGCGGCTTGACACCCGATGGATGCCACGACAATAGTCCACACGCGCGGCGGCGGTTCGCAGCTAGCCTTCTGTCCCCGGTGTTTCGCCGGGGCGGGACACTGTGTCCATGACTTCGCCACGGTTCCCCACGTACGTAACGTGGGGATCCATGAGTCCAGAGCTTCGCAGGTAGCTCCGCCGCCGCGCGTCTTCCCCCGGGGAGATTGCCGATGGACCTGAAGGTCGGCCTCCTCATCCTCGCGGTCATCATCGGTTACCGGGTGTACCAGGAGATCCGCGGCCGCTTCTACTGGAAACGCTTCCACAAGCACCGCGAGACCTTCCAACACGCCGAGCGCGACATCTCGCAGCTCGGTGACGACGACGAGGAAGGCGGCGACGACGTCATCACCGAGAAGATAGAAGTCGACGGCGGCCCGCTCAAGGAAGGACATCGGCGCCGCGCGCTGCGCGACCGCCGGCTGCTGCCGAAACCGAAGCCCAACCTGCGAGTCTGGCCGCGGCCGAAGAAGCCGCGCGTCATGGACATGGACGAGGCCACGCGGCTGTTCTCGGGCTCGCTGCGCACGCGCAATCGCACGCAGCGCGACCTGCGCATCGACGAGGACCAGGTGAAGCGTTACGGCCTGCCGCCGTGGCGCAACGAGCAGGACGTCGCCGAGGCGCTGGACCTTTCCGTCGGCGAGCTGCGCCATTTCGCCATGCACCGCGAGAAGGAGCGCGCGCCGCACTACGTGCGCTTCGCCATTCCCAAGCGCTCCGGCGGCGAGCGCATCATCATGGCGCCCAAGCGCCGCCTCAAGGCCGTGCAGCGCCGGCTCAACGAAGTGCTGCTGGCCAAACTACCGGTGTCGGATGCGGCGCATGGCTTTCGCGCCGGCCGCTCGGTGGCGACGCATGCGCGCCCGCACGTCGGCCGCAAGGTCGTGGTCAAGCTCGACATCAAGGACTTCTTCCCGAGCCTGCACGTCGGCCGCGTGCGCGGCCTGCTCATCGCCTACGGCTACAGCTACCCGGTGGCCGCAACCATCGCGCTGCTCGTCACCGAGGCCGATCGCCAGCCCGTGGAAGTCGACGGGACGATTTTCCACGCGCCCGTGGGCAGCCGCTACGCCGTGCAGGGCGCGCCCACGAGCCCGGCCATCGCCAATGCACTGGCGCTGACGCTGGACCACCGGCTCGCCGGCCTCGCGCGCAAGTTCGGTTTTGCCTATACGCGGTATGCCGACGACCTCACCTTCTCCGGCGACGACGTCGCCCAGTCGCGGGCGCTGGTGAAGGCCGTGCAGCGCATCGTGTTCGACGAGGGATTCCGCATCAACGACGCCAAGACGCGCGTCATGACCCAGCGTGGCGCGCAACGCGTCACCGGCGTCATCGTCAACCGCGAGATGGGACTGTCGCGCCAGGAACGCCGCCGGCTGCGCGCCGCGTTGCACCGCCAGGCGAAGAACCCCGACCCGAAAGCCGGCAAGGTCCTGGACGGCAAGCTGGCCTATCTGTCGATGCTGAACCCGCGGCAGGCGGAGCGGCTGAGTTCCTAACTCGGCCGCTCGCCGGCCACCGTGGTCCGATACATCTCGCGGCGATGCCCGGCGTAGTCGTTGAAGGCCTGGTGTACGCACAGCCGGTTGTCCCACAGCGTGAGCGTGCCCGGCTCCCAGCGCAGCCGGCAGGTGAAGGCGGGCTGCGTGATGTGCTCCACGAGGAATTTCAGCAGCGGCGCGGCTTCGGCATCCGACAGCCCCTCGATGCCGATGGCATAGGAACCATCCACGTAAAGCGCTTTCTCGCCGGTGACCGGGTGCGTGCGCAGCAGCGGGTGGGAATGCCCGCGCACTTTCGCCGCCAGGCTCTCGGGCAGCTCCGCCAGCTCGCGCGTGGCCGCCAGGCGGCCGATGGGAGTGTCGCGCCGCTCCACGTT
>DASUGK010000095.1:0-26553 GCA_036274075.1 Steroidobacteraceae bacterium | reverse complement strand
CGTGGGAGAAGGCGTGGAAAAATGGGGACACTCCCCGTTTCCTGGCAAACGGGGACGGACCTGGGGGGAGGCGCGTGTCCCGGCGCCCGACCCATGGGTATGCAGTGATCGCGCTTTTCGCCGGGCCCTTCGATGGTTGTTTCGCAAGGTTAGGGCCGCCGCTCTTTGGTCCACGATTCGGTCGCGGATTCGGCTAGTCGTTAGCACTTGCCATGACTCGGTCGGGGACGGCTTCGTGCCTTGCGAATTTGGTAATCCCGGCCCGCGCGCTCACTGCATACCCATGGATCGGGCGCCGGGACTCCCACCCACGGCGGTACGTCCCCATTTGCCAGCAAATGAGAAATTCCCGACTTGGCTGGGAAAAGAATCGTGACCTCGACACCGCGCTCTTCTCTTCCCACCCCCTGGGCCGACACCCCACGTTTGCCAGTGAGCGAGCACGGACTTGCAGTGACAGTGGGGCGGACGGCATATGCACCTATCATGAGTGCGCGGGCCGGGACACCAAATTCGCAAGGCACGAAGCCGTCCCCGACCGAGTGATGGCGAGTGCCAACGCCCAGCCGATTCTGCGCCCGAATCATGTTACCAAAGAGCGGCGGCCCTAACCTTGCGCAACAACCATCGAAGGGCCCGGCGAAAAGCGCACTCATGATAGGTGCATGTGCCGGCCGCATCACCACCACCGCAACCCCGTCCCCATTTGCCAGAAAACGAGGAATGTCCCCACTAACTACCAGTCCCACATGGTGCCGTCTTCGAGACGGGCGACCGGGAGCTGCTTCGGGTTGTAGGGATACTTCGCGGCGAGTTTCTGATCGATGGTGACGCCGTGGCCCGGCGACTCGCCGCAATGCAGGCGGCCGTCGCGGAAGCTGTAGTCGTGCGGGAACACTTCGTCGGTTTCCGGCGCGTGCCGCATGTATTCCTGGATGCCGAAGTTCGGCACCCACGTGTCGAAGTGCAGCGCCGCGCCCATGCACACCGGCGAGAGATCCGTCGCTCCGTGGAACCCGGTGCGCACTCCGTGCAGCGCCGCGAAGTCCGCGAGCCGCCGAACGTGCGTGATGCCGCCGCCGTGCACGATGGTGGTGCGGATGTAATCGATGAGCTGGTTCTCGATGAGATACTTGCAGTCCCAGATCGAGTTGAAGACTTCACCCACCGCGAGCGGCGTGACCGTGTGCTTGCGGATGACCTCGAAGCTGCGCTGGTTCTCCGCCGGCGTCGCGTCTTCCAGCCAGAACAGCCGGTAGGGCTCCAGCGAATTGCCGAGCCGCGCGGCCTCGATGGGCGTCAGCCGGTGATGCACGTCGTGCAACAGCTCGACGTCGGAACCGTGATCCTTGCGCAGCCGTTCGAATAACTTCGGCACGATGTCGAGATACTTCGGCGTGGACCACACGGTTTCCGCGGGCAATTCGCTCTCCGCAGGCTCGTACGCGTTCTTGAGATTCGAGACGCCGTAGGCCTTATTCACGCCGGGCACGCCGCATTGCGCGCGGATTGCCTTGTAGCCCTGCGCGATGTACTTGCCGACCTCGGCGCTGCACTCGTCGATGTCCTTGCCGTTCGCGTGCCCGTAGACCAGCGCGCCTTCGCGCGAGCGGCCGCCGAGCAGCCGGTACATCGGCAGCCCCGACATCTTGCCGAGGATGTCCCACAACGCGACGTCCACCGCGGAGATGGCCGTCATCGTGACCGGGCCGCGGCGCCAGTACGCGCCACGATAGAAAAATTGCCAGATGTCCTCGATGCGCCCGGCGTCGCGGCCGATCAGGTTGGGCACCAGGTGATCTTTCAGGTACGACGCCACTGCGAGTTCACGGCCGTTCAGTGTCGCGTCTCCGAGGCCGGAAACACCTGAACGCGTGGTGATTTTCAGCGTGACGAAATTTCGCGCCGGGCAGGTGACGATCACGTCGGCCGACACGATTTCCCTGTCGCGATCGGAGCCTGGCTTTGAATTAATCGACTGAACCGCGCTCACGCCCATTGCTCCCTTAAGCATTAAGAATTAGTGTCGCCCGCCGCAGCACGGAAAACGTCTGGACGCCAGGCGGGCACGAATACTACCAATATGGACAAACTCAATCCCGATCGGCTTTTTCCCGCCGACCCGACCACGCGGGCCATCGCGCGCAACCTGTACCAGCTGGTCAAGGACCTGCCCATTATCAGCCCGCACGGGCACACCGACCCGAAGTGGTTTGCGGACAACGTGCCGTTCGCGGACCCCGCGAGCCTGCTGCTGACTCCCGATCATTATGTATTCCGCATGCTCTACAGCCAGGGCGTCCGGCTGGAAGAATTCGGCGTCGCGCGCATCGATGGCGGTTCCACCGAGCGGGACTCGCGCAAGATCTGGCGGTTGTTTGCGCAAAACTACTACCTGTTCCAGGGCACGCCGACGCGCATGTGGTTCGACTGGGTCTTGTCGAGCGTGTTCGGCGCCGACATCCCGCTCAGGCCCGCGAATGCGGAGGCCACTTACGACCGCATCGCGGAGCGCCTGCAGAAGCCCGAATTCCGCCCGCGTGCGCTGTTCGAGCGGTTCAACATCGAGGCGCTGGCCACCACCGAGTCGCCGCTCGATGACCTGATTCACCACGTCACCATCCGCAAGAGCGGCTGGCAGGGGCGGGTGATCACCGCCTACAGGCCGGACAACGTGGTCGATCCGGACGCCGTCGGGTTCCTCGACAACCTGCGCAGGTTCAGCGAGATCACCGGCGAGGACGCATTCTCCTGGCGCGGTTACCTCGCCGCGCACCGCAAGCGGCGCGCCTTCTTCGCGGTGATGGGCGCCACGTCCACCGACCACGGCCATCCGACCGCGCGCACCGCCGACCTGAGTCCCGCAGATGCCGAGGCGCTGTTCGGACGCATCTCGAGAGGCGCCGGCAACCCGGGTGACGCGGACCTGTTCCGCGGACAGATGCTCACCGAGATGGCGCGCATGAGCCTGGACGACAAACTAGTGTTGCAGATCCACCCCGGTGCGTGGCGCAACCACAACGCGCCGCTGTTCGATCGCTTCGGCCCGAACGTGGGGGCCGACATCCCGACGCGCACCGATTACGTCGGCGCGCTGCGCCCGTTGCTGAACCGCTTCGGCAACGATCCTTCGCTGTCCATCATCGTGTTCACGCTGGACGAGAGCTCCTACGCGCGCGAGCTCGCGCCACTCGCGGGTCATTACCCGGCGCTCAAGCTGGGCCCGGCATGGTGGTTCCACGACAGCCCGGAAGGCATGATGCGCTTCCGCGAACAGACCACGGAGACCGCCGGGTTCTACAACACCGTTGGCTTCAACGATGACACGCGCGCGTTCCTGTCCATCCCGTCACGCCACGACGTGGCCCGGCGCATCGACTGTTCCTTCCTCGCGCGGCTGGTGGCCGAGCACCGTCTGCCCGAGGACGAAGCCGCCACGCTCGCACCGCAACTCGCGTACGACTTCCCGAAAAAAGCGTACAAACTTTGATCGACGACCGCCTGGGGGACTTGTTGAATGAGCAATCACAACGCAACGAATGACACCGGTAGCACCGCGGCGGCCGTGGCGGCGAAGGTGGGCAACTACCGCTGGATGATCTGCGCGCTGCTGTTCTTCTGCACCACGATCAACTACGTCGACCGCAACTCCCTCTCGGTGCTCAAGACCACGCTGCAGGGCGCACTCGGCTGGGAGGATGTCGACTACGGCACCATCACCACGGCGTTCACTTTCGCGTACGCCATGTTCCCCTCGGTGATCGGCATCATCATCGACAAGATAGGCGTCAAGAAGGCGCTGGCCTGGGCTTTGATCGTCTGGTCGCTGGCGGCCGCGGCACACGGCCTCGTCGCCACCGTGCTGGGCTTCGTGATCGTGCGCTTCATCCTCGGTTTTGCCGAAGCCGCCAACTTCCCGGCGTCCATCAAGGCCGTCGGTATGTGGTTTCCGCAGAAGGAGCGCGCGCTGGCCACCGGCATCTTCAATTCCGGAACCAGCATCGGCGTAATCGTTTCGGGCGTCATCGTGTGGATTGCGCTGCACCTGGGCTGGCAGATGTCGTTCGTCGCCATCGGTGCCGTCGGCCTGCTGTGGCTGTATTTCTGGCAGCGGTTCTTCACGGATCCGGAGCACCAGCCGCGCCTCGGTGCGAGTGAGCTTGCGTACATCCGCTCCGACCAGCCGCAGGCGCAGCAGGCGCTGAAGCTGTCGTGGACCACGCTGATGCGGTACCGCGAGATCTGGCCCTTCCTGATCGGCAAACTCATCACAGACCCCGTGTGGTGGTTCTATCTCTTCTGGCTGCCGTCCTACCTCGATCGCGAGCGTGGCCAGAACCCGCTCAACGCCGGCATCTGGGTCGCAGTGATCTACACCGGCTCGAGCGTCGGTTCGATCCTCGGCGGCTGGATCTCGAGCGCGCTCATGAAACGCGGCTGGCCAGTGGGAAAGGCGCGCATGACCGCGATGGGACTCGCCGCCATCTTCATGCCCGGCTCCATCCTCGCGTACTACACCGAGAGCTTCGCGGTGTGCGTGGCCTTCATCACGCTCGCCACGGCCTGTCACCAGGCCTGGTCGGCCAACCTGTTCACCAATGCCACGGACCTGTTCCCGCAGAAGGTGTCGGGCTCGGTGGTCGGGCTCGGCGCGACGGCCGGCGGCATCGGCGGTATGTTCATGACGCTGCTCGCGGGGCTCGCGGTGCAATGGACCGGCAACCAGCAGATCGTGTTCGTGTGGGCGGGCACCATGCACATCCTGGCGCTGGCGCTGTTCTGGATCTGGTTCAAGGGCCGCTTCGTGCAGATCGACGTCGATACTCCGCTCGACGTCAGCCGCACGCATGGCGGCCTGGCGGTATCGGGTGTCATCGTCGCGGCCGTGGGCGCGGCGCTGGCGGCGCTGGTGACGGCGAACTGGGGATACCTGGTCGACGCGGTGAAGATCACCGGCGCCGTGCAGAGCATCGTGGTGGCGGCGGCCGTGTTCCTGATCGGTGTGGCGCTTTTCTACGCCAGCCGACCGCAGAAGACGGTCGCGCGCTGAAGGAGGAGCCGCTAGCGGGCGGCCGACTTGCGCTGTACCGAGGAGTAACGCCGGCGTTTTTCGGCCGCGATGGCGCGTGCGCGCTGGATTTCCTCGACCTCGGTGACTTTCAGCATGTCCTCGATCACGCGCGAAATGTGCTGGTGCATGGCGGTTCGCGCCGCATCCGGGTCGCGTTTCTTGAGCGCGCGCAGGATCGCCGTGTGCTCATCGATCGGCGGTTTCAGGCCGCGCGCGCGGCCCTTGTCGTCCATCGAGTGACTCTGCGGTGAGCGCGCCCGCGCATCCCACAGCATCTGCACCGCGGCGATGATGCCGCTGTTCTGTGTCGACGCGGCGATGAGCTCGTGGAAGCGGCGGTCCGCGCCTTCGCTCATGAGGATTTCGTTCTGGCGGTTGTCGTCGCGCATCTCGGTGATGAGGCTCGACAACTCGGCGAGTTGCGCATCGTCGATGCGCAGCGCCGCCAGGGCCGCCGCCTCGCCCTCGATGGCATGCCGGGCCTCGAGCAATTCGAACGGGCCGATGTCCTTGGCGCCCTCGCTGCCGCTCGGCGGCTGGCGATTCTTGACGTACACGCCCGAGCCGAGGCGCACGTCGACCAGGCCGTCAAGTTCGAGCGCGATGATGGCTTCACGCACCGTGGGGCGCGACACCTCGAAGGTCTGCGCGAGCTCGCGCTCGGAGGGCAGGCGCTGGCCGATCTCGTACTTGCCATCGGCGATGGCCTTCGCGAGTTTTCGTGCGATTTGTTCGTAGAGGCGCCGTGCTTCGACCATGGGTGCGGAGTATCCGCGCAGGAAGGCGGCCCAAACAAGTGAGGGCGTCACGCCACTCGAAACCCGCGTGGTGGCGAACCAACCCCCCTGGCCAATTGTCAAGGGCCCAGTCAGGCCAATAAGGCAGACTGGTAAGGGTGGATTCTTGCCTTTGGCCTGACCAGTTGCTAGCGTTGTCGCCAACGTGCCGCAGAGCGATCGCCCGTTTTCCCCGGGGTTTGCGTGCGGCGTGGCTTTCACACACAACTTTGAGAGGGGGACACGCCATGCGTGGCAAGAGTCAACTGGGTATTGCTATTGCTGGAATTCTGGGTACGGCGGCGTTCATGCCTGCGGCTTCCGGGCAGGATGCGAATCCGACCGCGGCGCCACCCGCGAGTGAGGAGATCGACGAGGTCATCGTCACCGGTTTCCGCGCCTCCCTGCAGAGCTCCACCAATGCGAAACGCGAGTCGGTCGGATTCGCCGACTCGATCTTCGCGGAAGACATCGGCAAGTTCCCGGACACGAACCTCGCGGAATCGTTCAACCGCATTCCGGGCATCACCATCACGCGTGAAACCTCGGGCGAAGGCCTGAACATCGCCATCCGCGGTCTCGGTACGAACTTCACGCGCGTGCTGCTCAACGACGCGCCCGTGGCCATCGCCTCGACCGGCCGCACGGATTCCCAGAACACCAACCGCGAAGTCGACCTCGACATGTTCCCGACGGAGCTGTTCTCGCAGCTGACCGTGCACAAGAGCTCCGACGCGCACACGCTCGAAGGCGGTGCCGCGGGTACCGTGAACATGCGCATGGCGCGCCCGTTCGACAAAGAAGGCGGGCGTCTCGCGTATTCGCTCCAGGGCATCGACAACCAGAATGCCGATGGCACCGGCATCAAGGGATCGCTGCTCGCCAGCAAGACCTGGGAATCGTTCGGCGTGCTGGTCGGCGTGGCCGGCTACAACAACAAGGTGAACACCACCGGGTTCGAGACCATCGGCTGGACCAACGCCAACCTGAGTGCCGCGCAATTCGGCGCCGCCACCGGGGCCAACAGCACCGGCGGTGGCAACTGGACCATCCCGGGCACCGTGCCCGCGAATGCCGGCAACGGCCTGACCACCGGCGAGACCATCGATCGCGACTGGCTGCTGGCCCACAACCCGGGGCTCACCATCCAGCAGATCGACAACGCGTTGATCCCGCGCCTCGGCCGCCCCTCCATGGAGTTCGGCACCAAGGATCGCTACAACGGCGTCATCAGCCTCGAGTACCGTCCTTCGGACAGCCTGCATTTCTTCCTCGATTCCATGTACGGAAAGAAGGAAAACGACATGCAGCGGCTCGACATGAACCTCGTCGGCCGCAACGGCGCCATGATTCCTCTGAACATGCAGGTGGACCGCGACAACTGCGCCGGTGGCTGCGTCGTCACCAGCGCGACGTTCGCCAATGCCCAGTACTTCCTCGAATACCGGCCGTTCATCGAGGACACCGACTTCTGGGGCACGAACCCGGGCATGAACTGGCAGATCGCCGACAAGTGGAACCTCGACGTGCAGGGCAACTACACGAACAGCACTTTCCACCGCGAATCGCCGTCCTTCCTGGTGATCACGCCGGCGAGCTCCGGCGTCACGGTGCAATACACCAACGACGGCAAGATTCCCGACGTAATGAGCACCAACGTCGACCTCAACAACCCGGCGAGTTTCGGGTGGGCCGGCGGCCGCGTGAACATGCAGGACGAAAAGCGCGAGACCGAGACCATGGGCGGCCGGGCCAACCTGACCTGGGGCGACGACAAGCTGAACGTCAAGTTCGGCGCTGCGTACGACGAAACCTCCCGGGATATCCGTCCTTACGACAACAGCCAGGCCTGGCAGAACGCGATCTGCGGCGGCAACCCGAGCGAGCTAATCCCAGGCCCGAATTCGCAGCCGCCGTGCAATGGCCTGAACACCGGCTTCCCGGCGTACCCGGCGTACGGCACCGGCTACACCGCGGGCTTTCCGCCCCTCACCTGGGGTGGTTCGCTGATCCCGCAGAGCGAGCTGGCTAACTACCTGCTCCCGGGCCCGCAGGGCTACATCACCGCGGACTGGAACGCTGTGGTGCGTGACTCCGACTACAACCTGTACCACGACTCGTCACCCGACGCCGGCTCGTCCAACACGGCCGCGACCTGGGGCTCGATCGAGGAGAAGGTGACCGGACTGTACACCGAGCTCAACGGCAACCTGGAATTCGGCGAGCAGAAGCTGCGCTACAACCTCGGTGTCCGCTACGTGCAGACCGACCAGATCGTCGGATCGCGCGTGTCGCGCACCGATCCGCGCAACCCGGCGCCTCCGGCCTCGGGCCCCAACCCGGCCGACGGCAGCCTGTACCCGAACGTGGTCACCTACGAAACAGCGAAGTCCGACTATGACAAGGTGCTGCCGTCCCTCAACACCGCGCTCAACATCGGCGAGCACGCGATCGCGCGCCTGGGTCTCTCCAAGACCATGACGCGCCCGAACCCGAACGCGTTGCTGCCGGGCCTGAACTTCAGCAGTCCGTCGGCCGACGTCGGTTCGCTCGGCAACTCGGAACTCGATCCCTACATGTCCAGGAACATCGACCTGGGATTCGAGTACTACACGGGTGGCGAGGGCTACTTCGGCGTCGCCGCGTTCCGCAAGCAACTCACGGGGTTCACGGTGACGCAGGCGACCACGATGCCGTTCAGCGCGCTGGCGCAGTATGGCGTCACCTACGCGACGCTGTCGCCGACCCAGCAGGCGGCCATCGACGCGCGGGGTGGTCCGACGGTTGCGAACGTGACGCTGAACCAGCAGGTGAATGCCGAGGGCAAGCTCACCGTGAATGGCATGGAGTTCAACTGGGTGCAGCCGCTCAACTTCGGCAATGCCGCGCTCGAAGGCCTCGGCTTCACGGCGAACTTCACCCTCATCGACCAGAAGGGTCAGGGTGCGGCGCCGGCAGTGGCGACGGGCGTTGCGCCGGAGACCTACAACGCGACGCTGTACTATGAAAACCATGGCGTCAGCGTCCGCGGGTCGGTCACACATGCCCAGGGCTCGCAGCTGACGGGTCCCGGCGGACAGAACGGCATCAGCGCCGCCGAGTTGTTCAGCGACGACTACACCCAGTACGACTTCTCTTCGAGTTTCAACCTCGGCCAGATGTTCAATGCGTCTTCGGGGTGGATCCCGCAGCTGACGCTGGATGTGATCAACGTGAGCAACTCGAAGCAGCGTTCGTACTTCCAGTTCAACAACGCCACTTTCACGCAATACAACCCGGGCCGCACCGTGATCCTGGGATTGCGCGGAAGCTTCTGACCGGGAACCGCGAAACCAGCAACTGGAACCGGGAGGGCGGCACACCTTTCGTGTGCCGCCTTCTTCATTCCTGGCGCGAGTGCTCCAGGAACCATGAATACAGATCGTCGCCGCGATACACGCGTACCCAGGTGAAATGCCCGAGGTCCTCGTGGCTCGTGAGCCGCGCACTGGTGTGGCCCAGCGCTTCGAGGCGGTCGAACACCGCGTAGAAGAAGCGCGCGGGGACGACGTCGTCGCGGCCGCCGGAGAAGCACCAGACCGGTAGTTTGTCCCCGGCGATGGCCTCGGCGTGGGCCGGGTGGCCATAACCGACCACCGGCGCGACCGCGGCGAATTTCCGCGGGTAGTTCGCCGCGAGATACCAGGAGCCGAACCCGCCGTAGCTGAGGCCGGTGAGGTACACGCGGCGGGCATCTCCCCGGAAGTTCCGCACCGTATCGTCCACCATGGCGATCAGTTCGCCGGCGATGAGGTTCCAGCCTTCGACCGGGCCCTCAGGCCCGTAGGGAAGTTTGTCGTCGCGAGCCGTGCCCTGCATGGGAGTATCCCGGCGGATGTTGCGTTCGTCCGGCCGCGGATCGACGCCCCCGGCCCGTCGGGCCGGGATCTGGGCCGGCGTCCGATTCTTGATGTAGCCGACCTCGCCCTGGCCGAACATCGGCAGCTGCGGCGAGATGATCACGAAGGGCAGGTCACGCTTCTGGCACCAGGCCTCGTACAGCGGGCCGTGCGCCAGCACGTAGTCGAGCTCGCCCTTGCCGTCACCACGCTCGCCATTGCCATGCAGGAACAGGATGACGGGCCAGTCCTTCCGTGCCGCATGCCCGGGCGGTAGATAGACGAAGTAGTCGCGATCCGCTCCGGTGCGCGCGCTGTGATAGGTCACGCGCCGCAGTTCCGGGCCGGACCGGGCCGCGCGTGCCTGGGAAACGGGAGCCGCGCCGAGCACGGCAGCGGCCCCCGCGACGATCGGAAACAGTTCGCGCCTGGTGGTCACGGATCCCTCAACGAATGACGCGCGCGCCCTTGCCCTTCATGACCGCCTCGACTTCCTTGACGTTCACCATCGAGGTGTCGCCGGGCGTGGTCATGGCCAGCGCGCCGTGCGCCGCGCCGTATTCCACCGCCGCCTGCGGTCCCTTGCCCTCGAGGAAGCCATAGGCAAGGCCCGAGGCGAATCCATCGCCGCCGCCGACGCGGTCGTAGATCTCGAGGTCTTCGCGCATCATCGACTGGTAGAACTGCCCCCCGGCATACAGGATCGCGGACCAGTCGTTGAAGCTGGCGGTTTTCGCATTGCGCAGCGTGGTCGCGGCCACCTTGAAATTGGGAAACTGCTTCACCGCCGCCTGGATCATCTTCTTGAAGTTGGCGGGATCGATGGCCGAGATGTGCTCGTCCAGACCTTCCACCTCGAACCCGAGGCAGGCCGTGAAATCCTCCTCGTTGCCGATCATCACGTCGACGTACTTGGCGATGTTGCGGTTGACGCGCTGCGCGCCTTCCTTTCCACCCTGGCTCTTCCACAACGACGCGCGGTAGTTGAGGTCGTAGGAGACGATGGTGCCATGCTTGCGCGCGACTTCTACGGCCTCGATGACGGCTTCCGAAGTATTCGGCGCCAGCGCGGCGAAAATGCCGCCGGTGTGGAACCAGCGCACGCCTTCCTCGCCGAAGAGTTTCTCCCAGTTCACCTCGCCGGGGCGGATCTGCGACGCGGCCGAATGCCCGCGGTCCGAGCAGCCGAGGGCCGCGCGGATGCCGAAGCCTTTCTCGGTGAAGTTGAGCCCCACGCGCGTGTTGCGGCCGAGGCCGTCGAACTCGCGCCAGATGAGATGCGAGGTATCGACGCCGCCCTGCATGATGAGATCTTCGACCAGCCAGCCGAGATCGTTGACCGGCAGCGCGGTGACCACCGTGGAGCGTTTGCCCCAGCACTTGCGCATGGCGCGCGCCACGTTGTACTCGCCGCCGCCTTCCCACACCTGGAAGCTGCGCGCGTTGCGCACGCGGCCGAAGCCCGGATCGAAACGCAGCATCACCTCGCCGAACGAGGCGCAATCCCAGCGGGTCTCCGCCGCGGAACGGATCTTCAGTACGTTGTCAGTCATGTTCCTGCTTACTTCTGCCGAATGTTCTTGATGAGCTTTACGGTGTCGCGCACGCGCGCCTCGATGCCGGCGTAATCGGCCTTGGCGAGCAGCTCCTTGGTGATCAGGTTGCTGCCGATGCCGCAGGCCACGATGCCGGCGCCAAACCACTTGCGCAGCGACTCCTCGGTGGGTTCGACGCCGCCGGTGGGCATGATGCGAGTCCATGGCATTGGTCCGAGGACGTTCTTGACGAACTCCGGCCCGCCCACCGAGCTGCCCGGGAACACCTTGACGATTTCGCAGCCGAGCTCGTGCGCCCAGGAAATCTCGCTGGCCGAGCCGCAGCCGGGCGAATAGGGGATGCAGCGGCGATTGCAGACCCTGGCGACGTCGGCATTGAGGATGGGCCCGACGACGAACTTGGCGCCATTGGCGATGTAGATGCCGGCGGTGGGCGCATCGACGATGCTTCCGACGCCCATGATCACCGAGGGATCGGCCTTGTCGAAGTGGCGCGTGACCTCGTAGAACACGTGGCTCGCGAAGTCGCCACGGTTGGTGAATTCGATGCATTTCGCGCCGCCGTTGGCGCAGGCCTGGATGACCTTCTGGCAGACCGCGACGTCGGGGTGATAGAAGACCGGGATCACTCCCTGGTCCATCATCGCGGCGAGCACGGTCATTCGATCCTTGTTCATCGACATTCTCCGGGAAAGTGACGCACGGGGGCGGGGTCGGAAGAGGGCGGCATTTTCGCGGAGCAGCCTCCATGCCCGCAATCGAATCCGGAGCCCGGGCGGTGGCCGCGTGTTGTTGCGCTCATGGGGCGGGTCGTCTATGACTCGGCCAGTGGGAAACCGGTGTCATCCTAGCATGAAGACCGGGGCGGTGGCTTCGAGGGACGATGCAGGGCCCACCTGGGCAACGGTACGTTCCTGAATCCGGTGGTCAGCGGCGACCATCCCGACCCGTCGATCCTGCGCGACGGCACTAACTACTACCTGGCGTTCTCGAGCTTCGACGCCTATCCCGGCCTGCCACTGTGGGGCTCCACCGACATGGTTGCGGGCGAGGCCGCGTTCTCGGGTTGCTCACCGCCCACTCTGACCCGCCCGGGCCCCACCCCGCCCCCGGGTCCTCCGGGCAGGGACAATCACAGAAGTGTGCGCGGTGTAGTGGGGCGCAACGTTCCCGCGTTGCACACTGCGGGATGCCCTTAGTCAGCACGTGACCCAGTTCACGTTATGTCGCGCCACACAGCCCCCGACGGCAAGATCAGGATCCGTCAATCGCCACTGCCCCTCATCGGCGCGGTGGTCGCCGTCATCCTGGTCGTGTTCTACGGCTGGTCGCAGCGCAGCTGGCTGACCAACGTCGCCGACATCGAATCGCGCGACGTCGACATGCAGAGTCGCCAGCTCATCCGCGGCTTCGAGACCGAGCTCGGCGACCTGCACTCGGTGCTGGGCGACTACGCCATTTCCACGCCGACCGCCGACTTCGTGCGCGGCTCCCGCCCCGACTACTTCACCGGCTCGCTGAATGCCGGCGCGCTGGTGCGGCTCGACATCGACAGCCTGCTGCTGCTCGACCGGAACCTCGAGACGCGCGCGTCTTTCGCCATCGACGCGACGGCGGCGCAGGAATACGAAATTCCGCCCGACACCGACCTGCTGGCAGCCGTCAAGCAGGGCGTCACGTCGGGCCATCTCAACAGCCTCACCGATGGCGTGCGCGGCATCATCCAGCGCGCGCGCGGCCCCGCGTTGTTCGCGGTGCGCCCGGTGTTCGACAGCACCGGCGCCGGCCAGCCCCAGGGATGGATCGCATTCACGCGCGCGCTGACGCCGGCCGTGGTCGATCGCGTGGGCCAGTTCTCGCCGTGGCCTGTCACCGGCTACCCGGTCGCCAGCCTGGAGCGTTCCGGCGTGCCCGACGAGGTGCGGGAGTGGGTGCGCGCTTCGCCGCTCTCCGCCAACCTGCTCACGCGCGTGGCGGGGCGGACGCACATCAATGGCTTCCTGATCCTGCGCGACCAGTCGGGCTCGCCCGTGTGGCTGCTGCAGCTCGAGATCCCGCGCAGCGCCTCGGCGCAGGCCACGAGCACCACGCTGTACCAGACCATCCTGCTGGGCCTGCTGGTGGGCGGCTTCGCCATCGTCGCCATGCTGCTGCTGGCCCGTTCGCGCCGCCTCAATGCCGACCGCATCGCGCTGGAATCGCGTTACCGCGCCATCATCGAGCAGGCGCAGGACGGGCTGCTGGTCGCCGACGCGCGCACCGGCGAGATCGTCGACGCCAATCCCGCCGTGCAGCAGCAGTTGGGCTTCACGCTCGACGAATTGCGTGGACGGTCGATCCTCTCGGTGCTGCGCGGTCCCAACGATTCGCAGGATCCCGTGATCGCAACCCTGGCACGCGTCGAGCCCAGCCGCGGCGTCGAGCTGGTGCAGTGGCTCAAGGACGGGCGCCAGATCGACGTGGAAGTGAGCTGCGTCCCCATCGAGTCCAGCGACCGGCGCCTGGTCTCCTACCTGATGCGCGACCTGTCGGAACGCAAGAAGGCGCAGAGCCAGCTGCTGGCGAACCAGCAGCGCCTCGACAAGCTCGCCAACCACGACCATCTCACCGGCCTGCCGAACCGGATGTTCCTGCAGGCGCACCTGCCAGAGGCCATCGCGCGCTGCCAGGAATCGCGACAGATGCTCGCGGTGCTGTTCCTCGACCTCGACCGCTTCAAGCACATCAACGACTCGCGTGGCCACGAGGTGGGCGACAAGCTGCTGCAGGAAATCGCCAAGCGGGTGCGCGCCGCGGTGCGCCCCTCGGATATTGTCGTGCGCATGGGCGGCGACGAATTCGTCGTGGTCCTGCACCGCGTGAACGCGCCGGACGAAGTGACGCTGGCGGCCACCCGCATCAACGAAGTGTTGTCCCAGCCGGTGATGATCGACGGCCGCGCGCTGGTGGCCACGGTGAGTATTGGCGTGAGCCTCTTTCCGCGCGACGGCGCCACCATGGGCGAGCTGCTCAAGCATTCCGACACGGCCATGTACCAGGCCAAGGACCTGGGCCGGAACAACTACCAGGTGTTCTCGCCGCAGATGGATCGCACGCTCAAGGAGCGCGTGGCCATCGAGTCGAGCCTGCGCGCCGGCCTCAAGCTGTCGCAGTTCGATGTGCACTACCAGCCCATCATCGACATCCACACGCGCCGCGTGGCGGGGCTCGAGGCGCTGCTGCGCTGGAAGCATCCGGCGCAGGGTTATCTCTCGCCGCAGCGTTTCATCGGCGTGGCCGAGGAAACCGGCCTCATCATTCCCATCGGGCAGTTCGTGCTCGAGCGCGTCGGCCGCGACATCAGCGCCTGGCGCGAGCAGGGCGCGCACCTCGTGCCGGTGAGCATGAACGTGTCGGCCGTGCAGCTGGAGCGCACCAAGCTGCGCGAGCTGGTGCAGCAGGCCATGGACCGTTTCCGCATCGGGCCGCAGCTCCTGGCGCTGGAGCTCACCGAGGGCTCGCTGTTCGAGACGCGCTCCGGCGAGTTCCGCGAGGACGCGCTGGCCTCCTTGCGCGACCTGGGCGTGAAGATCGCCATCGACGACTTCGGCACCGGGTACTCGTCGTTGTCGTACCTGAAACGCTGGCGCGTCGACTCGCTCAAGATCGACCGCAAGTTCGTCAACGACATCGTCACCGATCCTTCCGACCACGCCATCGTCAGCGCCATCGTCGCCATGGCGCGCAGCCTCAACATCCAGGTGGTCGCCGAGGGCATCGAGACCTGGCAGCAGCTGGAGATCCTGCGCAACATGGGATGCGCGCTGGCGCAGGGATTCCTGTTCGCCCGGCCCTGCAGCGCCACCGATGCGCTGCGTTACCTGCGCGTCGAACCGCTCGACCTGCTCGACACCAACTGGCAGAACCAGTCGCTCGCCGAGACCGGCTAGCCACTTCCGGCGCCAAAATCAAATAATCGTCTCCCCGTTTCCTCGCCGCGTCTTCTGAAATACTCTCGCGCCTGGGCAATTCTCCCGTCGTCGGAGGTTTTTCATGGTGCGAGGCTGGAAAGGCCGCATCGCGGTAGTCCTGTCGTGTTCGCTGCTGACCGTTGCCTCCGCCCAGGACTGGGAAGGCCGCGAATTCGTGGGTTCGACGCTGTGGATGCAGCGCGCGCCCGAGTTCCGCGCCATCGCCGAGCAGACCTACCGGCTCGCAGCGCAGCAGATCGCGGCGCCGGCTCCCGGCAGCGCCGCGATCGAGCAACAGGGCGTTGCCCCGGAGGTGCTCGCGCGCCTGCCTACCGCAGTCGTGCTGGACCTCGACGAAACCGTGCTCGACAACACGGTGTACCAGGCGCGGCTGCTGCGCGACCGCACGACTTACGACGCGAAAAACTGGGGCGAATGGGTGGGTGCCGGCCAGGCCGAGGCCGTGCCCGGTGCGCGCGACTTCATCGCAACCGCCCGCCGCCTCGGGCACTCGGTGTTCTACGTGTCGAACCGTGACTGCAGCGTGCCACCGCCCACGGCCAGCGATCCCTGCCCGGCGAAAACCGCCACGATGCGCAACCTGGTGCAGCTCGGCATCGATCCGCGGCCCGACCCGGAACACATGCTGCTGCGCGGCGAGCGGCCCGAGTGGAACAACAGCCTAAAGACGCTGCGCCGCTCGTTCATCGCGGCCAACTACCGCATCGTCGCGCTGGTCGGCGACGACCTCGGCGACTTCATCGACCCGAAGGCATTCGCCGCCGACCGCGAGCGCCTCGAGCCGCGCTTCGGCGTGAGCTGGTTCGTGCTGCCGAACCCTGTCTACGGCTCCTGGACCAATCCCTACCCGAAGCTCGAGGACAAGTACGCGGGCCTGAACATCGAGACGCCCATCCTGGAGCTGCCGGGAGGCGGCCCGTGGAACGACAAGTCCGCCAAGGTGCGCATCGCGAGCTGGAACGTCGAGTACCTCATGACGCCCGGGACGCACCGCGCGTTGCGCGAGAACTGCGCCGAGCAGGGCGGCATGGTGGGCGGCGATGACCGCACGCTGCCCTGCGCGATCACGCGCAAGGAGCCGCGCAGCGCGGCCGACTACGCATCGCTGCGCAACTATGCGGCCAGGCTCGCCGCAGACATCGTCGCGCTGCAGGAAGTCGACGGGCCCGAGGCCGCGGCGCAGGTCTTCCCGGGGTATGACTTCTGCTTCTCCACGCGCGCGCACACGCAGAAGAACGGCTTCGCGATCCGCCGTGGCCTGCCATTCCGCTGCGAAGCCGAATACGAGCCGCTGTCCATCGGCAACGCGGTGCGCCGCGGCGTGGTGGCGACGTTCTTCCCCGGCACCCGCCAGGAATTCCGGCTGATGTCCGTGCACCTGAAGTCGGGCTGTCCCGCGGGGCCGCTGACCGCCGAGGGGCGTAATTGCCAGCTGCTGTCTCGGCAGATCGAGCCGCTGGAGGCGTGGATAGACGCGGAGGCGCGTGCCGGCCGGCGATTCGGCGTGCTCGGCGATTTCAACCGCCGCTTCACGCTCGAGAAGGGACCGGCACTCGACGCGCAGGGCCGCCCGCTCAACTTCTACGCCAACATCAACGACGGCGATCCGCCGGCCGCGAAACTCGTCAGCATCACGGCCCGCGAGAAGTTCCTGCCCTGCACGAGCGACAGCGAGTACCGCGAGTACATCGACAACATCCTGCTGGGCCGCGACCTCGCGAAGGCGGTGCTGAAGAAATCCTTCGTGCGCGTGGTGTTCAACGACGAGGATGCGAAGACGCACTGGTTGTCGGATCACTGCCCCGTGGGCACGGAACTGAGCCTGCAATGAGGTCCACCCAGACCAGGCGGTGATCCGAACTCCGTGGGGTCTGTCCCCATACGAGGTGAGCGCCGTCCTGGTCTTGGCGCGGCCAGAAGACGCCGCCGCCGCAGATGGACAGGGATTTTTCCGGCAACAGGTAATCGACGCGCAGGTTTCCGGCCGAGCGATCGTTGAAGTCCGCGGTGTCGAAGCGCGGATCGCCCTGGTGCGAGGCGTTTGCGCCGCCCTGGGCCGCCGCTGCTTCGACCGCGCCCTGGCTGTGCGGCATGAACGCGCCGTTGACGCGTGAATGCTTCAACAGGCCCTCGATGGCGTCGTGCAGACTGCCGCCGTCGACCGGATCTGAGTTCAGGTCGCCCATGATGAGGAACAGGCCGCTCGGCAATCCGCCCTGCCTGCCGCGGTCGTCGCGCATGTAGCCATCCGCGCCCATCGCCAGGTAGTCGGACCAGAAGCGGATCTCGTCATGGTTGCGCCGCCCGTTGCGATCCTCGGGGCCGTCGAAGGCGGGAGGCGTGGGATGGCTGATGAGCAGGTGCAGCGTTTGCCTGCCCAACTTCACCGGCACGTCCCAATGACTCTTGGACGACAGCGGCAACACCGCGAGTTCTTCCGGCGAATACCACGGTTCGCCTGACGCCGCCAGGGGCAGCATCGCGCCCGGCATGTCGCGCCACAGGAATTTGCGGAAAGTGCGCGCCCGCTTCGTGTCGATCGGGAAGCGCGACAGCAGCACCATGGCGTATTGCCCGGCAAAGTCGCCGAAGCCCAGCGCGTCGCCGCCACCCGCCACCCGGCCGTCGTTGTCGAGGTCGAATCCCGAGGGCACGCCCGTGTTCGACTCGGTGAAGAACGTGTGGGCGTAGTGCAGCGGCGCATGGCCGTTCTGCGCGCGGCCCAGGTAGTTTGACTGGAACGACGCCAGCGACGCACCCGCGGCGTCGTAATCGAACTCCTGCAGCAGCAGGATGTCGGGGCGCACGCGCTGGATGATCTCCGCGACGGCGCGCGCCTGGGCGTTGTCGGGCGTGGACAGGTCGCGTTGCAGTACTCCCGGCGAACCGCGATTCAGGCTGGAGTTGAAGGTGGCGACACGAATGGGCCTCGTGCCGGGCGCGGAAAACGCGGCGGCGGGCACGAAGCCCGCCGCCAGCAGAGACAGCAAGAAGAGGGGGCCGCGCATGCGGCCCGTCTCAGAACTCGAACCGCACCGATCCCATGATCGTGCGCGGCGCACCGATGGAGTAGAAGCCCACCGAAGTGCCCACGCCAGTGCCCGAGCTGATGTTGCCGTAGTACTCCTCGTCGAGCAGGTTGGTGACGTTGAGCTGGATGCCGGCGCGCTCGACGCCCTTGAACGAGAAGCTGTAGTTCACGTCGAGGTCGAACACCGTGTAGCTGGGCGCAACTTCGGTGTTGAGGTCCGTGCCGAAACGCTCATCCACCTTCTTGCCCTGCAGGCCAACCCGGAGGTTTGGCGTCACGTCCATGTCGGCGCGCATCGTGAACATCCACTCCGGCGTCTCGACCAGCTGCTTGCCGGCCGTGGGAATGGGCGCGCCGGCCGTGGGCACGTCGTCCAGCAACTCGCTGTCGTTGTACGACACCGATGCCGTGAGCGCGAACAGGTCGCCCAGCCGCTGGCCGAGCTGCGCGTCCACGCCCTGCACCTTCACGTCGCCGACGTTGCGATCCACGCTGAAGCCCAGCGCCTGGTCGAACGTCGAGACGATGCGGTTGGTGTAGTCGATGCGGTACACCGCGAGCGATGCGATGGTGCGCGGATGGTTGAGGCGCCAGCCGATGTCGTACGACTGGGTGGTTTCCGATTCCGGCAGCGGGCTGCCCACGCTGCCATCGTCCTGGCGGCGCACCGAGTACAGGTTGTCGGTGCGCGGCGCCGAGAGGCCCTCGGCGTACGAGAAATAAAGCTGCTGGTTGTCGGTTGGGTTATAGCTGAGGCCCAGGTTCGGCAGGATGTCGTCGAACTTCACCTCGTCGCTCCACGGCGCGATGAACTGCACGCCCATGGGATTGTTGCCCTGGAAGCCCACGTTGCCGTTGGCATAGGTGAAGTTAGGTGTACGCGAGGTGCACAACACGCCGCCCTGCGCCTGGATGGTGCCCGAATTGCCGGTGCCGCCGTCCGGCGTGTAGCAGTACTGGTTCAGCTCGCGCTTGAAGTAGGGCGCGCGCACGCCGACCGTGGCCGTGAAGCGGTCTTCGGCGAACTGGCCGCGCCACTCGAGCGCGAACTGGTTCAGCTCGGCCACCGAGAAGCGGTCGCGGCCGCGGATGATGTCGCCGTCCGCTGCAAAGACGCGCTCGCCTTCGCGCCCGGCAAACACGTCTTCCACGCCATTGGGCAGTATGTAGCCCCACTGGCCGGTCTGGCGATGCTCTGCGCGATCGTAGGTGTAGGCGAGGCGGGCGCGGTTGTCCTCGTTGATATCCCAGATCAGCGAGGCCGTCGCACCGTAGCGGTTGGTGTTGGTGGTGTTGGGCGTGTAGAAGCGCACGTTGTCCATCGTGTCGCCGTCGCCGTTCAGGTCCCAGCCCGTGACGTTGGCGTTGCCCAGCGGGCGGATGTCGGCGTTGTTGGGCGTCTCGTTGATCAACGACGTGCCGCCACCGTTCGCCAGCACGTACTGGTACGAAGGATCAAACGTGAGCTTCAGGTTCTCGCCCAGGTTCCATAGCGACTGGATGCGGATGTTGCCCGTGTTCGACGGGTTGATGCGCACGCCGTAGTAGTTGGTGCAGCTCGAGGGATTGGCGAGGATGTCGTTCGCCGAAACGCCCGGCGGCGGCACCACGACATTGTTGCGGTTCTCGTCGTCACGCACGCCGTTGGTGGGATCGTCACGCGTGCAGGCCTCGAGGTTGTCGTAGTCGCGGCCGAACTGCTCGAAAGAGGCCTGGCTGGCCGTGCGGTAGAACGCGTTGCGGTTCTCGTTGTAGTGGGCGGCGAAGGAGATGAAGTTGCCGTTCTCGAACTCCTTGCGGATCACGGCATTGACCTGCTTCTTCTCGAGATCGCCCGGGCCCTTGAACTTGTCGTAGCTCTGGTAGGAGCCGGCGAGGAAGGCCTTGATGCCCGTGCCGCCCCATTCGCCGGTGTCGACGCGCAGGAAGGCGCGCTGGTAGTCGAAGTCACCGGCCGAGAGAACCACCTCGCTCGAGAAGTCGTCGGTGGGCCGCTTGGTGCGGTAGGCCACCGTGCCGCCCGTGGCTGAGGCCGTGGGGCTGTCCACGTCCGTGGTGCCCAGGTTGACGTCGACGCGATCCACCAGCTCCGGATCGAGCATCTGGTTGGTGAACAGCGCGTAGTTGCCGGAGTCGTTCAACGGCACGCCGTCGAAGGTCACCGACACGCGCGAGCCGTCGAAGCCGCGGATGCGCAGGTTGCCGCCCGAAGTGCCATACGGATCGGAGTTGGTGAAGTTGACGCCCGGCAGCTGGTTGATGGCCTGGAACACCGTTTGTCCCGGAGGCTGCTTCGCCAGGTATTCGTCGTTGAGCGTGACGCGCGATTTCGGCGCCGTCTGGTCGCCGACGATGCCGATCTGCCTGACGCGCGTGGCGGACACCACCACTTCGCTCATGCTTTCTTCGATGGCTTCGGTGCCGGTGGATTGGGCAAGCGCGGTGTTCGCGAATCCCGCGCCTAACAACGCGGCAGTCGCGAGGGCATACTTGTGGAATCGAAGCAACATGGCTCCGCTGACGTTACGCATGAATATCTCCGGTTTTGTACGCGGCCATCTGTGCGGCACTGCGTGATTTATGCAGTACACGTTAATGAGATGACGACCGAGTTACAACCCGGGAAGACCCTCTTGCTGCGCGTGCGCAACATGGGTGCGCTGTACGAATCTTGCGCACATTGACAGTTCGTCAGCCCGGAATCTTTGCTCCGGCAACGGCTTGCGAAAAGTGCCTGCGGCACAGCGGCACGTAACGCTCATTGCCGCCGATCTCGATCTGCTCGCCTTCGCGCTCCACCGAACCATCCGCCTTGACACGCACCACCATGATGGCTTTACGGCCGCAATGGCAGATGGTCTTGATCTCGACCAGGTTGTCAGCCCAGCCCAGGAGCTGCGCACTGCCGGGGAAGAGTTCGCCGCGGAAGTCGGTGCGCAGGCCATAACAAAGCACCGGAACGTTCAGCTCGTCGACCACGGCACCGAGTTGTTTGACCTGCCGGGGCGTGAGGAACTGCGACTCGTCCACCAGCACGCAGGCCAGGCGCGAGCGCGCGTGTTCGCCGGCGATCTCGCTTTTCAGGTCGCTGCCCGGATGGAAATGCCGCGCCTCGCGCTCGATGCCGATGCGCGAGTGGATGCGGCCGCCCTGGCGCGAATCGAGCTGCGCGGTGTACAGCAGCGTGCGCATGCCACGCTCTTCGTAGTTGTGGCTGGCCTGCAGCAACGCGGTGGATTTACCCGCGTTCATGGTCGAGTAATAGAAGTACAGCTTCGCCATCGGGGCAGGCTAGATGAGCTTGATTTCGCGCAGGCGTTCCTGCAGGAAGTCGTGCGCCGTGATGGGCTGCGGGAACTGGTCGGGATGCTGCGCGTCGATGCATTGCGGCAGCGTCTCGATGAGAAAATCGGGATTGAAGTGCAGGAAGAACGGCAGCGAGTAGCGCGCCTTGCTGGCGCGTTCGCGCGGCGGATTGGTCACGCGGTGCGTGGTGGAGCGCAGCTTCCTGTTGGTCAGCCGCTGCAGCATGTCGCCGACATTGCAGACCAGGGAATCGGGAGGTGGATTGATCGGCAGCCATTCGCCCTTCTTCGAGAGCACTTCCAGCCCTGGCTCTTCCGCGCCCAACAGCAGCGTGATGACGTTGATGTCTTCGTGGGCGCCGGCGCGCACCGAGGGGGTAGGCTCGGGCGGCATCGGCGGGTAGTGGATGATGCGCAGGACGCTGTTGCCGAAATTCACCTTGTCGTCGAAGTAGTCGCGGGCCAGGCCGAGGTTCGAGGCGATGGGCGCCAGCAGCCGCCGGCCGAGCGCGTCGAACGACTCATATAGAGAGAGCGTCGTTTCGCGAAAGCCGGGGATGGCGTCCACCCAGATGTTAGGGGCCATGTCCTTGGAGTACGGATGGCCCGGCGGTAATTCCCGGCCCACGTGCCAGAATTCCTTGAGATCGTGGTGCTGGGCGCCCTTGGCCGTCTCGATGCCGAAAGGGGTGTAGCCGCGTGCGCCGCCGCCGGCCGGCAACTGGTAACGGCGCTTCTCCTCCACGGGCAGCGCGAAGAACTGCCTGAAGCAGGCCAGGCACCGGTCGATCACGTGCTTTTCGATGCCGTGATTGCGGATGATCACGAACCCGTACTCCTCGTAGGCCGCCGACAGGTCGCGCGCGAACTGCGCATCCTGGGTCGATCGGGCGTCGAGAGTGGGTACGGCGTCGGTCATGGGCGGGCTATTGTGCCTACCACGTCCGGGATGTAGAAGTCGGCCATGCAGGTTGGCAAATCGGTTGGACCGGCGGTGGCCTCGCAATGCGCCGAGGCGGTGCTCATGGTCCGGCCGAAGCACTTCGGCTACAACGCCGAGACGGCGCAGACCAATCTTTTCCAGCATGCCGGCGGCTCTGAACATACCGCGGCGCAGGCGCAGGCCGAATTCGACGCCTTCGTCATGGCCCTGTCGGCCGAGGGCATCGCGGTGTGCGTGGCTGCGGATTCCGACGAGCCACGCAATCCCGACGCCGTGTTTCCCAACAACTGGGTGAGCTTCCATGCCGACGGCACGGTGGTGCTGTATCCCATGCAGGCCGCGAGCCGCCGCACGGAGCGGCGACCGGAAGTGATCGACGCCGTCGTGCAGCAGACCGGTTTCCAGGTCCGCCGCACCCTCGACCTGACCCACCACGAGAAGGAAGGACGATTCCTCGAGGGCACCGGCAGCCTGGTGCTCGACCACGTCGAGCGCGTGGCCTATGCCTGCCGCTCGCCCCGCACGCACGAGACCGTGGCGCGCGAGTGGGCCGAGAAGATGGGCTACGACCTCGAGATGTTCAGCGCCACCGACCAGCGCGGCGCGCCCATCTACCACACCAACGTGGTCATGAGCATCGGCACGCGCTTCGCGGTGCTGGCGCGTGACAACGTGGATCCCATGGATCGCGGCCGCCTGGTGAACCGGCTGGGTGCCGGCCGGGAACTGCTGGCCATCGACGACGCGGAAATGCAGGCCTTCGCCGGCAACGTGCTCGAGCTCGGCAGCTGGGACGAGTACCTCGGCGACATGCGGATCCTGGTGATGTCGGCAACGGCGCAGCACGTCCTGCACGCCCGCAAGTACGCGCGCCTGTACGCGTCGGTGGATGCGGTGCTGGGGGTCCCCGTCGATATTATTGAGCGTCACGGGGGTGGGAGCGTCCGTTGTATGCTGGCGGAAGTCTTCCTGCGCTGAAATTTCCGCGTTCCCATGGACTTCATTCTCAAGGTGATCCTGGCCTACCTGCTCGGATCGGTGGTCGGCAGCCTGGTCGTCGGCCGCCTGCGCGGCGGCGTGGACATCCGCAAGCTCGGCAGCGGCAACGCGGGCAGCACCAATGCGCTGCGCACGCAGGGTCTGGCCTTCGGCATCTGGGTGGTCATCATCGACGTGGCCAAGGGCTGGATCGCGGCCGCATTGCTGCCGCGGCTCGCTATACCTGGCGTCGAGGCCGGAAGCACGGAACTCGCCGCGTGGCTGCCGGCATCCTGCGGTTTCGCGGCGATCCTCGGGCACGTGTTTCCGGTGTGGCATGGCTTTCGCGGCGGCAAGGGTGTCGCCACGCTGGTCGGCGCCTATGCGGGCCTCGACATCGTGCTGCTGGCGCCGCTGGTGCTGAGCTGGCTGGCGGTGGTCACGGTGTCGGGTTACGTGGGCCTCGCCTCCATCACCGCCTCCATCGCCATGCCGATCTATCTACTCGTCCGCGATGGCGCACACGTCACGCCGCAATTCGGCTTCGCGCTGGCCTGCGCCGTGCTCGTGGTCTGGACCCACCGCGGCAACATCCAGCGCATGCGCGCCGGCAGCGAGTCGCGCGCCCGCAAGTTGTGGCTGTTCGGGCGCGGTCGCACGTGAACACCGCATCGGCCGAAAGACCTCTGCCGCAGCGGGTATTCCAGCGCCTCGACGACCGCGCCTTCGTCTCGGGCGAGGCGCTGGCCGCCGACCTCTCGGTGACGCGCGCGGCGGTGTGGAAAGCGGTGGAGCAGCTGCGCGAACTCGGCGTGACGCTCGACGCGCAGACCAGCAAGGGCTACCGGCTCGCGGCCGGCGTCAGCGCGCTCGCGCCGGAACGCATCGAGTCGCTGCTGGGCGCCGATCTCTGCGCGCGCATCGAGGCATTGCGCGTCGAATGGACGCTCGAGTCGACCAACACGCGGCTGCTGGATTCGCTGCCGCCCGCGGCCGGCATGGCCGCGGTGATCCTCGCCGAGCACCAGACCGGTGGCCGCGGGCGCCGCGGGCGCAGCTGGATCGCGCCGCCGGGCGGAGCCATCTGCCTGTCGCTGGCCTGGCAGTATCCCGACATGCCCGCCGATCTTTCCGCGCTGAGCCTGATCGTGGGACTGGCCGTCGTCGACGCGCTGCGCGACGTCGGCGTACAGGGCGTCGGGCTCAAGTGGCCGAATGACCTGGTCACCGCGCACGGCAAACTCGGCGGCATCCTCATCGAGATGCGCGCCGAAGCCGCGGGGCCCGTGCACGTCGTCATCGGCCTGGGGCTCAACGTGATGCTCGACGAGGAGGCGCGCGCCGCCGTCGCCGCCACCGGCAACACGGCCGACGACATCCGCGCGCACCACGATCCCGCGCCGGACCGCAATGTCATCGTGGCCGAACTACTGGCGCGCCTGCTGCCGGCGCTGGCGGAATTCCCGCGCACCGGGCTGGCCCCGCACCTCGAGCGGTGGAGTGCGGCCGACGTGCTGTTCGGCCGCGAAGTGCGCATCGAGAACCAGGGCGAGGTCACGCGCGGCATCGCGCGCGGCATCGACACCCATGGTGCGTTGCTGGTGGAGACACCCGGCGGCGTGCAGCGATTCATTTCCGGCGAGGTCACCGTGCGGGCGGATTCATGAGCACGTTGCTGGTCGACATCGGCAACACGCGCGTCAAGTGGGCGCTGCTGCGCGGCGCGCGCCTGGGACGCATGCAGGCGCTGGCGCACGCGGGCGAGACCGCGGCGCTGCATCGGCTGGTGCGCGCGGCGCCCCGCGACGTGACGCGCGTGGTGGCGGTGAGCGTCGCCGGCGCGAAGCTCGAGCGGGCGCTCGAGGCCGCGGTGCGGACGCGGTTCGGCGCGCCCGCGGAGTTCGTGCGCTCGGAACGCCACGCGGCCGGCGTGCGCAACGGCTATCGCGACACCTGGCGGCTGGGTGCGGATCGCTGGGTGGGCGTCATCGCCGCGCATCACATGGCCGGCGCGCGGCATGCGGTGGTCGCCAACATCGGCACGGCGCTGACCATCGATGCGGTGACCGCCGATGGGCGCCACCTCGGCGGGCTCATCACGCCCGGCCCCAGCAGCATGATCGACAGCTTGCTCAACGGCACCCATGGGATTCGCCGGCGCGCAGCCGGGAATCGCGCCGACAGGCCGGTGCCGCGCGGCGGCTTCGCGCGCGATACCGCACATGCGCTGTCCGCCGGGGCCACGCTCGCGGCCGCGGCCGTGATCGACCGCGCCATGCTCGAAGCCGGTGCCGCGTTGCGCGCGGCGCCGCTGCTGCTCCTCACCGGCGGGGCCGCCAGGCGATTGCGTCGCTATATAAAGAGCCCCTGCCGAGTGGTGCCCGACCTGGTCCTGCGCGGACTCGGAGTACTGGCGCGCGGCTAGCCTTTGCTACACTCACGCCCCGCGTGCGTGTCGCTTTCTTCGTGTTGGTGCTGGTGAATCTCGCGTTCTTCGCGTGGTCGCAATGGCTCGCGCCGAAGGAGGCCGAGCTGCCCGTGTCGCCGAAGGTGGAGGCCGAGCAATTGCGCCTGGTCGCCGAGGCCACACCCATCACCGGCGATGGCAGCTGCGTCACCGTCGGGCCTTTCGCCACGAATGAGCTCGCCGCGCGTGCCCGGCAGACACTGACGGACTCGGGGTACGCCTCGATTCCGCGCCAGGTCACCACCCAGGAACCGGATGGATTCTGGGTGTACCTCGAAAGCCCGCCCAGCGAGTCCGGCGAGAGACGACTGCTGGAGCGACTGCGCCGCGGCGGCATCAGCGAGGCCCAGGCGGTCGGCGAGCCCGGCTCGCGCCGCATCTCGCTCGGCGTGTTCTACGAAGAGGCCCGCGCGTTCGCGCAGTCCGAAAAGGTCGCGAAGCTCCAGCTACTGCCGCAGATCGTCGCGCGGACCAAGCCCGGCACGGCCATCTGGCTGGACCTCGCGCTCAAGTCCGACGCGCCGCCGCTCGAAGGGCAGAAGTTCAAGGCCGGCGACGCCGAGTTGGAATTCCGCCC
>DASUGK010000094.1:0-13560 GCA_036274075.1 Steroidobacteraceae bacterium | reverse complement strand
CGGCGCGCAAGATCCAGGGACCGTGGACGGCGCCGGTGGCGCTGATCGCCGAGCCCGGGCTGGAAGATCCTTGCCCGTTCTGGGACAGCAATGGCAAGGCCTACCTGGTCCATTCGCGCACCGGCGCGGGGCCGCTCATCCTGCATCGCATGAGCCCGGACGGCACTCGCGTGCTCGACGCCGGCAAGGTCATCGTCGAGGACCCGAAGAACCTGCCGACGCTCGAGGGGCCCAAACTACTCAAGCGCAACGGCTGGTACTACATCTTCGCGCCCTACGGCGGTGTCGATAAGGGGCCGCAGGCGGTGCTGCGTTCGAAGAACATCTGGGGGCCCTACGACGTGCGCACCGTGCTCGCGCAGGGCGATACGCCGGTGCAGGCGCCGCACCAGGGTGGATACGTCGAGACGCCGAATGGCGAGGGCTGGTTCCTGCATTTCAACAGCACCGGCGGTTATGGCCGCATCGTGCACCTGCAGCCGGTCCGCTGGGTGGATGACTGGCCGGTCGTGGGAGATCCCATCGAAGGCTCGGCCACCACCGGCCAGCCGGTGCTGTCGCATGCCATGCCGAATGTCGGCAAATCACCGCCGCCGGTCTTCATCCAGGCCACCGACGAGTTCTGGGGCGAGCCGCTCGGGCTGCAGTGGGAGTGGAATCACAACCCGAAGGACTCCAACTGGAGCCTGACCATGAATCCCGGTTTCCTGCGCATCGGCGCGATGACGGCCACGGATCTCGTGGCGGCGCGCAATACACTCACGCAGGTGCTGCACGGCCCGTCGACGCGCATCAATGCGCGCATGGAAGTGATCGGCATGCGCGACGGCCAGCGCGCGGGCCTCGCGATGCTGCAGGTGCAGCCGAGCTGGATAGGCGTGGTGCAGACCGCCGGCGTGCGGCGCGTCACCTGGTCGTCGGCCGGCGCGCAGGTCGCGGGCCCGGAGCTCGAGGGCACCTGCCTGGAATTGCGCCTCACGGTCGTGGACGAAATGGTGCGTTACGAATACAGCCTCGACGGCGGCCAGGGATTCAAGCCGCTGGGTGAATCCACGAAGCTGCGCTTCAGCTGGTGGAAGGGCGCGCGCCCGGCATTGTTCAACTACACGACCGCGGAGAAGGGTGGTTACGTCGACTTCGACTGGTTCCGCGTTTCACCCGGGCCGAAATAGGAGCGTGCGGCATGCGTGCAGGGGTCCTCGCAACACTGCTGCTCGCTGCGCCGGCTCTTGCCGCGGCGGATCCGCCGGCGGGGAGCTTCGACGTCGATATCGAGGTGGATGCCCGCAGAGCTGGCGCCCCGCTCACGCCGATCTGGCGGTTCTTCGGCGCCGACGAGCCTAACTACGCCACGATGAAGGACGGCCGGCTGTTGCTGGCGGACCTCGGTGCGCTGCGGACCGGCGAGGTGTATTTCCGCGCGCACAACCTGCTGTCCTCGGGTGACGGTACGCCGGCGCTCAAGTGGGGCAGCAGCAATGTCTACACCGAAGACGCGGCCGGCAACCCGCGCTACGACTGGCACATCATCGACGGCATCTTCGACGCCTACCTGGCCAACGGCGTGCGGCCGTTCGTGCAGCTCGGCTTCATGCCCCAGGCGCTGTCGAGTGCGCCGCCTTCCGTACCCTACAAGCATTCCTGGCGGCCGGGCTTCGAGTACAACCTCATCAGCGGCGGCTGGGCGTATCCGCCGCGCGACTACCAGCGCTGGTCGGAGCTTTGTTACCAGCTCACCACACATCTCGTCGAGCGCTACGGCGAGAAGGAAGTCCTGGGCTGGTGGTTCGAGACGTGGAACGAGCCCAACGGGCCTGCCTACTGGAAGGCGAGCCCGCAGGAGTTCTACAAGCTGCACGACTTCGCGGTCGCCGGCGTGCGACGCGCATTGCCGCGTGCACGCGTGGGCGGGCCCCACACGGCCGGGCACGGCGGCGCGTACATGGAAGGATTCCTCGATCACATCCTCGGCGGCACCAACTACGCCACGGGCCGGCCCGGGACGCCGACGGATTTCCTCGCCTTCCATGCCAAGGGCCAGCCGTCCTTCGTCGACGGTCACGTGCGCATGGGAATCCAGGCGCAACTTGCCACCATCGATGCGGGTTTCCGCATGATCGCCGCGCGGCCGCAGCTCGAGGGCAAGCCGGTGATCATCGGCGAGTCCGATCCCGAAGGATGCGCCGCCTGCCAGGGTCCGAGATTCGGTTATCGCAACGGCACCATGTACTCCAGTTACACGGCCGCGAGCTTCGCGCGCAAACACGAGCTGGCCGCGCGCCATGGCGTGAACCTGCAGGGCGCGGTCACCTGGGCGTTCGAATTCGAGGACCAGCCGTACTTCGCCGGCTTCCGCCAGCTCGCGAGCAATGGGCTGGAAATGCCGGTGCTGAATGTGTTCCGCATGTTCAGCCGCATGCACGGCAGGAAACTGCAAGCGGTGAGCTCGCACCAGCTGCCGCTGGACGACATCCTCGCCCATGGCGTGCGCGGGCAGCCGGATGTCGGCGTCATGGCAAGCCGCGGCGATGACGAGCTCGCGGTTCTCGTCTGGCACTACCACGATGACGATGTCGCGGGGCCCGATGCGACGGTGCACCTCGAACTCACCGGCCTGCCGCGTGGAACGCCGGTGGTCACGCACTTTCGCATCGACGAGCAGCACAGCAATTCCTACGCGGCGTGGCGCCGCAAGGGCTCGCCGATCGCGCCGGACAAGGCGGCCTGGGACGAGCTGAGTGCCGCGGCGCAGCTCTCGACCGTCGCGGAACCTGCCGAAGTGCGCGTGAAAGGCGGGAAGGCGCAGCTTTCCTTCCAGCTGCCTCGCCAGGGTGTGTCCCTGCTGGTGTTTGCGTTGCCGCATTGAGATCCATTCGCAACCGCATTCGCAGGCCGGTGGCCGCGTTCGTGCTGAGCTAACATTCGCCGCCGACGAGCCACATCGAAAGGAATGCGCCATGAACGATTCGACCCTGGACGCCAAGCTGACGAAGCAGGTGATCGACAGCCTGAACCGGATCCTCGAGCTCGAACTCGCCGGCGTGGTGCGTTACATGCACTACAGCTTCATGATCTTCGGCCACAACCGCATCCCGATCGTGGCGTGGCTGCGCGACCAGGCGACCGAATCGAACGCCCATGCCGTGCAGGCCGGTGAGCTCATCACCGCGTTCGGAGGGCATCCGTCGCTCAAGATCGGGCCGCTGCTGGAAACGCACCAGCACGACGTCAACGAGATCCTCAAGGAGGCCTACGCGCACGAGAAGGTGGGCCTCGAGGAATACCACAAGCTGCTGGGGCTCGTGACGGGCCAGAGCATCCTGCTCGAGGAATATGCGCGCGACCAGATCTCGGCCGAGGAGATGCATCTCGCGGACATCCGCAAGATGATGCGCAAGCCTGGTTCGATCAAGTAGTTAGTCTTCGTTGACGGCCGCGGCGCCGCGTTCCAGGAAACGCAGCGACCATTCGAGCGGCGTCTCGGCGTCGTGCCGGTAGGCGCGCCGCCAGGCGGGGGGCGCGCTCTCCTGCCAGCAGCGCATGGTCGAGCCGCCGATCAGCACCACGGGGCCGGGCGGCAGTTCGAAGCCCTTCGCGGCCGCGAAGTTCTCGATGGCGGACGGACTCCAGAACGTGAACCCCAGCGGCGAGCGCGTGACTTCCGGTGAACGCAGCGCCGCCAGTTCCTGCGCGAGGTTGTCCGGTGCCACGGTGGCGTACACCGCCTGCGTGTGCACCTTGAAGCGGCGCTGCAGGATGGCGACGCCGGCCAGGTGTTCCGGCTGCCGCAGCGCCGCATCGCTCGTGGGGTAGAACACGTCGGCGCCGTCGGGAATGAGCGGCGAATCCACCACCGCCTGCGCGAGTTCGCGCACGCCGCCATGCGCGCTGAGCGCCACGCGCATGCCGCGTGCCTCGAGCGTCGCCGAGGTGGCCGGTGCGATGGCCGCGATCGGGGTGCCGCGCGGCACTTCGACCCGCGCCGCCGAGGCGCGGCTGGTGACGAACAACAATGCAGGTCCCGCCGCGCCCAGTTGCTTGAGCGCGGGCCAGTCCTGCCAACGATGCTCGATGCAGCAGACGGCGAGCGCGTCGAAGCCCTGGCGCCGCAGCTGGATGACCACGCTGTCGGCGTGCGGCTGCGACTTGGTTACGACCCAGGTGAACGGCACGATCACGACCCCCGCGGGGATGTTAGCGCAGGCGGGTGGCGGAACCAGCCGGAAGGCGCCGCCGTGACACAGCTGTGACAGATCGTGCTCCCTGCCGCCGTACGCTTCCGCTTGATTCCACTGGAGTTTACTGTCCGATGAATTCGCGCGAGCGTTTCCTCGCGGCGCTGCGCGGTGACGCGCTCGACCGACCACCCGTCTGGCTCATGCGCCAGGCCGGCCGCTACTTGCCGGGGTATCGCGCGCTGCGCGCCGAGCACAGTTTCTGGGACGTGTGCCAGAAGCCCGAACTGTCTACCCGTGCGGCGCTCGAGCCGCTGGATCGCTTCGCGCTGGACGCCGCCATCGTGTTCTCCGACATCCTCGTGGTGCCGCTGGCCATGGGGCTCGGGGTGAGCTTCGGTCCCGGCGAAGGACCGCGCATCGCGCGCCCGTTGCGTACCGCGGCCGACTACGACGCCTGGCAACTCGACGGCGTCGTGAAGCGCATCGACTACCTGCCGCGCGCGGTGGCGCACCTGAAGCAGACGCTCAATGGCCGCTACGGCATCCTCGGTTTCGCCGGCGCGCCATTCACGCTGTTTGCCTACTGCGTCGAGGGCGGCGGCAGCGAGGACTTCCGCGAGGCGCGCACGCTCATGCATCGCGACCCGGCGCTGGCGCGGCGCGCGCTCGGCACCATCGCCGACGTGGTCGCCGAGTTGCTGCTGGCGCAGGTCGACGCGGGCGCGGACGCGGTGCAGTTGTTCGATTCGTGGGGTGGCCTGCTGGCGCCCGATGAATACCGCGACTTCGCGCTGCCGGCCCTGCAACGCATCACGGCGAAGCTGAATGCGCGCAAGGTGCCGACGCTGCTGTTCGTGCGCGGCGGGCACCACCTGTTGCCGCTGCTCGGCGAAAGCGGCGTCACCGGATTCTCGCTCGACTGGCGCACCGAATGGGACGTGGCGCGCGGGATGTACCCCAGGCACCTGCTGCAGGGAAACATCGATCCTGTCCTGTTGTTAGGCAGCGCCGACGTCATCCGCCGGCGCACGCGCGCGCTGCTCGAGACCATGAAGCGCACCACGGGCGGCCGCAGCTGCATCCTGAATCTGGGCCACGGCATCCTGCCGGGCACGCCGCCCGAGACGGTGGCGGCGATGGTCGAAACCGCGGCGGAATTCTCCTGAGGCAGGCTCGTGATCCCGCTCGCGCTGGTCGGCATGAGTTATCGCGAGGCGCCCTCCGCGGTGCGCGCGGCACTCGTGAACCTCGACTCGGGCGAGGCCGGCCCGGCGAGGGAATTGCTCGACGCCGGTGAGATCACCGGCGTGGTGCGCATCGAGAGCTGCGCGCGCGTGGAATGGCTGATCGCCTCGCCGCGCCCGGCCTGGGCGGCCGAAATGCTGAGCGCCATGCTGAGCGGCGCCGCCGACAATCCCGACCACGTGCGCCCGCGCGTGCGGCATGGCGCCGCCGCGGTCGGCGGCCTGCTGCGCGTGGCCGCGGGTCTCGATTCCGTGGCGCAGGGCGAACATGCCATCGGCAACCAGGTGTTGCGTTCCTTCGAGCGGGCGCACGAAGCCGGAACGGTGTGCCGCAATCTCCACGTGGTGTGGCGCGGCGTGGGCGAGATGCTCAACCACGCGCGGCGCATCCTGCCGCAGGGCCGCACCGGCGGCGTGCAGGCGCTGGTGTTGCAGCGGCTGCTCGACGAACCGCGCGACGCCACCATCGCGGTGTTCGGGCTCGGCGAAATCGGCCGTGCCATGCTGCGTGCGCTGGCCGATGCAGGATTCAGCGCCGTCGAGAGTTTCAACCGCGCCAGCATGCGCGCCTTCGACAGCGCCGTGCAGCGCGCGAAGATCGTGATCGTGGCCTCGGGCGCGCCACGGGCCTGGTTGGCGCTGCCGGAAGGCGAGGGGCGCCGCGTCTTCGATCTCGGCAGCCCGCTGCAACTGGTGGCTGCGCCGGACTGGCAACTCACCTCGCTCGACGAGTTGCTGGACGCGCACGGCGCCGTGCTGCCCGAGGACCAGTACGCGGCGCTCGACACCGAATGCGCCACGGCCGCGGAGAAGATCTGCCAGGCATTGCTGGCGCCGCCGCCCAGCGACACACTGGCCGCGATGACCGCCATGCGCACCGAGTTCATGCAGAACAAACTACCGGGGCTGCTCGAGGGCCTGCCGCCGCAGCGCGCCCGCAAGCTCACCTCCGAAGTCAACGCCATGCTGCACCAGTTCATCGCCGCCGCGAGGCGCGAGTCGTGAGCGCCAGACTCATCGGCAGCCGCGGCAGTGACCTGGCGCTGTGGCAGTCGCGGACCGTGCTGGCGGCGCTCAATGCCAAGGCGCCGCCGCTGGCCTGGCATTCGGACATCACCGTGATCACCACGCGCGGAGATGTCGACCAGTCGCCTTACCTGGCAGGCAGCGTCGAGAAGGGCTTTTTCACGAAAGAACTCGAGATCGCGCTGCTCGACGGGCGCATCGACCTCGTGGTGCATTCGCTCAAGGACCTGCCCACCGCCGAGCCGCCGGGACTCGTGAACCTCACCATCCTGCCGCGCGCCAGCGCCGCCGACTGGCTGCTGATCCGGCGCGAATTCTACGAACCGCGCGAAGACGGTTTGTTGCCGGTGAAGGTTGGCGCGCGCGTCGGCGCCTCCAGCCTGCGCCGCGGCGCGCTGTTGAGCCGTTATGCGCCGCACGCGAAATCCGTACCGCTGCGTGGCAACGTTCCCACGCGCGTGCGGCGCCTCGCCGAGGGCGAGAACGTCGACGCCATCGTGCTGGCCGCGGCTGGCCTCAGCCGCCTGCAATTGGATCTCACGCCTTTCGCACTCGTCGAGCTTGCACCCGAGTGGTGGGTGCCGGCGCCCGGGCAGGGCGCGCTGGCCGCGCAATGCCGGGCCGGCGATGACGCCATCGAGTCGCAGGTCTCCGCGTTGATGGATTACGACTGCGCGTCGGCCACCCGCTGGGAACGTGAATTCCTGCGCGTCATCGAGGGCGGTTGTTCCACTCCTTTTGGTTGCCACGTCGCGGGCAGCCGCGTGTACCTCGGCATCGCCACCGGCGAGGGCTGGGCCACGCACGTCACCGGGCTTCCGGCAGTTTCCCCAGAGGTTTCCCATGAGTCATTCATCCGCGCAGCCGTCGCCGACTGCAAACCCGTCCGGCTCTCGGACGCTGACGCTCGCGCGCTCAGCCGAACTCTTCGCGCGCGCTGAGTCGCTGATCCCGGCGGGCGTCTCGAGCCCGGTGCGCGCCTTCCGCAAGGTCGGCGGCACGCCGGTCTACTTCCGCGAGGCCAGGGGCGCCCACGTGGTGGACGAGGACGGCAATCGTTACCTCGACCTGTGCATGGCCTGGGGTCCGCTGATCCTCGGCCACGCGCACCCGCGCGTGGTCGAAGCCGTGCAGCGCGCGGCCGCCGATGGCCTGGCCTTCGGCACCGCGCATCGCCTCGAGGGTGAACTGGCCGAGCGCGTGCTGGCTGCGTATCCGTACGCGAAGATGGTGCGCTTCGTGGTCAGCGGCACCGAGGCCGTGGCCACGGCGGTGCGCATCGCGCGCGCCAGCAACGGCCGTCGGCGCCTGCTCAAGTTCGACGGCTGCTATCACGGCCACGTCGACCATCTCATGGTCAAGGCGGGCAGCGGCGTGGTCACGCAGGGCCTGGCCGACAGCGCCGGCGTGCCGGCCGCGGTGGCCGCCGACACCACGGTGATCCCGCTGGGCGACGTCGCCGCGCTGGAACGGGTGTTCGCCGAAGCGGGCAAGGAAATCGCCGCGGCTATTGTCGAACCGCTTCCCGCCAACAACGGGCTGCTGCAGCAGTCGCGCGAATGGCTGCAGAAACTGCGCGAGCTCACGCGCGCCCACGGCGCCGTGCTGATCTTCGACGAGGTGATCACCGGCTTCCGCTTCGGATACCACGGCTACGACAAGTTGTCAGGGATCGAACCCGACCTCACCACGCTCGGCAAGATCGTGGGCGGCGGCCTGCCGGTGGCGGCCGTGCTCGGCCGGAACGAATTGCTGGCGCAGCTGGCGCCACTGGGCCCGGTGTACCAGGCCGGCACCATGGCCGGAAACCCGGTGTGCCTGGCGGCCGGCGTGGCCACGCTGACCGAACTGGCGGAGGGCGGCACCTACCGCCACCTGGAAGCGCTGGGGCAGTACCTCGATTCCGCGTACGCGCGCCACGCGCTCAAGTCCCAGGCGCAGCTGCCGCGCGTCGGTCCCATCGTCTGGCCGTACTTCGACACGCGGGCGGCATTGCCGGTCGCGGCGTCGTCGATCAGTGCCAATGCCATCGAGGAATATCACCGGCGTTATCGCGGCTGGCTGGCCCATGGCGTCTACCTGCCGCCCTCGGCGTACGAGGTTTGTTTCCTTTCCGCGGCTCACACGCAGGCCGATGTCGATAAGATGCTCGACGTGCTGGCCACGAGCGAAAAGGGCTGATGCGATCGGGATTCCGCCAATGGTTCGCCGAGCGTGCCGAGCTCATCGTGCTCGGGCTCACCGTGCTCACCACGGCGACGCTGGTGGGATGGTGGACCATCCTGTTGCGCGACGAATTGCTCGGCAACGAGATGCTGGAGCGCCAGCTGCTGTCCATGGAGACCGACATCAGCGAAGAGCGGCGCGCCGCGCGCTTCGAGGAGATCGCCGCACGCCACGAGCGCCGCACCGTCATGCTGGTGGGCGAGTCCACGCTGATGGGCCTGCTGCTCTCGGGCAGCCTGGTGCTGCTGTTCGTGCTCGCGCAGCGCCGCAAGCAGCAGCGCGAAGACATGGAGAAGCTGCTGCAGTTCACCAGCCATGAATTCAAGACACCCGTGGCGGGCGTGAAGGGCCTGCTGCAGAGCCTGGCGCTGGGCAGCATTCCCGATGCGCAGCGCGCCGAGCTCATCCAGCTCGGGCAGCACGAATGCGATCGCCTCGAGCACCTGGCGGAGACCATCCTGGCCTATCAACGCGCCATGGCGCGCGATCCGGGCCAGGGCCTGCAGCCGCTCGACGCGCAGCGATTCATCGCCGACCTGCTGGCGCATCGCGCGCGCACCACCACCGGCGGCGAGGTGGAAGTGGCGGAGATCGACGCGGTGCAGGTGATGGCGGACCGCGATGGCCTGCGCGTCATCCTCGAGAACCTGCTCGACAACGCACACAAGTACGGCGGCGGCAGCGTGCGCCTCGCCGCCGGCGCACGCGATGGCCACTGGAACCTGGATATCAGCGACCGTGGCCGCGGCTTCACCCCCGAAACCGCCGAGAAGCTGTTCGACATCCACAATCGCGGCAGCGGCGATGGCGTGACGCATGGCGCCGGTCTTGGCCTCGCGATCGCGCGCCAGCTGGCGCGCCGCATGGGCGGGGACATCACCGCGCGCAGTCCCGGGCCCGGGCAGGGCGCGGTGTTCACCGTGTCACTGATGGTGGCGCCACCGCAGCTCGCCGGAGTGGAGCCCGCGCATGGCTGACCGCATCGCCATCGTCGAGGACGAGCGGCTGGTGCGCGAGCTCGTGGCCGTGAACCTGCGGCACGCGGGTTACGAGATCGTCTCGGCCGAGAACTTCGACCAGGGCAAGCAGCTGCTCGCGGGCCGCGATTTCCAGCTCGCCATCCTCGACGTCATGCTGCCGGGCGGCGACGGCTTCGCGCTGACGCGTTACGCGCGCGACCAGGGCATCAACGCGCCCATCCTCATGCTCACGGCGCGCAGCGACACCACGTCGAAGGTGCGCGGCCTCGATGCGGGCGCGGACGACTATCTACCCAAGCCCTTCGACGTCAACGAACTGCTGGCGCGGGTGCGTGCGTTGCTGCGGCGGGCCAGCGGCCGACCTGCGTCCGCGCCGAAGCGGCTGGCGTTCGCGTCCTACTGGGTGCGCTTCGACACCGGCCAGGCGCTGACCAACGAAGGCGAGGTGTCGCTGTCGGACAAGGAACTGCGCCTCATGGAGGTGTTCTCGGCCAACGAGAACCGCGCGCTGACGCGCACCGACCTGCTCGAGGAAGTCTGGGGCATGGACCAGTTCCCTACCGACCGCACCGTGGACAATTTCATCCTGCGCCTGCGGAAACTGTTCGAGCCTGATCCCGAGAACCCGGTGCACATCGTGACGCTGCGCGGGCGCGGGTACCTGTTCCGGAGCGCGCCGTGAACGCCGCGGCGGCCCAAACCCGGGTCACGCCCATCGGCGCGGCCGAGATCGAGGCCGTGCGCGAATACTTCACCGGCCTGCACACCCGGCTCAGCGACGCGTGGCAGTCTCTCGACCCGGCAAGCGCGCAGCGCCGCGACGAATGGCAGCGCCCGTCCGGCGACGTGCTGTCGGGCAACGGCCGGCTGTCGCTCATCGAGAACGGTGCCATTTTCGACCGCGCCGGCGTGGCTTTCAGCGACGTGACCGGCGCCAAACTACCGGCGGCCGCCAGTGAGCGCCATACCGAGCTCGCGGGCCAGCCGTTCCGCGCCATGGGCACCAGCGTGGTGGTGCACCCCGTGAATCCCTACGCGCCCACCTCGCACGCCAACGTCCGCCTGTTCACGGCGCGCGGCGGCGAGATGTGGTGGTTCGGCGGCGGCTTCGACCTCACGCCGGTCTATCCCTTCGACGAGGATGCCCGTGACTGGCACCGGGCGGCACGCGCCGCCTGCGAGCCCGCCGGGCCGCGCGCGTATGCGCTGCTCAAGGATGCCTGCGACAAGTATTTCTACTTGCCGCACCGGGGCGAGACCCGCGGCATCGGCGGCCTGTTCGCCGACGATCTCAACGATGCGCTGGCGGAGATCGGCGGCGACTTCGAGCATTGTTTCGCGCTGATCCGGCGCATCGGCGACACCTACCTCGACACCTACACCACGATCGTGCGGCGGCGCGCGGCCATGCCCTACGGCAGCCGCGAGCAGGAATTCCAGCGCCTGCGCCGCGGGCGCTACGTGGAGTTCAACCTGGCCTTCGATCGTGGCACGCGCTTCGGATTGCAATCGAGCGCGCGCACCGAGTCGCTGCTGATGTCGCTGCCGCCGCGCGCCGAGTGGCGTTACGACTGGCGGCCCGAGCCCGGCTCGCCGGAGGCGAAGCTCGGCGAATACCTCAAACCGCGCGACTGGCTGGGGCCGTGAAAAACGGCGTCCTGCTGGTGAACTCGGGCACGCCGGCCACGCTGGCGACGCGAGACGTGCGCGCCTTCCTCGCGGGGCTGCTGGGCGATCCGCGCGTGGTCGAACTGCCGCGCTGGCTGTGGCTGCCCATCCTGCACGGCATCATTCTGCGCGTGCGGCCGCGGGCCAGCGCGAAGAAGTACCAGGCCATCTGGACGCCGGAGGGGTCGCCGCTCGCCGTGCAGAGCGAGGCGCTGCGGCGCGGCCTGCAGGACAGCCTGCGTGCGCTCGACATGCCCGTGGCATTGGCCATGTTGTACACCGGCGGCGCGCGCGTCGCCGAGGCCATCGCCACGCTGCGGGACGCCGGCGCGGAATGCATCATCGTCGTCCCGATGTTTCCGCAATACTGCGGGGCGACCACGGCCGCGGTCTTCGACCAGGTGGCGGCGGCCATGAAGTCCCTGCGGCACCTGCCCGCGCTGCGATTCGTGTCGAGTTACCACGACGACCGCGCATTCATCGCGGCACTCGCATCCAGCGTGCGGGATCACTGGGCCCAGCACGGCCAGCCCCGGCACCTGCTCATGTCCTTCCACGGAGTCCCCGAGGAATACGTCGCGAAGGGTGATCCCTACCGCGCCGAATGCGAGCGCACCGCGGAGCTGCTGGCGAGCGAGCTGGGCCTGGAGCCCGGCGCGTGGAGCGTGTCGTTCCAGTCGCGCTTCGGGCGCGCCCGCTGGCTGCAGCCCTACACCAGCGAAGTCCTCGCCGGCCTGGCGAAGCGCGGCATCGACAGTGTCGACGTGATCTGCCCGGGTTTCGCGGCCGATTGCCTCGAGACGCTCGAGGAAATCGGCATGGAAAACCGCGACGTGTTCCTGGCCGCGGGCGGCCGGCGCTACCAGTACATCCCCGCGCTCAATGCGCGCGCCGACCATGTCGCCGCCCTGCGCGCCGTGGTGCTGCGCGAGGCGGGCGAAGCCCGCGACCACCAGGTGCCACCGGGAGCGGCCGCATGCTTTGGGTGAAGGCATTCCACGTCGTCGCCGTGGTGAGCTGGTTCGCCGCGCTGTTGTACCTGCCGCGACTGTTCGTCTACCACGCGCAGATCCAGGGCCCGCAGGTCCCGGGCGGCGGCGTCGACGACGCACCCGGCAATGCGCGCTTCAAGATCATGGAGCGCAAGCTCTTCGGGCTCATGAGCGTGGCCGCGGTGCTGTCGCTGGGGTTTGGCGTGTGGATGCTGGCGTTGTTGCCCGACTACCTCGAGATGCGCTGGCTGCAGCTCAAACTACTGCTGGTGCTGCTGGTGGTGGGCTACCACGGCGCATGTTTCGCGCTGGTCCAGCAGTTCGCCGCGGACCGCAATACGCGCTCGGAACGCTGGTACCGCGTGTTCAACGAACTGCCGGCGCTGCTGCTCATCGGCATCGTGATCCTGGCGGTCGTGAAGCCGTTCTGAGACTCGAGCACCGGCGCGGTTGCGCGCAAGGCATTGATCGCAAAGGTGCTTGCCAATTGACTGGTGGCGGTTTTAATCTCGCCAGCAGATGAGAAACGTTCTTATTTGAGAGGCCGCGTGCCCGCCGATCCTGTGAAGGAACCGCGCGCGGACGCCCGGGCTGCGCCCGCGGCGCACCCGGAAGGCGAACGCGTGATCTCGACGCGCGAGCTGCTGGGTGATGCGCGCCGCGTGTGGATCGAACACTGCTCCGGCCGTTACCTGTTGCAGGTGACGCGCGGCGGCAAACTCATCCTCACCAAGTAGCGCTCTCACTAACTACTGGAGATTCCCATGCGCGCCTTGCCCGCAGCCGTGTTGGCCCTGTTGTCGTCGATGCTGTTCACAGCGTGTTCGCGCGACAAGCCGGCGGAGACGGCGCCGCAGCCCGCCGCCAGCGCACCCGCCGACTGGCCAGCGTTCGCGGATGCCTTCATAGAGTCGCGTTTCAAGGCGGATCCGTCCTTCGGCGTGCAGTCCGGACGTCACGAATTCGACGGGCAGATGCCCGACTGGAACCGCGCCGCCATCGAGGCCGACGTGGCACGTCTGCGCGCGCAGCTCGCCGGGCTCGCCAAGTTCGATGCCGGCAAGCTCACCGCCGAGCAGGCTTTCGAGCGCAAGTACCTCGAGTGGGTCATCGGCACGGAGCTGTTCTGGCGCGCCAGCGCCGAGTCACCGTTCCGCAATCCGGCCTGGTACATCCAGCAGCTCGATCCTTCGATGTACCTGACGCGTGAATACGCGCCGCTACCCACGCGCCTGCGCGGTTACCT
>DASUGK010000093.1:0-5502 GCA_036274075.1 Steroidobacteraceae bacterium | reverse complement strand
GGTTCTTCACCCATTTCCGGGGAAGGCCGCGCGGATTTTGAGGAAGAAGTAAGCGTCGTCGCGGAAGCCATAGGCCATGCGTTTTATGACCTTGATCTTGTTGTTGATGCCCTCGATGAGATTGGTGCCAAGCGGATAGCGGCAGTGCGCGAGGATGCCAGCGAGGTAGGGGCGGAGCTTTTTTGCGAAGTGCTGCAGCGGTCCGATGCCGCTTCGCAGCGCCTTGCGATACCAACTGCGCCATGCGTTCATGGCGTAGCCGCTGTGCCGATAGCTCCATAGGTCCTTCAGCGCGTCGCGCAGCACGTAGACGACGAACAGGGCGTGGTTGGCAGCGAGTAGTTCGTCGAGCTCGACATCTTCGCCGGGCTTGAGCGAGTCGCGGTTCTTCAGTAGCAGCCAGCGCGCCCCTTTGACGAACCTGCGTTCACGCCGCTGTGTGCGTAGCTCGTTCGCCCGATCGACTCGCACCCGATCGATGACTTCCCGGCCGTACTTGGCGATCACATGGAACAGATCGAAGACGATGGCGGCGTTCGGGCAGTGAGTCTTCACCTCCAGCTCGTAGCCGGCGTTCATGTCCATCACCGCAGCCTTGAGCCTGGCGCAGCGTTCGGCCCCCAGCGCCTCGAAGAACGGCCTTACGTCTTCACGCCCGCGGCCGCGGCACACCCACAGCACGCGCTTGCGTGTCGGCTCTACGACCACCGTCGCGTAACGATGGCACTTTTGTATCGCGAACTCATCCATGGCGATCACCTCGATACCATCGAGGTCCACCGGGCCCAGCTCACGCTCCAGATGGCGGCGATCCAGATCCTTGACCGTCTTCCAGTCGAGCTCGAAGTGCCGAGCGACATGCAGGATCGAGGCAACTTTACACAGCCGCGCCACCGACTCGCCGAGCCGCCGAGTCACTCGTGCGTAAGCATCGAGCCAGGGCAACAGCTCGAGCTTCGGCCCGCAGTGCGCACAGGCCACTCGCACACGCGGCACGATCAGCTCCACGGCGTGCTCGAAGATCGGTAAGTCCCGAACCCTTCGAGGTTCTACGTCGTGGATCGCCTCGCACCAGCGCAGGCAACCGCTGCAGCAGCGTCTTCGCTCGAGGATCACCTTCAGCCGCACAGCACACCAAGAGCGGCCTGATCGTCGCTCCTGAATGTACGACTCCACCTCATACCCTTCCCAGCCTCCCAGCCGGGAAATAGGATGCTCCGGGGCCACGATCGCCCTCCTGCGCGCTTATTGCTTGGTAACAACAAGTTAGCAGTGGCGGTCGTGTCCCTCACTCATTCCCGGTGATTGGAGAAGAACCTTTTTTATTGGCGGTGTGGCGGAATCACTGTTTCGCGCCCGTCGACAGCGCCAGCTCCCGCCCCGGGCGCTTCCTCGGGTAGATAGCAAGCCCGGAGAGCTTCAACCATTCCGGAAACTTCCGTGCGAGCGATGGAGCGCCGATGACTTCGATGCGTCCGGCGCGGATCTCGGAACGCAAGTCGCGAATCCCGCGCCACGCCTCGACGAAGCGGCGCAGGTCGGCACGTATGCGTATGTCGATTTCGTAACCAGGATCCTTGAGGCACATGTCGACGTCACCGTCTTCGTTCACCAGCCAGAATCGGCGGCAGTCGCGCGGCGCTCCGCTGAACTCGAAGCCGAGCACGGTGCGACCGGCGGGCATGCGTGCGGTATCGAGGCACATGTGCATGCTCCACGCCAGGAAACCAGGGTCCAGATCGTCGAAACGCATGTCGCGCGCCCAGTGCTGACCCCAGATGGCGAGGTTTTCGATGAGGGGCTCGAGCTCCCGGCCGGCAGGAGTCAGTAGATAGGTTCGCGGCGAGCCGCGCCGCGCCGGCGAGCTGCGGATCAGGCCGGCGCGTTCCAGCCCGCGCAAGCGCTTGCTCAGCATCGCCGGGGAGATGCGCGGAACGCCCCGTTGGATCGCATTGAATTGCTGGCAGCCGTCGATGACGCGGCTGATGACGAGCAACGTCCACCGCTCGCAGAGCAACTCCGCTGCGAGTGCCAAGGGGCAGTACTGGCCGTAACCGCGTCTCAAGCCGCGGATTCTTGCAGCGTGACGCGGCGCTGGCTACTACAAATTCCGTAGTAGTCACGACCCTTGCCGGCGCGCAGCCTTTGCGCGATGAAGACACTCACGTGCCTGGCCCTGTTGCTCGCTCTGCCTTGCGGCGCCCATGGGAACGGCGCCGCGACCGGTTCCGAGTTCCTGGTTGCGTGGAACGCACGCCTGCTCGCGGTGGCGGAAGCGGAGGACCATCTGCTCACGCTCAAGGGCGTGCGCACTGCGGCAATGATGCATCTTGCCGTCCACGACGCGCTCAACGCCATCGAGCCGCGCTTTCGCGCATATGCCTACGAAGGCGAAGCTCACGGTGCGGACCCGGTTGCGGCCGCCTCGCAGGCAGCCTTCGTCATCGCCAACGACCAGTACCCGGCGCAGCGCGATGATTGGGAGGCACTTCGACGGCGCGGTTTGACTGCATCGAGAGACCGCAACGCACGAGAAGCGGGCGTCGTGTTGGGAACCGCCGCCGCACGTGCCGTGCTGGCCAAGCGTGCTGGCGATGGATGGGACAACGCGGCGACCTACAAATTCCAGCCCATGGCGCCCGGCGTTTACGCCGAATTCCCCGAGCACAGTGGCACGCCGAAGGGTTTCGTGTTCGGCGCCGGTTGGGCCACGGTCCAGCCCTTCGCGTTGAAGTCACCCGGTCAGTTCCGATCCCCACCGCCACCGGCCATCAACAGCGCCGAATACACGCGCGCCTTCGAGGAGGTCCGCAGCGTCGGCCGCTTCGAAAGCCGTACGCGCACTGCCGACCAGACGCATCTGGCCTTCTGGTGGAAAGACTTCGCGGAGAATTCGCACAACCGACTCGCACGCCAACTGGTCCTCGAAGAACAGCCGAATCTGTGGACCACGGCGAGGCTGTTCGCGTTGCTGAACGTCGCCGTCATGGACGCGTACATCGGCGTGTTCGACAACAAGTTCCTCTACAACCACTGGCGACCTTACACCGCGATCCGCTGGGCGGATCACGATGGCAATCCGCATACACGGGCCGAGCCCGACTGGAACAATACGCACCGCCACACGTACGCTTTTCCCTCGTATCCGTCCGCGCACGGCACGGCGTGCGCCGCGGCGATGACCGTGCTCGCCGACACCTTCGGCGATGACCACTGGTTCAGCATGTCGACGCCGCAGGTGGATTCCGCCGGCCCGTTGTCCGAGAAGATGCCGATGAAGCCCGCGACCCGCTCATTCGACAGCTTTTCCAGTGCGGCGCGAGAGTGCGCCTGGTCGCGTGTGTACCTTGGCATTCATTTCCGCTACGACTCCATTGAAGGGAACCGTCTGGGCAAACGCATCGGTCGCTACGTGGTGAGCGCGCTGCCGCCGCTGGCGAGGCGCAGGCCGGCCCATTTTCATTTTCCGGGCAACAGCAGCTTCTTCGGCGCAGTCTTTTCGTATGCGCCTTTCAACGCCAACTCCACGGCATGCCAATCCAGCCTGGGGCCGTCCAACCACAGCCCCACCCAGGCTTTGCTTCCGTACTTGGGAACGTGGAAGTGTGCCGGCGCGAGCTGCTTCAGTATGTCGTGCATCTCCGCCGAGCCCTTGCAGTTGATCGAGACTCGCCCATCGCCGTGATGATCGACCATGAACCAGCCGAAGCGCTTCCCGCGCACCTCGAGGCTCATGTGCCGCCCTACCGGCTTCGCCTCCGCCTCCGGCAGCGCCTTCACCAACTTCTCGATCCGCTTGCGCTGCTGCTGCCCGCTCGGCGCCTTGCGCGCCGTCGCCTGCTTCTTCCTGGAGGAACCTGATGCGTTCACCGCGTGGAATCGCACCAGGTACACATTCGCGCCACTCCCGTGCCTGGCGATCTTCAACAGGTCGACCACCCCATTGAACCCCGACTCCCGCGCCAGCTCCGGCGTGATATCCGACCACTCGATCGCCTGGACTGAGTCGATCTCGATCAGCCCCACACCCGTGCTGTCGTAGCGGTTCCCCACCTTCACCCGCGGGCTGTGCCAGATGCGCACGCTGCAGGTGATGTCGCCGCGCAAGACGCCGGGCCGCAGTCGTTTGGTGAAGTCCATGCCCGGATGGTACGCGCATGCGTTCCTGATTCGGCAAGCGCCTACACCTCCTTTTCCCCGCCGGATGACAGCGCGGCAGACAACCGCGGCCGAAGATCGGCCTGCCGCATGAGTAGTTATAGGCAGCTGATCCTCGCCGCGATGCTCTGGCCCGTCGGGTCGGTGATCGCGCAGGCGCTGCCGGCGGGCCAGTCGGACGACGCGGCAGTCACGATCGGTCTCATCCGGAATCCCGACGCCGCGGCGCCGGACGAAATAGTCCGCAAGATCCCGCCGCGGCAATCGCGCGCGCGCGCCAGGACCGAGGGCGAATCCGACACCGAGCTGGCGAGCCCGCGCGCGGGCGACAGCGGCGACGATCCGGCACCGGGCACGCCGATCGATCCGTCACCCGTGGTGCCGATCGATCCAGGCAGTCCCGACAGTCCCGCGGTGCCGAGCGGGCCGGGTCCCGGACGAGGACCGAACAATCCGGATCCACCCGCGGCGCCGAACTCTCCCGGTGCACCGCCGTCGAAGCCGCCAAAACCTCCGCATCACGATCCGCCGCCCGCCCCGGAACCGGGTCCCGGCCACAGTCCTGGCCACGATCCTGGCCACGGCCCCGGCCACGACCCCGGCCGCCATCCTCCCCACGATCCGCCCGGGCATCCGCCGCCCAGACCGCCCGGCCGCGGCTAACTATGCAGGTCGCGCGCATCTGCCTACTGCTGGCGATGGCGTTGTCAGCCGGCGGACGCTGCTGGTCGGCCAGCGCGACTGCGCAATCCTATTTCTCCGAAGGGTCGGCCGCGTACGATGCGGGAGACTTTTCCAAAGCGCGCGCGTTGTTCGAGCTCGCGCTGTCGGAAGGAATGGAAGGCCCGGCGATCCACTACAACATCGGCTCCGCGGCCTATCGCGGCGGCGACTTGCCGCGCGCCGAGCGCGAGTTCCGTGAAGTCGCGCGCACGCCGGCGAGGGCATCGCTCGCCTACTACAACCTCGGCCTCGTCGCGCGCGAACGCCGCGACGAGTCCGCGGCGCGCGAGTGGTTCGAACGAGCCGTCCATGACGCGTCGCCGGACGCGAGGTTGAAGGAACTCGCATTGGAGCAACTCGACGAGCTGCCGGAGCCGCAAGCACCGGGCGGGTGGTACTACTACTCGCGCGCCGGCGTGGGTTACGACGACAACGTCGCGCTGCGCTCCGCATCCATCGACAGTTCGGCCAGCGGCGAGTCGGACGCCTACGGCGAGCTGTTCGTCGCGAGCACCTATTCGTTCGCCCAGTGGCGGATCGATGCGGGTGCATCGCTGCTGCAATACCGGGATCTGCGCGATTTCAACCAGGGCTCCTATTTCATCGGCGCCGCGCGCCGAT
>DASUGK010000092.1:0-3778 GCA_036274075.1 Steroidobacteraceae bacterium | reverse complement strand
GAGCGCGGCTGCGGTTACGGCGGATATTTCTCGTCGCTGTCGGCCACGCTGCCGGCGGCGCGCAAGACGGGCAACCTCACGGTGATCACCGACGCGATCGTTGAGCGCCTCGACTACGACAACGCCAAGCGCCGCGTGTCGGGCGTGCGCGTCATCGACGCGAAGACTCGCCAGGGACGCTCGTACCAGGCGCGCGTGGTGTTCGTGTGCGCCTCGACGCTCGGCACCGCGCAGATCCTGCTGGCCTCGCGCTCCGAGCATTTTCCGACCGGCCTCGCGAACCGCTCCGACGCGGTCGGCCGTTACCTGATGGATCACGTGATGGGCCTCGGCGCCACCGGTACTCATCCCGGCTTCCTCGATCGCTACTACTACGGGCGCCGGCCCGCGGGCTTCTATCTACCGCGCTACGTGAACCTCGGCGGGCGCAGCGACACCGACTTCGTGCGCGGCTTCGGTTTCCAGGGCTATTCGTACCGCAGCAGCTGGAGCCGCGGCGCGACCGAGCCGGGCGTCGGCGCCGAGCTCAAGCAGCGGCTGCGCTACCCGGGCCGCTGGGAAATGACGCTGATCGGTTTCGGCGAGATGCTGCCGCGCGCCGACAATCGCGTCACGCTGGACGAGAAGCGCACCGACGCCTGGGGCATCCCGCTGCTGCACATCGACTGCACGCACGGCGAGAACGAACGGCGCATCGCCGAGCGCGCCAGCCGCGACGCCGCGGCGATGCTGGCCGCCGCGGGCTACGAGAACATCACTTCGAACGGCCCGATCCGCGCGCCGGGCGATGCCGTGCACGAGATGGGCACGGCACGCATGGGCCTGGACCCGGCCACCTCGGTCCTGAACCGCTACAACCAGGCGCATGACGTCTCCAACCTTTTCATCACCGACGGGTCATGCATGGCCTCCACGGGGACGGCGAATCCCTCGCTGACCTACATGGCCCTGTCGGCCCGCGCGGCCCACCATGCCGCCGACCTGCTGGGTTCCGGGGAGATATAAGAAGAGTGGGCGGTCAGGGCCTTTTGCGGGGATTGGTGCCGGGACGGACCCGGACCTGCAGCTCCCGGAAGTCGGGGAGCAGCGTCCGCAGGGTGGGCTCGAGATCGGCCAGTGCAAAGCGCATCCGGGCCGCCCAGGCGGAGGATTCCGCCACCACCGTAAGCCTCCCGCCCTCCAGAATGCAGCGATTTACCTTAACGGCGAGGTCCGGTCCCAAGGCGTTCATTACTGCGACCTGCCACTCGGACGCCTGCGGCTCCTTGCGGGCACGCTCAACCAGTGTTGGCAGGCGCGCCGACAATAAGTCGCCGACGGTCTTCGGGCGAGACCCCGGACGGGCACTTTGCTTGTCTCGGTGGGGTGTTTTGGGCATAGTTTCGCGCCTGCTGGCCCTTGGATGATTGCTCTTTGAACATGACGACGGAGCGGACGACGAGGATGCCAGCCATGTGCAAGCCTTTGAAGATACTTAAAACGCCAACCGAAACCAGACCAATGGCGCAAGGTATCTGCCCCGAAGTCCGCGCGGTGCCCGCGCGATGAACATCATCTTCTTCTCGCGCAGGGAAGGCCGTGCGCGCCACTTCAACCTGGGGCATCCGCTCGCCGTCGCCGGCTTCGCGACGGTGCTGATCGCCATCCTGGCGACTGCTTTCAGCCTGGGACTCAAGATCGGCGAGAGCCGCAGCGCGCCCCGGGGCGTGTCCACCTGGGCCCAGACCCTGTCCGAGCAGCAGGCCGAGATCAAGGAATTGAAGGCCGAGCTGCAACGTCGCGTGGACGCCGTGGCCATGCGCATCGGCCAGATGAACGCCCACGTGATTCGCCTGGATGCGTTGGGCAAGCGCCTCACCCAGATGGCGAACATCGACAAGCGCGAGTTCGATTTCGAGAGCCAGCCTGCCGTCGGCGGCCCGGAGTCCGACATCGGCGCCTCCATGCAGGCCCCGGATCTCAACGCCCTGCTCAACGGGCTCGAACAGAAGATCTCCTCGCGCGACGCCCAGTTGGCGGCGCTCGAGAATGCATTGCTGTCCAAGAAGCTCGACGAGCAGATCCGCCCGGACGGCCGCCCGGTGCGCGAGGGTCACATCTCTTCGTATTTCGGCGAGCGCCAGGACCCGTTCAACGGTCACCAGGCTTTCCACAAGGGCATCGATTTCGCGAGCGCGCAGGGCGCCGACGTGGTGGCCGTCGCCGCCGGCGTCGTCACCTTTGCCGGCGAGAAGGCTGGCTACGGCAACCTGGTCGAGGTCAGCCATGGCAACGGCCTCGTGACCCGCTATGGCCACAACGAGAGCGTCGCCGTGGGCGTGGGCCGCACGGTGGCGCGCGGCGATACGCTGGCGCACGTGGGTTCGACCGGCCGCTCGACCGGCCCGCACGTGCATTTCGAAGTACTGAAGAACGGCCGCCAGATCGATCCGCTGAGCTTCATCGGGCGCAACCAGTAGTCCTTTCGTTTTCCCTGGAAGCCCCGCCGTTTCGCGGGGCTTCTGCATTTTTTCGGGTTGCAGAGCACGGATCGCGGCCCCATAGACGCCGGCCCAGTCCCGGCGTCTGAAACCAGTACCGTGCGCTCAGGTCTATCCGTAGAATACCGGCCCGGCCTCGCGGCGCGTTGACCTAAGTCGCTGACTGCATTGCAGTTTTCGGGTCGCAATTTTCTGGCAAGGATTCTTTAAGTGCTCAATCTCCTGACGCGACTTTTCGGCAGTCGCAACGATCGCATCGTCCGCGGTTATGAGGCGACGGTGCGCAAGGCCGCAAGCTTCGAGCCCGCCCTGAAGGCGCTCGGCGACGAAGCCCTCGCCGCCAAGACCGACGAATTCCGCAAGCGCCTGGCCGCGGGCGAGACCCTCGACGAGCTCGCGCCCGAAGCCTTCGCGGTGGTGCGCGAGGCCGCGCAACGCACGCTCAAGATGCGCCACTTCGACGTGCAGCTCATCGGCGGCCTCACGCTGCACCAAGGCCGCATCGCCGAGATGCGCACCGGCGAAGGCAAGACGCTGATGTCGACGCTCGCCGCCTACCTCAACGCGCTGCCCGGCGAGGGCGTGCACGTGGTGACCGTCAACGAGTACCTGGCGCAGCGCGACGCGGACTGGATGGCGCCCATCTACCGGTTCCTGAAGCTCAGCGTCGGCGTCATCAAGAACCAGCAGGACACCGCCGAGAAGCGCGCCGCGTACGCCTGCGACATCACCTACGGCACCAACAACGAATTCGGCTTCGACTACCTGCGCGACAACCTGGCCTTCAGTCTCGATGACCGCGTGCAGCGCAAGCTGGCGTTCGCCATCGTCGACGAAGTCGACTCCATCCTCATCGACGAGGCGCGCACGCCGCTGATCATCTCCGGCCCGGCCGAAGAGAACACCGAGCTGTACCTCAAGATCGACGAGCTGGTGCCGCGCCTGAAGCGGCAGGAAACCGAGGACGGCCCCGGCGATTACACCGTGGACGAGAAGCAGCGCCAGGCGCATCTCACCGAGGCCGGCCACGAGCACGTCGAGCAGCTCATGCTCGAGTCGGGCCTGCTGCGCGAGGGGGAGAGCCTCTACGACCCGTCCAACATCCGGCTGATGCATCACCTGAACGCGGCGCTGCGCGCGCACGCGCTCTACAAGCGCGACGTGGAATACATCGTGCGCGGCGGCGAGGTGATCATCGTCGACGAGTTCACCGGCCGCACCATGCCGGGACGCCGCTGGTCAGACGGCCTGCACCAGGCGGTGGAGGCGAAGGAAGGCGTGAAGGTCCGCGCCGAGAA
>DASUGK010000091.1:0-3502 GCA_036274075.1 Steroidobacteraceae bacterium | reverse complement strand
CTTCCCCTCGACAGTCGCCGCGGCCGCCGCGCTGCCGCTGTACACCGACATCACCATCAATGGTCCGGCCGTGCAGGTGCTGAACGTCGATGACGCGGGTACGTACAACACGCTCGGCAGCCGGCGCTACCTGCGTTTCACGGTCAATAGCCAGACCGACCTCACCATCACGGCGAACTCCTCGAACCCCAGCGTCGACAAGGACACGGACTTCATCGTGTGGCGCAATGGAGAGGTGGTGGCACTAGGCTTCGGTCCGAAGGAAGAAAATCCGGAAACGGAAACCATCGAAAACGCCGAGCCCGGCACCTACATCATCGACGTGTACGACTGCGCCAACGGGTGCGATTCAGATCAGGGCACGTCGAGTATGCCCGGCGACTACACCATCACCGTCACAGTGACCTCCCCGTGAGGATGCGCGCCATGTCCCCTAACAAACTCCGTCTCGCGATTGGCGCGTCCTTGCTCGCGCTGTTCATGGTGGCCTGCGGCAAGGCGCCTCAGCCCGAACCGGCCGCGCCGCCGCCGGCGCCTGCCGAAACACCCGCCCCCGCGGACGAGGCCGTGCCGGCACCCTCCGAAGAGGCGCCACCCGCGGATGCAGCAGAGCCTGCACCATCACCCGCACCAGAGCCGCCGCCGCCGACCGAGCCGTCCCCCGTGCCGAAGCCCACGGCGACGGCGATGGAACCTTCTCTCGATTCCATGCGTGTAGCTACTCCAGGCGCGAAAATCAGCGTGCCGGTGGAATTGCGCTACCAGGTCGACGGCGATGCGCTCGCTGGACGCCCTGTCACCGTGCACCTGGCCGCAATTCCCCGCGTGGCGGGCGCGAAGCTGCACGTGGAATTGAAGAACGCGCCAGGGCTGCAGGTGGCCGCGAAACCGCTCGACGTGCAGAAAGCCAGCGCGAAAACGGCGTATCGCCAGCAACTTTCGGTGACCCGTTCCGGCGCGGGCCCGGATCATTTACGCGTGTTGGTGACCATGGAAATGGCCGAGGGCCTTGCCTTCGGCTATTACACGGTGCCACTTGCGAGCGGTATCACCGCACAGAAACAGGAATCAGTAAAACAACGCTGACTGGCCGGCGGGTCGGGCGCGTAGACTACGCGGCGTGAGCCGAAGGAACACCGGGACAATCCGGCACTGCATCGCCGGCCTGCTAGGGCTGGTGGCGATTTCGTCCATGACACATGCGGCCTGCGTGGGCACGCAGACGGGCGATCTTGCGCCCATGGAAGAACTGGCGTTCCGCGACCCGGCCACGGCCCTGCCGCAACTCGCGGCGCAGATCGCCTCCGCCGTGGACATGCCACCGACCCGCCGCGCGGCGCTGCACGCCATTGCCGCGGATGCGTCGCGGCAGCTGGGCTTCAGCCGGCAGACCATCAACCATGCCGATGCGGGCCTCGCGCTGCTGCCCGCCGGCGACATGTCCGACCTGTCGATCCGCATGCGCAACGTGCGCGCGCTGGTGAGCACCAATGTCGGCGGCATCGATGCAGCGACCGTGGAACTGACGCGCCTGGTCGACGCGGTGGGCGATCGCCCGCTCGCCCTGGGCTGCCTGCTGCGCGACCGCGGCTGGCTGAATTTCCGCGACGGCAATCCCGACCAGGCGCTCGACGACCTGCTGCGCGCCTACGCGCTGCTGCGCCGTCACGCGAGCCGTGAAGAGGCCATGGTTGCCGCCGGCCGCCTCTCGATGGCGCAGTTCTCGGTGCGCGACTATCCGCAGGCGCTGGCGCTGGTCGATGAAACCATCGCGTTCTTCCGCGAGCAGAACGCGCAGATCCGCCTGGCCACCGCGCTCGACCGGCGGGCCAAGATCCTCAAGGCCGCGGGCCGCCTCGACGAAGCCATGATGGCCGCGGACGAGGCATTGAAGATCCACCAGACCATCGGCGATCGCGTCGGCACCGGCCTCTCGCAGATGACCCTGTGCAGCGTGCTGATCGAACGCAATTCGCTCAAGCAGGCCGGCGAATGGTGCGACCGGGCCGAGGTCACGCTCAGCCAGACCAGCGGCATGGACGACAACGACTACCGCACGCTGGCCGCGCTGCGGGGCCGGCTGTACCTCGCGCTCGGACGCTCCAAGGAGGCCGTGGCGAGTTTCGACCGCGCCATCGCGCCCGGCGGCGCGCAACCGGCCGACGACATCGCCGAGCTGTACGAGCTGCGTTCGCGCGCGCACGCCGCGGTGGGCAATTACCCGGCGGCCTTCAACGACCAGGGCGAGTACCTGCGCCGCATGCGCGAACAGGGCACGCTGGATCGCATCCGCGAAGTCGCGCAGCTGCGCGTGCAGTTCGAGAACGACCAGGAGAAGCAGAAGATCGCGCTGCTCGAGAAGGACAAGAAGATCGCCGAGGAACGGCTCAATGCGCAGACGCGCACGACGCAGCTCGTGGCCATCGCCGGCCTCACCGGCCTGGTGACGGCGTTCTTCCTCGGTTACGCCCTGCTCTCCAACCGCCGGCATCGCGCCGAGCTGATCCGCCTCGCCGAACGCGACGAGCTCACCGGGCTGCTCAACCGCCGCGCGGTGGTGCGCAAGGCCGTGGAATTCCTGTCACGCGCGCGCGAGGCCAAGGGCTCGCTGGTCATCGGCCTCATCGACCTCGATCACTTCAAGTCGATCAATGACCGCTTCGGCCACGCCGTCGGCGACCAGCTGTTGCAACGCCTGGCCGCGTCGCTGCGCTCGGCCCTGCACACCCGCGAAGTGTTCGGACGTTATGGCGGCGAGGAATTCCTGGTGCTGTTCCCCGACACCAGCATGGACCAGGCACGGCAGTCGGCCGAACGCCTGCGCAACTCGCTGCGCGAGCAGCGCCTGCGCGTCGACGAACAGGACGTGACGGTCACGCTGAGCATGGGACTGGCCAGCTACGAAAGCGGCGACGTGTTGTTCGACCAGATCGCGCGCCGCGCCGACATCGCGCTGTACGTCGCCAAGACCCAGGGCCGCGACCGCGTCGAGATCTACAACACCGCCCGCCACGGCAGCCTCACCGCCAGCGCCTCCTCCCAACGCCAACGTTAATGGTTAATGGGGACATTCCTCGTTTCCTAGCAAACGGGGACGGGGTTGCGGTGGTGGTGATGCGGCCGGCACATGCACCTATCATGAGTGCGCTTTTCGCCGGCCCTTCGATGGTTGTTGCGCAAGGTTAGGGCCGCCGCTCTTTGGTCCATGATTCGGGCGCGGAATCGGCTGGGCGTTGGCACTCGCCATGACTCGGTCGGGGACGGCTTCGTGCCTTGCGAATTCGGTAGTCCCGGCCCGCGCCCTCATGATAGGCGCATATGCCGTCCGCCCCACTGTCACGGCAAGTCCGGTTCCGCGCACTGGCAAACGGGGGGTGTCGGCCCACGGGGTGGGAAGAGAAGAGCGCGGCGTCGGGGTCCCGATTCTTCTCCCAGCCAAGCCAGGGAGATTTCGCATTTGCTGGCAAGCAGGGACGTACCGCCGTGGGTGGAGTCCCGGCGC